>NZ_JASLCE010000097.1 GCF_030146175.1 Flavobacterium sp. | reverse complement strand
CTTGTTTTAACATTAATACGATTTGACATTTAATAAATTTTAATTACAATTCTCCATCAACAACACTACTTATAATCCATAGAAATAAAAGATAAAACATCGCTTTTATTTGCAAAATAGTGCTTGATATTCGTTATTACGCAATATGCTTTATTAATTTCTTTTTTTTTTTAAATTATAATGAAGCTCACTCCTTATAACTTCATTAATAAAACCATTGTTATTCCCTTTTATAAAGACAATCGGTTATTTTCCCACCATACAGGAAACTGCGTTTTAACAATTTTAGCCGGGGAACCTGCTATAACAACCCCTTCTTCGGTAAAGCTCTTATTTACTGTTGAATTAGCTCCTATGGTTATATTGTTTACTATGGTTATATCTCCATACATGATTACCCCTGGTCCTATATACACATTGTCACCAATTTCAGGCGCTTTTGAACTTCCTGCACTTGCTCCAATATTGACCCCTACATGTAAACGACAATTTTTTCCAACCTTCGCCGCCGGATTGACAACTATAGTTCCATAATGCGGAATTGACAAGCCCGGTCCAAATACATTTACCGGAATAGAAAAACCTAACTTAAGAGATATTCTTCTATAAGCGATCCTGACAAAAATGAGTTGAATCTTTCCAAAAAGTCCTTGATTAGTATTTTTAAGATATTCATATTTGCGCATAAGTCGTATAAACTTCCAAATATAATTGGGAAATAAAAACTCTTTGATTTGATACAAAAATCCCTTCCCTTTGATGCTTGAAGCCAACCTATCTTGATCTAGATAGTACTTATATTCTCTTTTTGTCGTAATCATGTATTTGTTTAACTATTAGGTATAACAAAATTATAACTTCCCATCCACTTCACCTTCCAAAACTCCTTTCACATCATACAACAGGCTGTTTTCCTTTAGCAAAGTGCTCAGATCAGCATTTAAAAATTCCTTATGTGCTACTCCTAAAACGACGGCATCAAATTGCTGCGATGGTAATTCATTACTGGTAACCAATCCATATTCGTGCTTCACCTCAGCCGGATTCGCCCAAGGATCGTATATATTAACTTCAATACCATAATCAGCTAAAGCCGCTATAACATCAACAATCTTAGTATTACGCACATCAGGACAGTTTTCCTTGAAAGTAATACCCATCATTAACAGTTTGGCTCCGTTTACCTGTATTCCTTTTTTAATCATCAGTTTTACAACCTGTGAGGCTACATATTCGCCCATACTGTCGTTTAAACGGCGACCGGCAAGGATAATTTCCGGGTGGTAGCCTTTTTCCTGTGCTTTTTGTGCTAAATAATACGGATCGACACCGATACAATGTCCGCCCACCAATCCTGGTCGGAACGGTAAAAAGTTCCATTTTGTTCCGGCTGCTGTCAAAACTGCCTGTGTATCGATTTCCAGAATATTAAAAATCTTTGCCAGTTCGTTTACAAAAGCAATATTGATGTCGCGCTGTGAATTTTCGATTACTTTAGCGGCCTCGGCTACTTTTATAGTTGGTGCAAGATGCGTTCCGGCAACAATTACGTTTTTATAAAGTTCATCTACCTTTTGTCCGATTTCCAAAGTAGATCCGGAGGTTATCTTTAAGATTTTCTCTACTGTATGCTCTTTATCTCCCGGGTTAATACGCTCCGGCGAATAGCCTGCAAAGAAATCCACATTAAACTTCAGTCCGGATACTTTTTCCAGTACCGGTACACATTCTTCTTCCGTTACTCCAGGATATACGGTAGACTCATAAATAACAATATCTCCTTTTTTCAGTACTTTTCCCACCGTTTCACTGGCTTTATACAAAGGAGTAAGATCCGGTCTGTTATGTTTGTCAACAGGCGTAGGCACAGTAACAATATAGTAATTACAATCTTTAATATCTTCTAAATCCGAAGAACAATAGAGCCCTTTTGAGTTGTGATTTTTGGCAACTAATACTCCTTTAAGTGTTTCACTGTCCACTTCAAGCGTACTGTCCTGCCCCGAATTTAATTCGGAGATTCGTGTCGTATTAATATCAAAACCAACAACTGCATACTTTGTTGCAAATAATCTTGCCAATGGCAAGCCTACATAACCTAAACCTATAACTGCAATTTTATTATCCATTATAACTGATATTTTATTATTTTAAATTACTCCAATACCAAGAAATCGCTTCCTTAAGCCCTTCTCTGATTGAAAATTTCGGATTATAATCTAATTTTATTTTTGCTTTTTCAATACTCGCCAGAGAATGCGGAATATCTCCTGCTCTGTTCGGTCCGTATACCACCTCAACATTGGCTATTTCCGGGTCGTACTCCGATAAAAATTCTTTCAGATACTCAACCAACTGTTTTAAAGTCGTTCTGTCACCATAAGCCGTGTTGTATACCGTATTAATCGCTTCCGGTGATTTTGTGGTCATTGCCAGCTCATTCATCTGGATCACATTATCGATATAGGTAAAGTCCCGGGAATATTCTCCGTCACCATTTACAACAGGGCTTTCATGCTGCATAAACTGCATCACAAATTTTGGAATCACAGCCGCATAAGCCCCATTGGGATCCTGTCTTCTTCCAAACACATTAAAATAGCGTAACCCTATCGTTTCCATACCATACGTCTTGCTAAAAATATCCGCATAAAGCTCGTTTACATATTTTGTAATGGCATAGGGCGATAAAGGTTTCCCGATCTTATCTTCCACTTTTGGTAAAGCTTCCGAATCACCATAAGTAGAAGAGCTCGCTGCATAAACAAATCGCTTTACACCTGCATCTCTTGAAGCAACCAACATATTTAAAAATCCGGATACATTTACATCATTACTGGTAACAGGGTCATTAATAGAACGCGGCACCGAGCCTAATGCTGCCTGATGCAGGACAAAATCTACATTTTCTACAGCTTTATGACAGGTCGCCAAATCTCTGATATCACCTTCAATTAAATTAAAATTAGGATTCTCCAGAAAAGGCGCAATATTATGACGATGACCTGTTGCAAAATTATCCAGACAGGTAACATGGTAGTTTTTACCCAAAAAGTACTCCACCAAATTTGAGCCTATAAATCCAGCACCGCCAGTAATCAGTATTCTATCCATTGTTTTTATTCGTTTAATTCAGTTCTACTTAACGTAATCTACCCGAACAGCAATTGTCTGCCCTGAAAACAAAATTCACGATTCATTTCCAAACAACAACAACCCTTCTTCTCGATAATCTTTGGAAAATATAAATTTCACTTTTCGCTTTATTTCTCCTTCTATCTTAAATGCCAATTGCTCAACATATTCCTCATTCAGTACTTCCCCCACAATAACTACTTCAATGGTTCCGGTATCTCTTCCTTCGGCATAATCGCCAATGAGGTATACTTTTTTCACTTCGCCCATTCGCTCCAATATGGTTGCTACAATCGTATCCAGACCTATTGTCCTTCTAACCACACTTTGTAATAGCGAAAAAAGAGGGTGGTTGGTATTGGCCCGATACGAAATCGTATTGCGTACGGCTTCTTTTTCGAGATAACCAGCTTCCGAAAGATTATTTAATTCTTTACGTATCGCATTGGTTGATTCGCTGAATTCTTCGGCTAAGCCTCTCAAATGGCCATGATTGGCTGCATTGATAAAAAACTTAACCAATAGCCGTAGTCGGGTTTTCGATGTTATTAAAGATTCTAACATTCTTCTATTGTGAGCAACAAAAGTACTCGTTATTTTGAAACAAAAATATTTTTTTCAAGAAATTTTAAAAAGTCACAAAATTCATTATTATTTAAAGAAAAAAGCCTTTCTCATGTAGATAAGAAAGGCTTTTTTGATAGTATGTTTTTGATGTTTATGAACCGATACCCTGGTATACAAATCCTATTTTTTGAACAGCTTCTTTATCCAACAGGTTTCTACCATCGAAGATAAAAGCCGGTTTTAACATATTGTCATAAATACGTTGCCAGTCGTAGGTTTTAAATTCGTCCCACTCGGTTAATATTGCAATGGCATGTGCTTTTTCGGCAGCTATATACGGATCGTGGGTCACCGTTAATCCACTTCTGTTTTCATCGGCAGAACGGCTATCAAGATAATCCAGATCATAAAAAATCTGATCTTCCTGTACTTTCGGATCATATACTGCAATTTCCGCTCGCTCGCTCAACAAGTCATCCGCAACATAAATAGCGGCTGACTCCCGGGTATCGTTGGTATCTTTTTTAAATGCCCATCCCATAAAAGCGATTTTCTTTCCGGAAACCGTATTGTATAATGTCTGGATAATGTTTTTACCAAAACGACGCTTCTGGTGATCGTTCATAATAACTACCTGTTCCCAATAATCGGCTACTTCATTTAGTCCGTAGGATTTTGCGATATAAACCAGGTTTAAAATATCTTTCTGGAAACAAGATCCTCCAAAACCAACGGATGATTTTAAGAATTTTGATCCGATACGACTATCCATACCAATTGCTTTGGCCACCTCATTTACATCGGCACCTGTTTTTTCACACAATTCCGACAAAGCATTGATAGACGATACACGTTGTGCCAGGAAAGCATTGGCTGTTAATTTTGACAATTCCGAAGACCATACATTGGTTGTAAGGATACGTTCTTTCGGAACCCAGTTGGCATAAATGTCTACCAGTTTCTGAATCGCTTTTTGTCCTTCTTCGGTTGTATCGCCACCAATCAGTACGCGATCCGGCATTAGTAAATCTTCAACGGCTGTACCTTCGGCCAGGAACTCCGGATTGGATAAAATCTGGAACTGCACTCCGTTTCCGGTGTTGTCCAGAATATCTTTAATGGCACTGGCAGTACGTACCGGCAATGTCGATTTTTCGACTACAATTTTATCGTTTTTAGCGACTCTTGCAATTTGTCGCGCGCAGAGCTCAATATATATTAAATCGGCCGCCATTCCTTTTCCGATACCATACGTTTTTGTAGGCGTATTTACCGAGATAAAAATCATGTCAGCTTCATCGATCGCTTTATCTACTTCGGTAGAGAAAAAAAGGTTACGTCCACGGCAGGAAGCTACGACATCGCTAAGTCCGGGTTCATAAATCGGGATATTTTCAACATTCTCATCGTTCCAGGCAGCAATACGTTTTTCGTTCAAATCGACAACTGTCACCTGTATATCCGGGCATTTCTGTGCAATAACAGCCATAGTTGGACCTCCAACATATCCTGCACCAATACAGCATATTTTCTTTATACTCATATAAGCGTTCTGATTATTTTATTTAAATCGCAACGAATTGCGGGTTTATCCTGTTTTTTTACAACCTTCAAAACCGGTTACAAATATAAGGTTATTACCAGAGCTTTGTAGCTACCTTATAGATTTTATATTGTATCGATAAAGCTTCTTTCCGTACGATTGAAAATAACCAAGCCTAACAGAAAAATAACGATCGTACTTCCAACAGAATACAAAAGTCCCAACATTGTAAAAGTTCCTTTCCCCAGAAAAGAATATTTAAAAAACTCAAAAATACTTGTCAGCGGGTTAATATAGACAAGCCAGGAATACCCTTCCGGTAGTTCTTTAATCACCTGCGACACCGGATAAATAACCGGCGTAACATACATATACAACGAAACTCCGAAAGACACTACAAAGGTCAGATCCCGATATTTAGTCGTCATTGAAGATATGATCATTCCAAGTCCCAGTGAGATTAAAGCCATCACCAGCAATAAAAACGGGGTAAGTATAATGGTCCATCGGGGTTCTATTGGTGAACCCTGCCACATATAATAGCCCATTACGGTGAGGAATAGCAAAAACTGGATTCCAAACTTAACCAGGTTGGACACTGTTAACGCCAGCGGCATAATGATTCTCGGAAAATAGACTTTCCCAAAAATATTCTGATTGGTTCTAAACGTTTCGGAAGTGGTTTTAAAACATTCGGAGAAATAGAACCAAAGGGTGTTTCCGGCCAGTGCAAACAGGAAATACGGAATACCATCCGATTGTAGTTTGGCAATTTTAAAAAACACGATAAACTGAATTACAGATGTGATCAGTGGTTGAATTAAAAACCAAAGCGGCCCCAGAATCGTTTGTTTGTAGTAGGTTACAATATCGCGTTTGACAAACATCAGTAATAAATCGCGGTATTTCCATATCTCACCGAAGTCGAATGTAAACAATTTTGCTTTGGGTGTAATTTCATACAACCATTTTTCCTTATCGGCAGCTTCAGTGCTCATTATTTTCTTTTAAAAATTTTCGATTTAATTTTTTCCCAGATGGTTTTATCTGTCACTTCTTCTTCCATATAACCATTAACATAGGTTCCGTAGCCGTATCCATAGCCGTAACCGTACCCATAACCATATTGTGTTTTGTTGTCAAAACCGTTTAGTACGATACTGATATTATGCAGTTCGCCTCTTTTGTGTTTTTCATTGACAATCGCCAGCATGCCTTTTTTGGTTACGCCCTGACGTACTACATATAAGGTAGCATCACAATATTCTGCTAGTTCCAGTGCGTCCGAAACCAAACCAACCGGAGACGTATCTAAAATGATATAATCGTACAATTCTTTTAATTCTTCGATCATGGACGTCATCGCCTGACTAATCAATAGTTCTGACGGATTGGGCGGAATAGGTCCTGCCGTAATTACATCCAGAAAAGGTACGTGCGTATGTTGTACTATTTCCTGAATGCTCTTTTGTCCGATCAGGTAGTTTACCACTCCAATATTGTTTTCGATGTTAAAGTCACCAAAAATTCTCGGTTTTCTTAAATCCAGACCCACAATAACCGTTCGCTTTTCACTTAAGGCAAAAACAGTAGCCATGTTGATCGAACAAAATGTTTTTCCTTCGCCCCCAACCGATGACGTGAGCATTAAAATTTTTGTACCGTCGAGTTTTTGCTTTTTATATAAAAACTGAAGGGACGATCGTATGGATCGGAACGATTCGGCCAAAGGTGATTTTGGTTTTTCATAAACCGCCATATTCGATTCGGTATGTTTTTTCCCTACAATCCCGATAATCGGAATCGCAGTAAGACGTTCGATATCTTCCGTTCCGTGGATCGAATTGTCCAGTAACGTAATAGTAAACACCACAATCAACGGAATCAAAATTCCCAGCAGTAAGGCCAGAATATAGTTTACACTTGTTTTCGGCCCCAACAATCCGCCGCCTATATCTTTGGCGGTATCGATAAATTCAATATCCGAAACATTGGATGCTTTTACGATATCGGCTTCGCTTCTTTTCTGAAGAAATGTACTGTAAATATTATCATTCAGATCGTATTTTCGAGTGATCTTCATCAGCTCCTGCTGTTCTTCCGGTAATTGTCGGATGGTACTTTCGGCCTGACCAATTCTTTTGTTGATGATACCAAGATCGATTGTAATGGCGTTTTTAGCCGAGTTGATATTTTCCAGCAATACTCTTTTGGTAGCATTCATCTGGTTATCGAACTCGTCAAAAAGTTTCTGACTTTTAACCGAATAAGCCATTTCCGAACGCTCTCTTGAAAGCTGAATCAGCTTTGCGACATTGGTTACGATGTTCGGATCTTCGATTCCCGCAACGGTAGGCGCAGGCAATTTCGAATAATCGGTACTTTTTTGCAGGTAGTTATTCAGGGAATTATAGTAATTGATTTTACGTGTAATCCCGTCTTTTTCGATATCAAAATTTGATAATTGTTCTGTGATTTTTTCACCGCCACCCTGAAGTTCAAATACATTTTTATCTTTCCGGAAATTTTTCAGTTCTTTTTCGGAATCTTTTAAATGTTCTTCCATTGCAATCAGCGTGCTATCGATAAAAGCGATGGTATTTTTGGCAAACTGATTTTTACTGTCCAGTTGTTTTTTCCGCAACACATTAACCGTCGTATTCAGGTAATCGACCAAACGTTTTTTATTGGTTCCCTGTAACGAAAGACGCACAATCGATCCCGCTTTGGTATCGATTTCTACATTCAGTCCTTTATAAGCAGCAACCGTACCGTCAAAATTATTAAAGCGAATGTAATATTCGTTTCCGCTATAAAAGCCCGGATTGGCATTAATCAGTACTTTAAGATTCAGGAAAGGCAAGTGTACCGCTTCGCCTACGGCAAACTTTTTTTCGAACGTTCCGGCCGATACATTTACGTTTTCGGTAGTTCCCTGTAGATAATTATAGGTTTTTACCGATGTATTTTCATCAAACGGAATCGACAAAACATATTCCTTTTCGTTTACAAAGCGAATCAGAACCGGAATATCTGCAAGCTGATTTTTATTTTTATCAATCTGAATATAAAAAGGCGTTTCACCGTATACATCCTGAAAATTGTATTTTCCTTTTTTCAGATAATCGATATAGAAACCCAGCTTGTCTACAACATATTCGTTATGCGTACGCGATTTAAGGGTATTGATCACGGTTTGTACCTTATCGGAAGTTCCGCCCCAGTTAAATACCAAACTGGTATTGGACGTAAAGAACGGATTGTTTTCATCTTTTATCACGACAGAAGCATCCATTCCGTAAATTTTCTCTTTTCGGATATTTATCTGATATGCGATAAAAAAAGTAACAATAAGACAGGCTAAAAACCATTTCCAATAGCTGACAATTTTTAAAAGCAAGCCTTTAAAATCGAAATTATTTTGATTTTCAAATAAGGAAAAGTCTTTAGTACTCAGCATATACTATAGGTTTTTAAAGAGTAAAAACGTTGTTGTAACCAGCGACATCGCGGTTATGATGGTCGCCACAGTCTGCGTTCCGGTAGTTCCCGTTCCCCATGATTTTTGTTTTAGCGGCTTGACATAAATATAATCGTTGGGCTGTATGTAATAATACGGAGATTGCATGGCTTTGGCATCGGTAAGGTTGATGGTATGCATTTCGGTACCGTGTGGATATTGTCGAATGATCATAACTTCTTTTCGATTTCCGGTCATTGTAATATCGCCGGAATTAGCGATCGCCTGCATAATCGTAACTTTATCCTGATAGAGTACTTTTGTTCCCGGAACCGTTATTTCACCGTTAATTGTATAACGGAAACCGGCCAAACGAACATCGACAAAAATATTAGCTTCTTTTCTAAAGTATTCTTCCAGCAATTGCTTTTCAATCCGAATCCGTACTTCGTCAAGAGTATAACCAAGTACATTTATTTCGCCCAGAACCGGAATACGGATGTTTCCGTGATCGTTTACCGAAAATCCGTTAAAATACAGACTTTGTTCCGTTTCACCATTGGCACTGCTTCCCGCCGCCGCGGCAGGGTTAAACATATCGACCAGTTTCTGATCCAGTGCTTTTATTTTAATGCTCACCACATCGTTGGTCTGTATACGGTACGGTTTAAACAGTACGGGATTTACCGCCACAGCCAGCGTATCTTTACTATAGTTCTGCAAATACAATAATTCTTTATTGGACACACACGAAACCGAAAAGATTCCGACCAATAGTAACATTAAAAATGTTTTTATCATTCTGATGACTTTTTGAGCAACAAATATAGTTTATCAAAGGCTATTTTACGTACGGTACTATAGCTTTACAAAGAAACGTTAATTTTTTAAAGTTTTAGGAATTTTTAATGGCATTTTCAAAAGGAATTCGATGCAAAATACTACGTCCCAGCGTTACCTCATCGGCATATTCCAGTTCGTCGCCAATTGCAATTCCGCGCGCAATAGCCGAAACGATTACGTCACAGTCTTTGATTTGTCTGTAAATATAGAAATTGGTCGTATCGCCTTCCATGGTCGAACTCAGTGCAAAAATAATTTCCTTTACGGCTCCGGATTTTACTTTTTCCACCAATGATGGAATATTTAACTGACTCGGCCCTACTCCGTCGATTGGGGAAATCTTTCCGCCCAACACATGGTACAAACCTTTGTATAATCCGGTATTTTCGAGTGCCATCACGTCACGGATATCTTCGACCACACAAACCACCGATTGTTCCCGTGCGGGATTGGAACAGATATAACAGATTTCTTCATCGGAAATATTATGGCAACGGGAACAAAAACGAATGTCTTCCCGGAGTTGCGTTAAAGCACTTGCCAATAGCTGCGTTTGCTCTTTCGGTTGTTTTAGCAAATGAAGCACCAGTCGTAACGCCGTACGCTTTCCGATTCCCGGTAATTGCGACATTTCGTTGACCGCCTTTTCCAATAATTTTGATGAGAATTCCATAGGGACAAAATTACTCTTTTTAATTGAATTTTATCTCACGTCAATCCGTTGAAAAAGTGATCTCAAATTAACATTTTTTTGTATTTTGGCTCCACCTAAAATATCAAAAATGACACCTTTTACCATATTGACCATCATTGTTATTTACTTTGGACTTTTAATCCTGATATCCAATGTTATCAGCAAAAAAGACCATAGTAATGATGCCTTTTTTAAGGCTAATAAAAATTCCAAATGGTATCTGGTGGCTTTCGGGATGATCGGAACGGCACTTTCGGGTGTTACGTTTATTTCCGTTCCGGGCGAGGTAGGTTCACCTAACGGAGAGGAATTCAAATATTTTCAGTTTGTACTCGGTAATGCCATTGGCTTTATCATTGTTGCCACCGTATTACTTCCGTTATATTACCGAATGAACCTGACATCGATTTACGAGTATATGGAAAAACGGTTGGGCTACTACAGTTATAAAGCCGCCGCGTCTATTTTCCTGTTGAGTCGTACCATCGGATCCGCTTTCCGACTGTATCTAGTTGTGATTGTTTTACAACGTTATGTGTTTGATTTCTATAATGTGCCTTTTTCGTTTACCGTACTGATATCACTCGGTTTGATCTTTGCCTATACCTATAAAGGCGGCTTAAAAACGATTATTGTTACCGATACCTTACAAACGTTGTTCCTGGTATCGTCGGTGTTTTTTACGATTTACTTTATCTGCGACAGCCTTGATTATAATGCGGTACAAGCGTTCGAGGCGATAAAAGAGAGTAATTATTCCAAAATATTTTTCTTTGATGATTTTATCGGAAGTCGGTACCATTTTGTAAAACAAGTATTGGGCGGCATTTTTGTAACCATTGCGATGGTTGGATTGGATCAGGATTTGATGCAAAAAAACCTGAGCTGTAAAAATATTGGAGAGGCTCAAAAGAATATGTTTTCCTTTACGGCCATTTTTGTGGTGATCAATTTATTCTTTCTAAGTGTAGGTGCATTATTGTACTTGTATGCCGGCAAAAACGGAATCGAAGTGCCTTTGGATGCGATAACCGGTAAACCGCGTACGGATTTATTATTCCCGGAAATTGCGTTCCATCATTTAACACTCATTCCTTCGATTGTATTCCTGTTAGGATTAACAGCCGCTACTTTTGCGACAACCGATTCGGCATTAACCGCACTAACCACTTCTTTTTGTGTTGATTTCTTAGGAATGGACAAAGCCGAAAATGCCAACAAACCGAATATTGTAAGAACCCGTCATCTGGTTCATATTTCCTTTTCCTTGTTGATGTTTCTGGTGATCATCATTTTTAACGAGATCAACGATGCTTCAGTGGTGAGTATGATCTTTAAGATTGCATCGTATACCTATGGCCCGTTATTGGGATTATATGCTTTCGGATTATTTGTAAAAAGCCGTGGTGTACGCGACAAATTAGTTCCTTTTATCTGCGTATTAGCACCGGCACTGACCTTCTATTTAAGTCAGCATTCGAAAGTATTTTTTGGCGATTATGTGTTTGATAACGAGTTGATCATTATCAACGGACTCATTACATTTTTACTATTACTGGCGATTAGTCAGAAAAGAAAAATCGCTTAAAACTGGTTGGTCGTTAACAACACCAAAGTACAGGCTACTTCATAACCGATGCCGTTTGCTTCGAGCTGACGGTACAATTCGGGATTTTCCGTTCCGGGATTAAAGATCACGCGTTGTGGTTTCAGGCTAATGATATAGTCATAATACTCCTGTTGGCGTACCGGATTCAGGTATAAAGTAACCGTATGCACGCCGGTAAACGGTATTTTTTCCGTTTCGATAATCACGCCTTCCACCACTTCTTTTTTAAGCCCGACTGCCACGACTTCGTGTTGGTGCTTTAAAAGACTTTTCAATGCCATATTCGCATAACGCTCCGGATTTGACGAAGCTCCGATAACCAATGTCTTCATATTCGTATATTTAAGTATAAAATTACGTATTTATCGCTTATTTTCTTACATTTCAAATCAATTATAACATTGTTTTATCATAACTTTGAAATAACACTCCCCTAAAGCCGAAAGGAATATTAACGTTTTATTTTGCAAAAAAAACTATGGAACTATTTATTTACATTTTCGCAGCCCTTTTTTCCGTTTTGAACCCTTTGGGCGTTATCCCGATTTTCGTTGGACTGACGCATCACGAAAGCAGCGCTGAACGATCGAGAATTTCATTATGGACCGCTGTCAACGTTTTTATTATTCTGGTCATTTCGTTTTTTATCGGCGAATATGTATTGAAGTTTTTTGGCATCAGTATCGATGCGTTACGTATTGCCGGAGGATTGGTAATCGTAAATTCGGGATTTGCATTGCTTTCCGGAAAATTCAACAAAACAAGAGGTGTTAATAAAAAAGTGGCGCACGATGCTCAGAAGCGAAGTGATATTGCGTTAACACCATTGGCAATCCCGATGTTGGCCGGACCGGGTTCCATTTCCTTATTAATTGCGTTTTATCAGGATTTTACCGAGGTAACCGAAAAAGCGATTGTCTGCTCGGCTATATTAGCGGTAGCGCTTACCATCTTTATCATTTTAAAAAGTGCGCATTACCTTTCCCGCATTCTTGGAGCTTCGGGAATTGTAGCGATTTCGAGAATTATCGGTTTTATCGTTATCGCTATCGGAATACAATATATCAGCAGTGCGGTGGTGAACATCTTAAAAACCGTATCGCCCTAAAAAGAAGAAAGAGATTTCAATACTGAAATCTCTTTCTAAAACAAAAACAAACATTTAAACTAACTACTCAATTGGAAAGTATTACTTTAAGATTACTTTTTTAGTAATCGTACTACTTCCCGACTCAAGATTCAGTATATAGATACCGGTTCCTAAAGCAGATAAATCCAATTCTCTGCTATAGAATCCCTGAGCAGTTTCGATAGCGGTTTCGAAAACTTTCGCACCTGTCATCGAATAGATACTCACTTTACTGTTGGCATCCATATTTTCTTTAATATCGTAGATCAAATTGATTTTTTTATCTAAAGACGGATTCGGATAAATTCCGAAAGCGATTTTATCTTCAAATGATACCGTTCCCAAAGCACTGGTTACATCCTGGTAGTTGAATTTGATCACTCCAGTTGAACTTCCTGCAAATGTTGTGAATACCATACGGTAAACGGTACCATTAGCTTGTTTTACATAGTATGCTTTCGATCCATCGATAGTATAGGTCGATCCGGTAAATGTTTTCCAGTCGTATCCGATAGTATTGATAGCCGAAGCGAAAGTAAGATTAGACGTATTCATCACGCCTCCTGGCTCTACATTTTTAGCCACTTTAACATCCGGGTGGTGTAAAGCACCGGTTACCTGATATTTCGTTGTAGTTCCTCCCATTGGGTAATCGGTTGTGAACTTTGTAAAGATCAAATCCCAATCTGCAGTAGCCGGCTCAGCTGTAACCGCTGCGTCCGTTTCCAAAGAGAAATAATTAAAGATATTGTTCGGGTTCGTTGCATTCGCTACCACTTTTGTCTGATCGGCGCTCCAAGTACTTGTTCCTGCATTCCAGGTTGCATACGTAAAGGTATAACCAGAGAAGAAATCATCTATTTTGAATTTTTTATAGGTTCCATTTGGATATTTCAATACAAAAATGATCGATCCGGTTACGTGGTGGTTTGCCATGTTATATTCGCCCCAACCATAGGTAGCCGTACCATAATCGAAAGCTCCTTTTGTCCACTCGATATCACTGTTGTACAGACGTGTCCAACTTGCCACCTGACTTACATCGATAGAAGCCCAGTTGCTTACCGTATTGGAAGCCTGGTAAACTTCAATACCTTTTGCATCGTTAATACGGGTTGCAAAAGCCATTGCACTTTTTCTGTAGAAAGCAACATCCCAAGAACTGTGTGGGTAAGCATTAGTCACTCCCGGAGTTGCGAATTTAAAATACACCTGATTTGCGTAACTTGGTCCCATGGTTACCGTTCCTTCCTGAACGGTCTGAGCGCCCGCAAATGAACCAACCAGCATTGCTGCTAAAAGTAGTATTTGTTTTTTCATAGTAGTACTAGATTTAATTATATTTATTGTATCAGTTTATATTCAAATTTTGGATATCCACGTACGCCACCTTCATTTAAGAATTCCAGCATTCGCACTTTATAGTAGTTCCCATCGGTATCTTTAATCACATAAAAGCGATCGGTATAAGCACTACCGGTGAACACATCGCGCCATTCGGCACCAATCACCCGCTGATCGTCCATAAAATTGCTTTCCACTACATTCGCCATGGTGAAATTGCCAAAATTCACAGCTGAAGTCACCGCAACTCTATATCCTCTCACACCTGCTTTCAGGTTGTTCAATACGAAATCGGAATAACCATAAGAACCAGAATTTACAATTTCGTTGGTAAATACGGTAAAACACAGATCCCATAAATTCTTTTGCGGTTCCACATTCACGACATTTTGTGTCGCCAGACTAAAGAACGTAAAGTTGTAATCCGGTTTTTTAGGGATCGAAACCTGTTGGTGTGTCGTACTGTTCAAATCGGCATATTGTAACATATAGTTGTCACCGTCACGTAAGATTCTTATTTTTTTCCATCCACGAGCATCACCTGCAATAGCTACAGTTCCTGCCGGAGGCGTTGTATTACCGATGGTATATCCCATATTTACCAGATATACATTATTCTCAGCGTCGTTTGCAGAAATTTCAGCGATGGCTGTTTGATTGATCATGCCATTTGGCGCATCGATATAATTGGTATTGGTCGGATCGAAGGTTCCAACGGCAACTTGCGCCTGAAAAGCACTAACACTTGCCGGTGTAACGGCATCGATATTGGTAGCATCCAGTTTTTTAACCGCCATATATAGCGAACCGTTGATTGTTACGCGGAATTGGTTTCCGGAATAGAATCCCAAATCCCAAACATCTCTACGGGAACTGGTCATTGTTTCTTTACTTAAATCGACAAAAATCTGATTCCCCTGATTAGGTCCTCCAATTTCCGGTAGTAATGTCGCTCCCAAAGATCTTTGGAACGATACCAATGACGTTGTATATCCCTGAATCGATGTTTCGCCGCTATAATTGATTGCAACCACTTCCATCAAAATGGATTTTTCGTCGTTATCAAACGGGTAAATCAGGTTTTTAAATGTAAACGTCAATTCGCTTTGTCCTTTTGCAAACGGAAGTTCCAAAATACCGCCCTGTGCTTCCGGAAGTGTACTAAAGTCTACTCCATAACTGGCATGGGTTCCCGATAATTTAATACTGATTTTTCCATCGGTTTTTGCCGGTTCCGAAAAAATCAGTTTCATTTCCCTTTGATCCGGAATGGTCGAAAAATCGATCGATTGTCTTTCGAAAGCAATCACAAAAGGATTCTGTTCAACAGTATAATCTTTTTCGCACGATACTGTTACGAACAGGATCAAGGCTAATGCTATTTGTAGTATTTTAGATTTCATGTTGATTACATATTTAACTTATACAATAATTTTACGAAGTAGGATCTTCCATATCCCATCAGGATATTTGTTCCGGCTGCCGAATGCGCTCCGGCTTCTGTAGCCGTGGTATTAATCGTCGTGATATCCAAAAGGTTTCTCGCTCCGATGGTCGCTTCCAGTTTTTTATCCAAAAAGGTTTTCTTGATCGTCGCATCCAACCAGGTAAATGGATTTTGTTTTCCTCTTTCCAATGCGCCGTTTCTTTCTACAAACTGATATTGCGGTCCGTTATATTTTACATAGGCCGAGAAAACAGTCCCCCATTTTGGTAAGCTATACGACGTATTCGCATTTAATTGGAACGCATATAGATAATCGTCGTTTGACAATACACCACTGTCTAAGACTTTTGAAATTCCGGAGAAGGTAACCCCGAAATTACCGGTAAAGTTTTTGTATTGTGCGGTATTGGTTAGCGACAATCCCCAGGTTTTATATACATCAATATTGTTGTATTGGTATACTAAAGGCGATTGTTGGATGATGATCATTTCGATTCTGTCTTTTACATCCATAAACCAACCCGAAAGTTTGTTTTGCATCGAGAACGCCTCGTTGATTTTGGTATCTTTTTTCAGGTGTAGGAAAATTGATTTCCCTTGTTCCGGATTTAAGTTTGGATTCCCCTGAATGTTATGGTTTACATCGACCATATAGGTGTATAACTCATCGAAGTTTGGTAGTCGTGGTGCCGTACCTACAATGGCGCGTAGTTCGTATCCGCTGTCGAAGGCATATTTCGCACTCAATGAAAGCGCCGCCTGTGTATCGAATTTGGATGACAACAACATACGTACACCCGGACGAATCGAGAAGCGTTTGTTAAAATTGATTTCGGAAGAGGTGTATACATCGTACGAGTTTAATTCTCTTTCGATATTTTCACCGTTAAACAATCCGGCCAAGCTGGTAATATACCCGTTAACACTGTTTACTTCATATCCCGCCTGAAGATTAAACGTTTCATTTTTCAGGAAATTGGAGAAAAATCCTTTGGAATAGTACACTTTTCGGGATTCGTATTCTAATTTCTCCGTTCCGAAATGCTCCTGCTGACGGATTCTGTAGTTGTATTTTTCAAGATCACGGGTTTGTTCCTGATAGGAAAACGACACATCGTAATTCATTCCGTTGTCACCAAATTTTCCGGAAGCGTTTAAATGATGATAATAACGTGTGGAACTGTAAATTTCATCTTTTGCTATCGGGTTATCCGTTGCGGTAACCGGATCAAAATTTTGTTGTACATCGGCACTATAGCGATCGGTTGTTTCTTGAAAGAACTCAAACTTATAGAATAAACGGTAGTTTTTTGTGGTATATGCCAATAATGATTTGGCGTTTAACTGTACTTTTGGCAACCATTCGTAACCTCTAAGTCCGTCGTTATTCACATAATTCTCACCCATTTTATCGTTCCAGAATCCTTTAAAGTCATTACGGGTAAACATTGCGTTAGCGTAAAACTTCTCATTAAAGTTATGTCCGATTTTGATTGACTGGATATGACGTCCTTTGTCGGCAAAATTATATTCTTTTCCAACCGTCTCTTCCTGAATATAAGGTGTCACTTCCCATTTATACTGAGACGATTTTTTAGTGATGATGTTGATAATTCCGGAAACGGCATTTGCACCGTAATCAACTCCCATGGAACCTTCCACGATTTCGATTTGCTGAATATCGTCCAGGTTAATTTGCGTCAGGTCGGTATTATTACCCAAACCTTCGTCGTTTACAACCGGAATATTATCTACTAATATTTTAAAATACTGCGCATCCAATCCAAATAACTGCACACCCGATTTTCCGGTAGAAGCATTTGGTATGATATTAATGTTTAAGGTTTGATTTAGGATGTCGGCCAGGTTGTTTCCGGCTTGTCTGTCGATGTCGGCTCTGGTGATTACTTTTACTTCAAAAACCGATTTTTTAACCGATTGTGGATTGTATTGTCCGGTTACGACTACTTCATCCAATTTGTTAACTTTAGGGACGATGCTGTCATTTTCTTGTGCAAAACCGGAAAAAGCTCCCAGTAGAAATAACCCGCTGCAAATTTTTATTTTGAAACCCATGCGTTTTTTTTTGTGCGTTTTTTTGAGGTTAAGAATTGCTGGTCAACTAAATAGAAATCTGACACAACATTTACTGTCTTAATTTAGACTTATTCTTAATAATTTTCTGCAAATGTAAGTGATAATTTTTATTCGTTCTAAATAAATTTAATATTTTTGCACAGGAAATTTTTTAATTAATACATCATAATGAAAAATCTAAAACAAAAAGTAACTGTTGCTTTATTGTTTGCAGCCTTTTTAGGTCATGCACAAGGCAATAAGAAAAAACAAGACATCGACGCGATCAAATCTATGTGCGGATGTTATGAAGTAGAGTTTAATTTCGCAGAGACTTTTAAAACTACAAAAGACGAGAACTACAAACCATCCCCTACAAAATATGACAAAGGATTAGAGTGGGTAGAATTGGTTGAAGACAAACCAAACAAAATCGTAATGCAGCATTTACTAATTGTAGGAGACACTATGATTGTAAAACACTGGAGACAGGATTGGGAATTTGAAAACACCCGTTTATACGATTTCTTTAAAGACACGTCATGGAAATACAAAACGCTTTCTAAAGCCGATGTAAAAGGACAATGGACACAACGTGTATTCCAGGTAGATGATAGTCCGCGTTATGAAGGAACAGCAACATGGGTTCACGTTGACGGAACTTCATACTGGAGAAACTACACCGATGCGCCACTTCCACGAAGAGAGCACACGATCCGTAACGATTACAATGTTTTAAACAGAAGAAACGAGCATGAAATCACGAAATTCGGATGGATCCACAACCAGGATAACAAAAAAATCAAACGTGACGATGCTGGTAAAGATGTAGTATTAGCACAGGAAAAAGGAATCGACATCTACACAAAAGTAGCCGATTCTAAATGTGTTGCCGCTCACAAATACTGGAAAGAAAACAAAGCCATGTGGAAAAACGTTCGCGACAAATGGCAAACAATCTTCGACAGAAATAAAGATTTAAACTTAGAAGAAAAAGTAAACCGTAAATCGTTATTCGGTTATTTATTCGACTTAAAAGGAGATACTCCAAAAGCAGAAACGGATAAAATCATCGATAGCTTTGTAAAAAACTAATACTTCTTACAACATAAAAAGCCGCTATATAGCGGCTTTTTTTATATCTAAACAGTTACTTATTCTGCTTCCGGCAAAAATACTTCCGCCATCATACAACGGGCACTTCCACCACCACAGGCTTCAATCGTATCCAGACTGGAGCTTAAAATTTCACAGTGTTTTTCGATTTTTGCAATCTGATCTTTTGTCAGACTCTGATGCGCCGAAGCACTCATCACCAAATAACGCTTATCATCAGCACCACGAACCTGTAACATATTTCCGGCAAAATTATTCACCTGATCTTCCGTGATCAATATAATTTCCTTTCCGTCCGATTTCAGGCAATCCAATACCATTTTACGTTCTTTGGTATCATCGATACAATCGGCACAGATCACCGCAAATGTTTCACCCAAACACATCATCACGTTCGTATGATAGATGTGCTTGCGCTCTCCGTTTACCGTTTGATACGCTTCAAAAATCACCGGGTTTAATTCGAAATCTTCACAAAACTCAATCATCAGTTCCTCATCTGCTCGTGGCGACAAAGCACAATAGGCTTTTCCGTTTTCACGATCCAACAGTAAACTTCCGGTTCCTTCCAAAAAGATATTATCTTCTTCTGCCGATGTATAATCCACAAGATTCTCGATTTGAAAACCTTTTTCTTCTAAAATATCCAATATATCCTCACGACGCTCTAAACGACGGTTTTCGGCAAACATTGGATACAAAGCCACATCTCCGTTTTCGTGAAACGAAATCCAGTTGTTCGGAAAAATACTATCCGGCGTGTCCGGAGTAACGGTATCATCCACAACGATAACGTTTACACCAACGTTTTTTAGTTTTTCAACAAAAGCATCAAACTCTTCCTGTGCTTTGGCATTTACGGTAGCCGGCAACAGGTTGTCCAATACTTTTTGGTAATAATTATTTACAGCCGTTTGTTCGTTCATACGGAACGCCACCGGGCGGATCATCAAAATGGTATTTGTTGTTTGTTTCATAACACTATTTTCTTAAAATTATTAATCCCGGATCAACGGTAAGGTAGAACATCGTAAAAGTCCTTCCTGTTTGGCGATTTCGGCATATGGAATTTCCTCTACCGTTATCCCCTTACTGCGCAACCAGTTGTTTAGTCGTGTAAAATTGCGTTCCGACACGACTACGTCCGGTGCAATCGAAAACACATTGGAATTCATCTGATACATCTCCTCTCTTTCGATATGGAACAGGTTTTCCATTCCAAAAAGATTAACCAGATACATATAATCGGCTTCTTCGCGGAATCCGCTTTTGTAGATAATTCCCTTATCGGTTCCTACCGGTTGAAAACAACAATCCAGGTGTAAGGCATTATCTCTCGGCTCGATCTTCGATTTCACCAAATCAAATTCTTTTACAATTTTGTTCGGAAACAGATTTTTGATATACGCCACGCCTTCCATATTGGTACGTGCCGTGATATAGTCTTTATAATCGCTTCCTTTATAGGTTCCGATAAAAATATGATCATTCCACACCATTACATCGCCACCTTCAATATGTACTTCTTCGGGTGGACGAACCACTTTTGCCGGATTCATCTGGTCGATTACATACTGGATAGCATCCAATTCTCTTTCGCGATCCGGTAATATATTGGCTTTAACAAAAGTATCATCAATCACAAAACCGATATCACGGGAAAAGATTTGGTTATAGCTTTCGATAATTTCCGGGCGGTATACTTTAACATCGTATTTTTCGAAAACGGCATTAAAGGCATCCATTTCTTTGATCATATCGGGTTCCACGGGATAGGTTCCCGCTTTAATATGCTCTAATGATTTCGGATCATAAGCCTCATCGATCGTGGGCGTTGGTCCATTATTTACTGCAGTTCCTAAAACGACGGCTCTAAGCCGCGACGTTTCATTTTTTACATTTAGACTTAACATAGCTTTTGGCTTTTGGCAAATATAAACAAAGGGCTTTGATTAATAAAAAAGTCCCGATCAAATATCCGACTGATTGCGAATTATTCTTCCGAATTATAATAACTTAAAAATAAAGCGATTATAAGTTAACAAAAAATAATTTTTTAATACATTTACTTAAAAAACTACAAAACATGGGATTATCAAGCTTTTTTAGTTCGCTTTTCGGGAAGGCCAAACAGACTACCGAAAATGTTGGCGACGCCTTACATAGTACGTCTGAAGCGGCATCAGACAAAATCGAGTCTTTTTCCAAAGAGGTAGCCGAGACGGTTACTGATATCGGCGATACTGTTTCTAACAAACTGGAAGAAATGGGCGTATCGGAAACGGTAACCAACTTTGCCGACAAGGCCAAAGACACCATAACCGATGCCGGCGAATGGTTTGAAGAAAAAGCCGCCGATGCAAAAGAGTCGGTTTCCGATTGGATTAACAAGGCCGAAGAGAAAGCAGACGATGTATCCGACGATTCGGAAACGGAAAAAACTACAGAATAAAAAAAATCCCGAAGCTACTTCGGGATTTTTTTTTATGATAACAACTATTATCTTTCGTTCATCGGTTTAAAAGAACGCAATGCATAACCGGTATACACCTGACGTGGACGTCCGATTGGTTCTTTGTTAACACGCATTTCTTTCCATTGTGCAATCCATCCCGGAAGACGTCCGATTGCGAACAATACGGTAAACATATCGGTCGGGATTCCTAAAGCACGGTAAATAATTCCGGAATAGAAATCTACGTTTGGATATAAGTTTCTCGATTTGAAATACTCATCTTGTAAAGCAGACTCTTCTAATTGTTTCGCGATGTTCAAGATTGGATCGTTAACTCCTAAAGTAGCCAATACTTCATCAGCTGCTTTTTTGATGATTTTCGCACGTGGGTCGAAGTTTTTATAAACACGGTGTCCGAATCCCATTAAACGGAAAGGATCGTTTTTATCTTTCGCTTTCGCTAAATATTTCTCCGCATCACCTCCATCTTTTTGGATTTCTTCCAACATTTCCAATACCGCCTGATTTGCACCTCCGTGTAGTGGTCCCCATAAAGCAGAAACACCTGCAGAGATTGAAGCAAATAAACCAGCATGAGACGAACCTACCATACGTACTGTTGATGTAGAACAGTTTTGTTCGTGATCGGCATGAAGGACGAATAATTTATCCAGCGCATCTACGATAACCGGATTAACGTTATACGGTCCAGTTGGTAATTCGAACATCAAACGAAGGAAGTTTTCCACATATCCTTTCGTATTGTCGTAGTAGTTTAACGGGAAACCAGAAGTTTTACGGAAAGTCCAAGTAGCCAATACCAGGAATTTACCCATTGTTTTACAAACAGCGGTGTACATTTCCTCTTCGTTTTCAACATTGACAACTTTCGGATTAAACGCTGTAAGTGCACTTGTTAGTGAAGACAGAACGCCCATTGGGTGTGCCGTTTTTGGAAAACCATCGATGATGTTTTTCATTTCTTCATTAACCAACGTGTATTTACGAATATCGTTTTCGAATTTTTCTAATTGGGCTGCTGTTGGCAATTCGCCAAAAATAACCAGGTACGAAACTTCTAAAAAGTTTGCTTTTTCCGCCAGGTCTTCAATGGCATATCCTCTGTAACGAAGAATACCTTGCTCCCCGTCAAGGAAAGTGATATCACTTTTACAAGATCCTGAATTTTTATACCCCGGGTCAAGCGTAATCGCGCCAGTTGCAGCACGTAATTTTTCTATATCGATAGCAACTTCGTTCTCGCTTCCTACTATTACCGGGAATTCATATTTGTTGCCATCAATTTCTAATATTGCAGTTTTTGACATGTTTGTATTAGGAATTAAATGTAAAATATTTTTGTTATCTGCGAATTTAAGCAATTCCAATCGAAATGGAAAGAAAATCAAGCAAGGAAATCGTTAATTATTCCGTAAAAATTAAGCGTAAAAATTACATTTTTCACATTTTTTACCGCACAAAAAAACACCCTGTAAAGTCGTGTTTTCTCAAGTTAAATTACGTTACTAAAAAATACCGGGATGTTACATAAAACACGCTTTTTTACCGCTATTTTTCATAATGAGACACCTGACAGGTTTTGGAAACCTGTCAGGTGTAATGCAACAAAAAAGGCCATCCTTATCGGACAGCCTTTTCCTATACTTAAAAGCGTTGTTATTTCACTTTAAATGCTCTTTCCTGTGGAAAATAAGCGACTTCAGCTAATTCTTCTTCAATTCGAAGCAATTGATTGTATTTTGCCATACGGTCGGAACGGGAAGCCGATCCTGTCTTAATTTGTCCACAGTTTAATGCTACGGCCAGGTCGGCGATAGTATTATCTTCCGTTTCTCCGGAGCGGTGTGACATTACAGACGTATATCCGGCATTATGCGCCATGTTTACCGCCGCAATCGTTTCAGTCAATGTTCCGATCTGGTTTACCTTGATCAGGATGGAATTAGCGATATTTTCTGAAATTCCTCTTGACAAACGCTGTACGTTGGTCACAAATAAATCATCACCTACCAACTGTACTTTATCACCGATTTTTTCGGTTAATAATTTCCATCCGTTCCAATCGTCTTCATACATTCCGTCTTCAATGGAAATAATCGGATATTTTGCAGCCAAATCGGCTAAATATTGTGCTTGCTCTTCGGATGTTCTTACTTTTCCGGTAGCGCCTTCAAATTTAGTATAATCGTATTTACCATCGATATAGAATTCGGATGCTGCACAATCCAAAGCGATCATTACGTCATCTCCAAAAGTATATCCGGCATTTTCTACTGCCAGTTTAATCGAATCCAAGGCATCTTCGGTACCACCAGCCAGATTTGGAGCAAAACCTCCTTCATCACCAACAGCAGTACTTAGATTTCTATCGTGCAATACTTTTTTCAGGTTATGGAAAATTTCCGTTCCCATTTGCATCGCATGCGTAAAGTTTTGCGCTTTTACCGGCATGATCATAAACTCCTGAAACGCGATAGGCGCATCGGAATGTGATCCTCCGTTGATAATGTTCATCATCGGTACCGGAAGTGTGTTTGCCGAAACACCACCTACGTAACGATATAATGGCATTCCCAGTTCGTTTGCTGCCGCTTTTGCCACAGCCAAAGAAACTCCAAGAATAGCGTTTGCTCCTAAATTGGATTTGTTTGGTGTTCCATCCAATTCGATCATTACTTTATCGATGGCATTTTGTTCGAAGACCGACATTCCAACGATTTCGGATGCGATTGTTATATTTACATTTTCCACCGCTTTTAAAACACCTTTCCCCATGTATGCTTTTCCACCGTCTCTTAATTCGACAGCTTCGTGCTCTCCGGTTGAAGCTCCCGATGGAACAGCAGCTCTTCCCATGATACCGTTTTCGGTAAACACATCTACTTCTACTGTTGGATTACCTCTGGAGTCTAATATTTGTCTTGCGTGAACTTTAATAATCATGCTCATAATTGATACTTTTTGATTGCCTTTAAAAAAGGCCGGATTAATTTTTAGCTAATTTAATGTTTTCGACGAATTGGTCAAATAAATAACGGGCATCGTGCGGTCCGGGACTCGCTTCCGGGTGGTATTGTACGGAGAAACAACTTTTGTTTTTCATTCGCATACCGGCAACGGTACCGTCGTTCAAATGCACATGGGTAATTTCAAAATCAGGGTGTTTTTCCAATTCTTCACGCACTACGGCAAAACCGTGATTCTGAGACGTGATTTCACCTCTGTTTGTGATTACATTCATCACCGGGTGGTTGATTCCACGGTGACCGTTAAACATTTTATAGGTCGAAATTCCATTTGCTAAAGCAATAATCTGATGTCCAAGGCAGATTCCGAAAACCGGAACATCGGTAGCCAGGATCTGGCGTGCCACTTCCTGTACACCTTTTAACGGATCCGGATCACCAGGTCCGTTGGATAGGAAATATCCATCCGGATTAAATGCTTTTAAATCTTCAAAGGAAGTATTGTATGGGAATACTTTGATATAGCAGTCTCTTTCGGCCAGGCATCTCAAAATATTGGTTTTGATACCTAAATCAAGTGCTGCGATACGATAAGTTGCCTTTTCATCACCAAAAAAGTAAGGCTCTTTTGTCGACACAGTGGAAGCCAATTCCAAACCTTTCATATCCGGAACAGCGGCCAATTGTTTTTTCAATTCTTCCAACGGTGTTCCATCGGTACAAATTACGGCATTCATAGCGCCATTATCGCGGATATAACTCACCAAAGCACGGGTATCGACATCGGAGATTGCAACAAGGTTTACTTTTTCGAAGTATTCGAATAAACCTTCGGAAGCATCGGGTCTGGAATAATTAAAGCTAAAGTTTTTACAAACCAGTCCGGCAATTTTGATTCCGTCGGAATCCACTTCATCTTCATGAACACCGTAGTTTCCGATGTGCGCATTGGTTGCCACCATGATTTGTCCGAAATAAGACGGATCGGTAAAGATTTCCTGATATCCGGTCATTCCGGTGTTAAAACAAACCTCTCCAAAAGTGGTTCCTTCAATTCCTATGGATTTTCCATGGAAAACAGTTCCGTCACTTAGTAAAAGGATGGCTTGATTTCGATTTGAATATTTCATTGTGTGTTGTGTTGTAAAATTTTGCAAATTTAATCTAAATTCTTCTTTCTGGAAACTATTCGGACAAAACCGCTGTTCTTTTTTCATTTTGACATTTGGAATCCGAAAGAAAAAGGCAAAAAAAAAGGACAAACTTAAAAAGTTCATCCTTAATTTTTATTGAAGAATCAATTGTTTCATGATTATTCAGTAGCTTCTGTATTTTCAGTAGTTTCAGCAGCCGGAGCTTCAGTAGCAGGAGCAGCTTCAGTCTTTTTAGCTCTACCACGACGAGTAGTTGCTTTTTTAACTTCTTTCTTACCTCCGTTGTACAATTCGTTGAAATCTACAAGTTCGATCATTGCCATATCAGCGTTATCCCCAAGACGGTTACCCAATTTAATAATACGAGTATATCCACCTGGACGGTCACCAACTTTAGCGGCTACTTCTCTAAATAATTCCGTTACAGCGTATTTGTTACGTAAGTAAGCGAAAACAACACGACGGTTGTGAGTAGTATCTTCTTTTGATTTTGTTACCAATGGCTCTACGAATTGCTTTAAAGCTTTCGCTTTAGCAACAGTAGTATTGATACGCTTGTGCTCAATAAGTGAGCAAGCCATATTAGCCAACATAGATTTTCTATGTCCAGCCTGTCTGCTTAAATGATTTATTTTTTTTCCGTGTCTCATTGCTATACAATTTAATCGCGCTTTTAGGGCGGACTAGATTATTCTTTATCTAATTTATATTTAGTCAGATCCATTCCGAAAGTAAGCCCTTTAACAGCAACTAATTCGTCAAGTTCTGTTAATGATTTCTTACCGAAGTTACGGAACTTCATCAGATCATTTTTATTAAATGATACTAAATCGCCTAGTGTATCAACTTCAGCCGCTTTTAAACAATTTAGTGCTCTAACAGAAAGATCCATATCAACAAGCTTAGTTTTAAGCAATTGTCTCATATGTAATGATTCTTCGTCGTACGATTCTGTCTGAGCAATTTCATCAGCCTCAAGTGTAATTCTTTCGTCAGAGAACAACATAAAGTGATGAATCAACGTTTTAGCTGCTTCTGTTAAGGCATCTTTAGGGTGAATAGAACCATCAGTAATGATCTCAAAAACTAATTTTTCATAGTCAGTTTTTTGCTCCACACGGAAGTTTTCTATTGAATATTTTACATTCTTTACTGGAGTGTAAATAGAATCTGTAAAAATAGTTCCTATAGGTGCATTTGGTTTTTTGTTTTCTTCAGCAGGAACATAACCACGACCTTTTTCGATAGATAATTCCATGTTAATGGTAATTTTGCTATCAAGGTTGCAGATAATCAAATCCGGGTTAAGCACTTGGAAGCCAGAGATAAATTTTTGAAAATCACCGGCCGTAAGTTGCTCTTTACCAGAAAATGAGATAGAAACAGATTCATTATCGATATCTTCGATCTGACGTTTGAAACGTACTTGTTTCAAGTTCAGGATGATTTCTGTAACATCTTCAACCACACCGGAGATAGTAGAGAATTCGTGATCCACGCCTTCAATACGAACCGAAGTGATTGCATATCCTTCCAAAGAAGAAAGCAAAACACGTCTTAATGCGTTACCAACAGTCAATCCATATCCCGGTTCTAAAGGTCTGAATTCAAATTTACCTTCAAAATCGGTTGAATCGATCATGATAACTTTATCGGGCTTTTGAAAATTA
>NZ_JASLCE010000078.1 GCF_030146175.1 Flavobacterium sp. | reverse complement strand
CTGGTAGTTGGTGTTATGAGTGCATTTACATTGATCAAACCAGCAGCCGGTTATAAGGTAGGCGATGTGGCGACTGATTTCAGTCTGAAAAATGTCGACAATAAAAAGGTGTCGTTAGCCGATTTCAAAGCTGCAAAAGGTTTTATCGTGGTGTTTACCTGTAACCACTGTCCGTATGCTCAGGCTTACGAAGATCGTATCATTGCATTGGACAAAAAATATAAAAAATTAGGATATCCGGTTATAGCGATCAATCCAAACAATCCGGCAAAACAAAAAGATGATAGTTTCGAATTGATGCAGACACGTGCCAAAGAGAAAAACTTTACGTTCCCGTATTTATTGGATGAAGGTCAGAAAATTTATCCGCAATATGGAGCGACTAAAACGCCTCATGTGTATATCTTACAAAAAACAAAAGCTGGAAATGTGGTAAAATATATCGGAGCGATCGACGATAATTATAGCGATGCGGCTGCCGTAAAAGAAAAATATGCCGAAAACGCATTGGATGCTTTATTGAAAAACAAAGACGTAGCGGTAAAAGAAACCAAAGCAATTGGATGTTCGATTAAGGCGTAATAAGCATCTCAAAAATATTTTGAAAAGAAAGGAGTCGGTATATTACTGGCTCCTTTTTATTTGATTTAAAGCCTTTTATAGGAATACGTTTTTCTTACGTAAAGGCAATGCTAAAAATTTTATATTGTTTAAATCGGGAAACCGATTAAAAGTAGCCGATTCGTTTAATAATGTGATTATATATTTTATTTTTGCGAAGTTTTAAATCATAATATTTAAAACAATAAAACTCTTAAAAATTATAATTATGTTTAAATTAAAAAACTTGTCTGTATTTGCAGCAGTATTATTTTTAGGTTTATCCTCATGTAGTAAAGATAACGATGACACTCAGGAAGTAGCCGCTCAAGTTGAAGGTACCTGGCAATTTACAAAAGAAGGAACCATCACCAATAATCAGGAAATTATAAATGATTATGAGCATACTGCCGGTTGTACAAAAGATTATATCGAAATATTTGCCGCTAACGTAATCAAAGATCATTATTTTGACAATCCAAACTGTCAGGAAACAATCGATACCGGAGTTTGGACTAGAAATAATAATGCGCTGACATTTGTATATCAAAACGGAACAACCGTTAACGCTGAGATTATGCAATTAACGAATACCACATTGAAATTAAAATTCCTACTTTCCGGAAATACGAATTTGGTGGTTTTAACGCGACTGTAATAGCAACATATATACTAAAAAAAATAGGGCTTTTAAGCCCTATTTTTTTGTTTATAAAAGTAATATTCGAAGTTACCAGAATTTAGTTATATGGTTATGGCTTTCCGTAATGCGAAGGTAATTTGATAAACTACTTTTGAGATGTGAAACATTTAATTTTCAAAGTAACATGAAAAAAGTAGTACTATTTATTTTACCATTAGTTTTATTAGGATGCACATCTGAAGGTGGATCGGAAGTGTCAACACCATCATCAGTTGTAACAAATCCAAGTTCCGGTTCCAGCGGCTGTGGAACCTATAATGGGAAAACATTATATAAAGGTTCTAATGGAGGTTGTTATTATATTAATTCGAGTGGAAATAAAGTATATGTAAATGCATCCTATTGTAAGTGCTAATACAATAAACAATATAGACTATTCCCGATAACTAATTACACTTTTTTGTCTACATTTGACTTTTAAACGCAAATCAAAAATGGACATTACACAAGAACAATGGTGGCAGGAAGCACAACAGGACAGCAATGCTGTAATCCTGGATGTGCGCACTGAAGACGAATGGAACCAGGGAATCATTCCGGGTGCCATCAACATCGATATTTATAAAGGACAGGGATTCATCTATCAGGTAGACGAATTGGACAAATCCAAAACCTACTATATCTATTGC
Source organism: Flavobacterium sp. (assembly GCF_030146175.1). GTDB lineage: Bacteria > Bacteroidota > Bacteroidia > Flavobacteriales > Flavobacteriaceae > Flavobacterium. The sequence goes on along the minus strand of NZ_JASLCE010000078.1, from coordinate 37,986 downwards.
CGATCGGGAGGAAGAAGCGGTCAGGCGTGTAACCTGATGCAACAAATGGGTTTTGCCAAAACCTATAACCTTGTGGGTGGAATTATGGAATGGAACGGACCGGTAGTGATGCCGGAAGAAAAATAAAAAAAGGGACTTTTAAAGTCCCTTTTTTAGTTTATATCCCTATTAGAAGTTAGGGCTTAAGTTGTATTTCTTATAGAAATTATCCAGTGCTTCCAATACCTCATCTTCGTTGTCTACGACTCTGAAAAGATCTAAATCGGCCGGATTGGCATTGGCATGTTTTTCAATGATCACGGTTTTGATCCACTCTAATAAACCGGACCAGAAATCACGACCTACCAGAATAATCGGGAATTTTCCGATTTTTTTGGTCTGAATTAAAGTGATGGCTTCAAATAATTCGTCAAGCGTTCCAAATCCACCCGGCATGACCACAAATCCCTGAGAGTATTTTACAAACATTACTTTGCGTACAAAGAAATAGTCAAATTGCAGGTTTTTATCGCGGTCGATATACGGATTAAAATGTTGCTCGAATGGCAATTCAATATTTAAACCTACCGAAGTTCCGCCGCCAAAATGAGCGCCTTTATTTCCGGCTTCCATAATTCCGGGACCACCACCTGTGATCACACCATAACCGGCTTTACTGATTTTATAGGCAATTTTTTCTGCCAATAGGTAATATTTATCTTCCGGTTTGGTTCGGGCCGACCCGAAAATCGATACACAAGGACCAATTCGTCCCATCGTTTCATAACCGTTTACAAATTCGGCCATGATTTTAAAAATCGCCCAGGAATCATTTGTTCGTATCTCGTTCCAGGTTTTTTGTTTGAATTTATCCTGTATTCTGTCGTCTTCGTTTTCAAATTGTTCTTTCATCATCTAAACTCTTTTCTATTAATTATTATTATGGTTTATTGGAATTCGTAGATCGTATGCCATAATTATCCCGCAGTAATGCTAAATGCAACTGATATCCCGGTATAACGATGTAAATAGGAGTGTTGTTGTTTGTTGACATTTATTCGGAAACCGAACAAACATAGTCTAAAACTATTATCTTTTTTGACGTTATGCAAATTTAGCACTCCCTTTTTTTAAAATTAATGAACGAATCCAAATGGTTTTGTTGTAATGTGTTGTACAACAGTATTTTGTTTTAAAAATAAAAGGCAACACGATATTGCCTTTTGTATTTTATAAATGCAATTCCTTTTTAAGGAATTTAGCGGTATAACTCTTCTGGTTTTTAATAACCTCTTCCGGTGTTCCTTTGCAAACCAGTTGTCCGCCGCCTTTACCACCTTCATAACCGATATCGATAATATAATCGGCCAGTTTGATCACATCTAAATTATGTTCAATAATCACTACGGTATTGCCTTTGTCAACCAGTTTATTGATCACTTCCATTAATACACGGATGTCTTCAAAATGCAATCCTGTCGTAGGCTCGTCCAAAATATAAAAGGTATTACCCGTGTCTTTTTTAGATAATTCCGTGGCCAATTTGATCCGTTGGGCTTCTCCTCCGGATAGGGTTGTACTTTGCTGACCAAGGGTGATATAGCCTAAGCCTACATCCTGTATGGTTTTTATTTTACGGTAGATTTTCGGAATGTTTTCAAAAAACGGAACCGCTTCGTCTACCGTCATCGCCAATATATCCGAAATGGATTTTCCTTTATAACGGATTTCGAGTGTTTCACGGTTAAAACGTTTTCCCTGACAGGTTTCACATTCTACATATACGTCTGGTAGGAAACTCATCTCGATGGTACGAACACCCGATCCTTCGCAGGTTTCGCAACGTCCGCCGGATACGTTAAAGCTAAAACGCCCCGGTTTATAACCACGAATCATTGCTTCCGGAGTTTGGGTAAACAAAGTTCGGATTTCCGAAAATACATCGGTATACGTTGCCGGATTGGAACGCGGTGTACGGCCAATCGGACTTTGATCAATATCAATTACTTTATCGATATGTTCCAGTCCTTCGATTTTTTTATACGGTTGCGGTTTTTTAACGGCATTAAAAAAGTGCGTATTCAGAATCGGATAAAGCGTTTCGTTAATTAACGTTGATTTTCCACTTCCGGAAACACCGGTCACACAGATTAGTTTTCCCAATGGGAATTCAACGCTTACGTTTTTCAGATTGTTTCCGGTCGCACCACTCAATTTTAATACTTTTCCGTTTCCTTCACGGCGTACTTCCGGAATAGCAATTTCCATTGTCCCGTTTAAATAGGAAGCGGTTAAGGTTTTTTCGGATAACAATTCCTGCGGCGTTCCTTTACTGATGATTTCGCCACCAAAACGACCGGCTTTCGGACCAATATCGATCACATAATCGGCACGTTCGATCATGTCTTTGTCGTGTTCGACTACAATAACCGAATTTCCGATATCACGCAATTGTTCCAGCGAACGAATCAGACGTTCGTTGTCGCGTTGGTGCAAACCAATACTCGGTTCGTCCAGGATATACAATACACCAACCAGTTGGGAGCCAATTTGTGTGGCCAGTCGGATTCGTTGTGCTTCACCACCCGAAAGGGATTTGGAACTACGATTTAGCGACAGATAGTTCAATCCTACATCGACAAGAAAACTCAAACGCGCGCGTATTTCTTTTACAATTTCGGTAGCGATTGCTTTTTGTTTTTCGGATAAATGGGGTTCAAGTTCCTGAAACCATAGACTCAATTCATCGATATCCATGGCCGAAAGTTCACCAATATTTCTTTCGTTGATTTTAAAGTATAACGCTTCCTTTCGCAATCGGGTTCCTTCGCAAACAGGACAATTAACTTCGTCCATGAATTCTTTAGCCCAACGTTTGATCGTTGCCGAATCACTTTCGTCGTGCTGGTTTTTGATAAAATTGGAGATCCCTTCAAAATCGATTTTATATTCTTTTGTGATTCCCATAACTTTTGAAACCACAGAGAATTTTTCATTTCCACCGTTAAGGATCATGTCGATCGCTTCCGGTGAAATTTTTTCGATCGGATCGGTTAGTTTAAAGCCAAACTTTTCACCGATGATTTCCAGTTGTTTAAAAATCCAGGAATTTTTCTGTTCTCCTAATGGTGCAAAACCGCCGTTTTTAATCGAAAGTTTTGGGTTTGGAATAATTTTATTCAGATTTACTTCACTCACCAAACCCAGTCCGTTACAATGTTCGCAAGCGCCTTTTGGCGAGTTAAACGAAAAGTTGTTCGGTTCCGGATTCGGATACGAAATCCCGGTTGACGGACACATCAGGTTTCGGCTAAAAAAGCGAACTTCCTGACTTTCCTGTTCGATTACCATCATGATATCTTCTCCGTGATACATGGCGGTTTTAATACTTTCGGTAAGTCTTTTGTCGTTGTCTTCCGTATTTTCAATTGCCATACGGTCGATCACAATTTCGATATCGTGGGTTTTATAACGGTCGACTTTCATACCGAATTCCAGATCGCGGATTTCTCCGTCTACGCGCACTTTAACAAAGCCCTGTTTGGAGATTTGTTCAAACAATTCGCGGTAGTGTCCTTTTCGGGAACGGATCACCGGCGCCAGAATATTGATGCGTTTTCCGTTGAAATTTTCAAAAATCAGCTCTTTAATTTGCTCATCACTATAACTCACCATTTTTTCACCGGTGTTGTAACTGTAGGCTTCCCCGGCACGGGCATAAAACAAACGAAGAAAATCGTAAATCTCGGTAATGGTTCCTACGGTAGAACGCGGACTTTTGCTGGTCGTTTTCTGTTCAATGGCAATTACCGGCGAAAGACCGTCAATTTTATCCACATCCGGACGTTCCAGTCCACCCAGAAATTGGCGGGCATACGCAGAAAAAGTTTCAATGTAACGGCGCTGTCCTTCGGCATAAATGGTATCGAAAGCCAGCGATGATTTTCCGGAGCCGGATAAACCGGTAATTACAACCAGTTTCTCCCGCGGAATCACAACGTCAATATTCTTTAAATTATGCGCTCTTGCGCCTAATACTTCAATAGTTTCTTCTGTGTTTAGCATAAAAAATCGAGCAAAACGCAAAGGTACTGTTTTGAGCGCGATTTGAGACGTCCCGAAGAAAGAAATTTTTGTTATTTTTTAGTAGTGGAATGCCAGGTTGAGATCGCAAAACCAAACTAAAAAGCATTTGATTCCCAATAGATAACTATTCTTACAAAGAATCCGGAGCGAAAGTTTTTTTCGTTGTAAATGTTCTGTAAAATCTTCTGAAGATCGGGTAAATAATGATGGGTTTTATGGCGATAATCGGCTATTATTCGATTCGCATGTCTTTTAACTTTTCACGATAGCTTTCCAGTACTTCGATTTTGGAAATATAACCCAGGTATTTTTTGTCTTTTAAAACAAAAAGGATGTCGGTATGATAGGTTTCGAATTTCTCCATTACCGTTTCCATGATTTCGTCATAACAGATAACAGCTTCCGGTTTTTCGGTTACATCCTGTAACGAGGTGTATTTGATTTGGAAAGGCTTGAAAATAATATTTCGGATGGAATCAAAATTAATCACACCGGTTAATTCTTCTTTTTCGTTTACTATCGGAAAAAGGTTCTGTCGGGTATTCGAAAGTAAATCGACAATATTTTCCAGTTTCGAATCCGAAGTAATTGTTGTAAAATCATTGCGGATATGTTTCGATAAATCAATCGAAGAAAGAATGTTTTTGTCTTTATCACTGGTAAATACCTGACCTTTATCAGCCAGATTTTTAATATCCATCGAATGAATTTCCATTTTTTTGGTAATCGCAAAACTGATAGACGAAACGATCAATAACGGAACCATTAATCCATAACCGCCGGTGATTTCAGCAATAAGGAAAATAGCAGTTAAAGGCGCGTGGAATAGGCCACTTAGCACGCCAGCCATTCCAACAATGGTAAAATTACTAACCGGAAGGTTGTCTGATAATCCGATTAAACTAAAAAATTTCGCGACGCAAAAGCCGAGATAGGAACCTACAAACAGGGAAGGTGCGAAGTTACCACCGTTTCCACCGCTTCCTAACGTGAGTCCGGTCGCAAAAACTTTTAAAAACATTGTAGCACCTACAAATACCAACAGAATGATATCGTTGTCTTTAAACGAGTTTAAAAGCGTGTTTTCGAGTATTTTACTCGGATTTCCGTTCGATAGTATTTTAATGCTTTCATATCCTTCTCCAAAGAGGGTTGGAAAAAAGAAAATCAGTATGGCCAGCATTGAAGCACCAATCAGTGCTTTTTTATAGGTTTTGTTTTTATAACGGTCAAAAAAATGCTCGACCTTTCGGAACGTCCGGGCGTGGTAAACCGATACCAGTCCGGCAAAAATTCCAATGGCAATATAATAGGGAATATTGTGATAATCAAAAGTGAGCTGTTGGTGGAAGGATAAAAGAATATCCTCTTTTAAAAGTACATTGGTGACCAACGATCCGGTTGCGGCCGAAATCATAATCGGGATAAAAGCGGTAACACTCATATCGGCCAGAATCACTTCAATGGCAAACAATACACCGGCAATTGGAGCGTTAAACGCGGCGGCAATACCAGCGGCCACACCACAGGCTAATAAAAGCGTCCGGTCTTTGTAATTCAAACGGTATTTTTGCGCATAGTTCGATCCGAAAGCCGCTCCGGTAATGGTAATCGGTGACTCCAATCCGGCCGATCCTCCCAAGCCTACCGTAAGGGAACTGGTAATGATCTGCGCATACATCTGTTTCCGGGGCATGATACCCGATTTTTTAGCTACGGCAATCATAATCTGTGACGTACCTTTTTCGATACTTCCGTCCAGAAATTTTTTGATCACAAAGGCAGTCAGTAAAATCCCGACGATTGGTAGGATACTGTTACTATACGGTAAGTGAAGTATATTATCGATATAATTCGCAAAACGGAATACCGAGTGCGCAAATGTTTTTAGTACGATTACCGCTAAAGCCGAAGATAAAGCCACTAAAATACAGGATAAATAAATAAACTGTCGGTTGTTTAAAATAGCTTTTAAGAAAAATAACGAGGCTTCTAAACGCTTTAAGTTTTTTCGCAAAAAAAGGATTATAGGCGAGACGTTTTTATTCGGCATTGTAGCAAGGTTTAGATGATCCGTTTCGGAAACTTGAAACTGCTAAATTAAGCCTTTTGGACCAGTATCATTTTAAAAACGTTATAAATTTTTTAAAGCTTCCCGTTTGCTTAATGGTTTTAAAGTGGTGTCCGAAACAAATTTTATAACGGTTTTCGGGTCGGTTTTGGCATATTCCCGTAGCGCCCATCCGATTGCTTTTTGGATAAAAAATTCGCCGGAACCGGAATGTTTTTCGCATAAGGCAAACAATAGGGCGACATCGGTTTTGTTTTTATAACCCAATTGAAAAAGTATAGCGGAGCGGTTTAACCACATGTTTTCGGAATCGGAAAACCGAGCCACGACGGTTTCGGTTTCTTCGGGAAATTGCAACAGATAATTGCCCAACAGGTATTTGGCTAGAAAATCGACGGTATCCCACCATGAATCGGTGGTGAGGGTCTTTTCGATCAGCTCGATATCCTTTTTTACAAATTTTCCGCGCAGTTCCTTTTCCAGTATTTCCATAGCGGCATAATGAAACTCTCTTTGTTGCTGTTGTAAGAGTGTCAAACCAATTTCACGGGCATTGTTTTTGACTTCGGTTTTATGTTGTGATCCGATTTGTTTGGTGATTTGTTTTCGCAAAGGCGCTTTGATGCCGTAAAATTGAAAATGATGTTTCATATAGGCTTCCATCGGTCCGGCATTGTCTGCCGAAGCATTTTCGCGGAAAGCTTGTGTAAGATCAGTTAGAAAAGTCATGCGTAATTTCCGCTAATTTATCGGTTGCAAATTGTTTTATTTCTTCAAAGAAAAGGGTGAATTCGATTTCAAAGTTGACATAGTATTCCTGTAATTCCCGTACGGAATATTGCATACGGGAACGGTTTTTTGTACGCTGATCCATTTGGAAAAGTATGGTCGCAATGCCGTCTATGGAGGCATAGCTAACCAACCAGTTCCGTTCAATCATATACGGCATTAGTCCTTTGGTTTTATCGGTTAGCAAATCATAATGCTCTTTTAAAGACGAATAAAATGCCGAAACATAGGTTTCCAGAGGGATTTCGGAATACCGATCCCAGTTTTTAGCTAGGAAATGATCATAAAAAACATCCATAATCACCCCCGAATAATGACCGTAGGCTTCATGCAGTCGGTGTTTACTTTTTCTGAAAATCGGATGCGCATCGGTAAAGGTATCGATCGCACGGTGTAACAGTATGCCTTTTTGAATATCCGGGTTAAAGTTTCGGTAATCATTACCGCGAATACCATCGGCCATAAAGTTGCCAATTTTAATCAGATCATGATCTCCGGATAAATAGATATGGGCTAAAAAGTTCATTAGTATTTACATTTCAGTCATTGTGGACTCTGGTTTGTAAATGTAACGATAACTTTTCTAAAAACAGTATCGAAAAAGGGAAGGTTTGCCGGATTCAACCGATGTCCTTTGCTTTACATTATTTCAGAATGGTACGTGCTTTTTTAAAACTAAAAAATGTTACAGAATAAAAAAAGGATTAGAATAGGGTACTACGCCGACAACTTTTTATATTTGTGATGATTTTGAATTTTAATCCCCAATAGCATATATGACACTGATAAAATCGATTTCCGGTATTCGAGGAACAATAGGAGGAAAAACTGGTGATAACTTAACACCTGTGGATGCGGTAAAATTCGCTTCCGCCTATGGAACGTTTTTAAAACAAAATAGCAATAAGGAAAAATTAACCGTTGTGATTGGTCGCGATGCCCGGATTTCAGGGCCGATGATTCACAATCTGGTCGTAAATACACTGATAGGTCTTGGAATTGATGTTATCGATTTGGGATTATCGACAACGCCAACTGTTGAAGTTGCCGTTCCGTTGGAAAAAGCCGATGGCGGAATCATTCTAACGGCTTCGCATAACCCGAAACAATGGAATGCGTTAAAATTATTAAATGATAAAGGCGAGTTTTTAAATGGCGCCGATGGTGCTAAAATTCTGGAAATTGCCGAAAGTGAAGCGTTCGATTTTTCGGATGTGGATCATTTGGGAACGATTACCGAAAACGACGCCTATATGGACATTCATATCGATGAGGTATTGAATTTAGCCTTGGTAGATGCCGAAGCGGTAAAAAAGAAAAAATACAAAGTGGTTGTCGATGGTGTGAATTCCTCCGGAGGGATCATCATTCCGAAATTACTGGAGCAAATGGGCGTGGAAGTGGTACGTTTGTATTGCGAACCAAATGGTCATTTTCCACACAATCCGGAGCCGTTAAAGGAACATTTGGGAGATATCTGCGAATTGGTGGTAAAAGAACAAGCCGATTTCGGTATTGTAGTTGATCCGGATGTAGACCGATTGGCGTTTATTTCCAATGATGGAGAAATGTTTGGAGAAGAATATACACTGGTAGCCGTGGCCGATTATGTGTTGAGTCGTACGCCCGGAAATACCGTTTCGAATATGTCGTCGTCCCGAGCGTTACGCGACATAACGCAGAAACACAACGGAACCTACGAAGCCAGTGCGGTGGGAGAGGTGAATGTTGTGGAACTGATGAAAAAGAATAACGCGATTATCGGTGGTGAAGGTAACGGTGGTATTATTTATCCGGAAGCACACTACGGGCGTGATGCTTTGGTTGGTGTCGCTTTATTCCTGACCTATCTGGCCGGACAAGAGCAATCGGTGGCCGAATTAAGAGCCGGTTATCCACAGTATTTTATGAGTAAAAATAAAATCGAGTTAACACCACAAATCGATGTAGATGCCATTTTAAAAGCCATGACGGCGAAATACCAACATGAGAATATTTCGACTGTAGATGGTGTGAAGATTGATTTCGCGGAAGACTGGGTACATTTGAGAAAGTCGAATACGGAACCGATTATCCGTATCTATACCGAAGCACCTACACAGGAACAAGCTGATAAACTGGCGTTGCGAATTATCGATGAGATCAAAGAAATTGCCGGAATCTAAAACCGGGATTATATAAATAAAAAACCTGTTCGCTTAAAAGCGGACAGGTTTTATTTTTTAGGAGCAAGCGTCCTTTCGTTTTATAACATCATTCCTCCGGAAACTTCAATACGTTGTGCGTTAATCCAGCGCGCGTCATCGGTACAAAGGAAAGCAACTACACCGCCAATATCGTCCGGTAAACCAACACGTCCTAATGCGGTTGCCGCAGCAATGTTTTTGTTCATTTCGGCATTATCGCGAACCACACCGCCACCAAAATCAGTTTCGATAGCACCCGGAGCGACCACATTCACGCGGATTCCTCGGGAACCTAATTCTTTAGCCTGGTATTTGGTTAAAGTTTCAATAGCACCTTTCATCGAAGCATAAGCGGCATAACCCGGAAATGAAAAACGAGCCAGTCCGGTCGAAATATTTACAATACCACCGCCATTAGCCATAAGTGGTAAGGCTTTTTGAGTAAGGAAAAATGGCCCTTTAAACTGAATTCCCATTAAGGTATCAAACTGTTCTTCGGTGGTAGCTTCAAAAGAAGCGTGAATTCCGATTCCGGCATTATTTACCAGATAATCAAAATGATCGGCCTGAAAATGTGTTTTTAAAGTCTGCTGAACGGTTGTCCAAAAAGCGTCAAACGATGCGATATCGGATACATTTAGCTGAACGGCTGCTGCCTTTCGGCCGTATTGCTCGATTTCTTTGACCACTTCGATTGCTTCTTCTTTTTTACTGTTATAGGTTAGTACGACATCCAGTCCTTTTTGAGCCAGTTGCAGTACCATATTTTTGCCAAGTCCGCGGCTTCCGCCGGTTACAAGTACTATTTTTTGAGCCATTGCTTTGATTTTTAAAGTTTTACTAGGTAAAGGTAAGCGGTTGCAAGAAGGTAACTATGGTGATAGTTTAAGTATTTTACAATAAAATTTTTGCAACATCCGACCAACTGTCTACACGCGTATGATTTTTTGTATTTCCGGAAATATTATGCGGCTGGGAAAACAACAGGGTTTTTCCGTTAAAATAATCCAGGTTTTTAAAGTGATCATCAATCATGATATCCCCTTTTACAACCGTTTTCGAACCACACATTACGATTTGTTTCCAGTGGAGAAACGGGAAATGTTCTTCCAACCAATAGAATTTGTCTGTAAGGCTTTTGGGAAATTCCATAGCAGCGCTCACAATAAACAGTTCGTATTTCTCATTGAGTTGTCGCATTACTTCGACACTACCTTCCATAACCGGTAGGTTTCTAAAAAAACCGTCACTAAAAATATATTCTAAAGCATTTTTAAAAGTGTCGACTTCTGATGTTCCATTCATTTTTTCGTAAGATTGGCGGATGCCAAGTTCCTGGTATTCGAATTCTATCAATTGGGCATATATATCGGCCAGGACGCCGTCCATATCCACTAATAAGCGTTGTTTCATATGGTATTATGATTTAAGCGATTTTACTAAATATTTAGGCACTTCGGTATACCCTTGTCGGTCATAAAACCGATGTGCTTCGGTTCTTCTGGAGTGGGAGTGCAATTCGATCCGATCACAGTTTCGTTCCCGTGCCAATGCCACACAATAGGCTTCCATTTCTTTCCCGATTCCTTTACTACGGGCGGTTTCGTCTACGGAAAAATAACTGATCCGCGCAAAATCGCCATCGAGTGCCAGTTGCGGAATAAAATGCACCGAAATAAAAGCGAGTACTTCGTTGGCTTCTTCATAAACGAACAAAACCTCATCGGGATGTGACAGTAGAATTTCTATTTTTTTTAGGATAAAATTTCCAGTATCGGGATAGCCCATTTGTGCCAGCAAATCCTGAATTTTTGAACTGTCGGCTAGAGTTGCTTTTCGAATAGGCATAGAAGATAGGCTAATGTGTGTTGATCAAATTTAACGGTTTATGGAAAAATAATGCTGTCGGTTGGTGTTAATTTATCTATAAATTTCCGATTGCCCAATTGGAAAATTCAGGCTGTAATACCGTTGTTTACAACTTGACTTTTGGGACATTACGCGTATGGCAATGAATACCGCCACCGCATAAATTCAGGGCAATACTGTCGATTGCGATGACTTTCCGATCCGGGAATACGTTTTTTAAAATGGCCAGAGCGGCTTCATCTTTTTCTTTTATGATATATGGCATACCTTCGCGGTAGTATTTTTGAGCGATAACCAGATTGTTTGTAATCAGGAAATTACAATAACTCAACGCCGGCAGTACTTTCATACGTTCCTGAGGAAACGGACTTCCGTCTTTGAGTTTGCCGTGGAGTAAATCATAAGGGAAATGATAATTTTCATAAACGTCGTCACCTTCTTTAACCGTAATATAAATGGGTTCCGGAACCGGCATTTGTATGATGTTAAACGGGTCTCCGTTTTGATCAGTTTCTTTTTGCAGTATCGTATAAGCTAAATCCAGTCGTTCTTTATTTAAGGCATGAATCGGACTTTGTAACGCTTCTTCTGTTGTGATATGTGCCAATACGATGGTATTTCGATTTACAAAACGACACATTTCATCAATATGACCGTTTGCCGAAGCCGAACGATAGGCTAAGAATGCACCGTTTTCGTCCGGAATGGGTCCGGCATGCATATCTTCGTCGTCATAAGTGGCATAGGGTAACCAGATTACCTTATCGAGGTTAAAAATTCGTTTAAATTCATCTTCCACCTGTTCTTTAGTCCAGCCTTTGTTGCGTTTTGTAACTTCGGTATCTTCAATGGTCATTAAAATGCCATTTCCGTTAAATTCCCGATCACCGCCTTCACTGGTTAATCGCGTAAAAATCAAACCTTCGATATCGATAAATTTAGCATGAACCCGGTCGAATTCTTCCATCTTTTTGGAAATCGGATGGTTGTTCGGAAAAAAACCGTAGGAATCAAAGTTAAAGTCAACTACAGCGCGTTCGCCTTTTTCATTGATAAGTATTTCGGCTCCAAAATCCCGCGGGTAAATAAAATCGGATGGGAAAACCATAAAACTGATTTTCCCGGTATCGATCGCGTGATTTTTCAATTCCTGTATGGCACGTTCTTTGGAGGCTTCGTCATAACAGGAAACGATAACGGCTACATTGTCCAGTAAATGGGAAATAATGGAAATGGTTACGGCTTCGATGTCATAGTCTTTGGAAACAGTGGCATATTGTACCAGTGGCCATATGAGTAAAACGGATTCCTGTGGGTCGAATTCACCAACGGTTTTGAAGTTATGTGCGCGCATCACAAATAATTTTTGGCTTATAAAGTTACAAAAATTATACGGTTTTTTTAGGAACCGGAGTAGGTAACGATATCAATTCCGATTCCGTTTGGATCCTGAATAGCAAAATGTCGGTCGCCCCATGGTTCGTCCCGTAATTCGATTTCGATAGGAATGTTTTTGGAACGCATGTCCTGATAAACACTGTCTACAGCAGCCACTTCAATAGTAAGGTACATGCCGTTACCAGCAAATGCCGACTGGAATAACGGTTGCTGTGACGGATGGTTGGGAAGTAAAAAACTGACTTCGAAAAAACCGTCCGGGCTATGTAACAAGAGATAAAAATCGTTTTCGAAAGTGATACCAAATCCTAATACAGTAGTATAAAAGGCTTTACTTTCTGCAAGTTTTGTCGTGATAATACCAAAGTTAAATTTCATGATTGTTGTTTTAAATGTGCCCTACAAAGTTCCGTTGGGAAGTCTGGAAAAAATTGTAAAAAACGGACAATCGAAAGTGGCTCCTAAAATTTTATTGTTTTAGAGCATTTTTAGGGGTAAGCCCATACATACTTTTGAATTCTTTGATAAAATGCGCCTGATCATAATAACCATAATCCAGGAATGAATATTCATTTCGGCCATTCGGATTGGAATGCTGTTGTAATGCGTTTTGGAAACGTACCACCTTACAAAATGTTTTGACAGAATCGCCTAAGTAATATTTGGACAACCGACGTAGTTGCCGCGGACTGATACCGGTGTTGAGGTCGGTTTCCACATTCAGGTTTCCGGAATTTTTAAAGATTTTGTCGATGGCACTAAAAAAGCGAAAATCAGGTTGTAACACAGTGCGATTGATTTGGTTCAGGTAGTAATGATCTAATTTTTGTTTACTAGTTTCGGTATCCTGATCGGAATTAAAATGCATTTTAAAATAGTTTGCTTTTTCCGGTAAAACCAATTGTAATAATTCGGAACGATGGGATAGTTCGGAAGCATCCATTTGAAAAAGAAGCGGAAACATGGCCGGGTAAAAACGAATACCAATATAATGGAATGTTTTTCCCAATGGAAATTCGGTGCAATGCGCACTAAATCCACTAATGTAGGCTTCTGAAGGATTATCGAGTTCAAAATAAATATCCATACAACCGTCTGCAACCACTTGATACTTAAATTCGTCCTGGAGTTTACAATCGGTTTTCAATTGCCAGTAGCAATAAATATAAGCAGAAAGCCTGATATCGGGCGGAAATTCCCGATAGCTCACACGGTCAGAAGTGGGCTGTATTGTAGGCTGAACCGGTGTGTATAACGCTTTTATGTTGCTATTTATCGTCAAAATGATTGTGATTTGCCGGAATCCGATTAATTTTAAATCTTTGTTACAGGTAAAAATAATGTCTTAAATTTAGAAATGAAAAAAATATACCTATTGTTGTTTACTTTTGTTAGTATGACTTCTATGGCGCAACATTTTACAAAAGAAGAAAAAGCCCGTATCCATTCCGGTGACAGAAAACAGAAAATGAAGGTTATTCAGATAACGGAGCCTTCGGAGTTGCTCATTCTACAATCGGTATCAAAAGATATAAATCCCAACGACAAAGATTTACCGGTATTACTGGACAGAATGTATCAGGCGGTTACCGATCCCGAAGAAGGTGGTGTAGGAATTGCAGCACCTCAGGTTGGAATTAACCGAAATGTAATCTGGGTTCAGCGGTTTGATAAAAGTGGTGAACCATTTGAAGCCTATATCAATCCGGTGATTATCTGGCGTTCCAAATTGCTTCGAAAAGGAAATGAAGGCTGTTTGTCGATTCCGGATCGTAGTGGCGATGTATTCCGCAATTATACCATCCGATTGTCCTATCAGGATATAAAAGGTGTGAAGCAGGAAGAAATTATCGAAGGCTTTACAGCGGTGATTTTCCAGCATGAAACCGATCATCTGAACGGTATTTTATTTACCGACCGACTGGAGGAACAAACAAAGAATACCTATCACAGCATTAACAATGAGACCTCGTTATATTTAGAAGACCGTTTAAAACGCCAGTAATTATGAAAGTCAGTTTGGGAAGGGTAATTCTCTTAGTGGAAGATTACGACAAAGCATTTGATTTCTATCGCAGGAATTTTTTCTGTAAAAAACTTTACGATGCGGTTATGCCAGACGGACAACGCTATGTTCATATTGGCTTTTCCGATAATACTACCGTTGGATTATGGCTGCTTAAAGCAGACGATGCGACCCAGTCGGAACGTATTGGTCACCAAACCGGAGGTCAGCCCACCATTGTAATTTATACCGATAATTGCGAAGACCTTTACCACTATGTAAAGACCAATACGGTCGAAATTATCGAAGGACTCACCGTAACGCCCGAAAGTAAGTTTTTCCACTGTAAAGATTTATACGGAAACCGACTTACGGTTGTTGAAGTACTCCACTAACTTTTACTTTTTTTTGAGCTTCAGACGTTTCGATTGACTTCTTGTTAACGAAATGTTGTGTTTTTAACAGCTTATCTTTAAAATTGAAAAAAAATATTTTGTAAGGTATTTTTTTATAATTTTTTTGTTAATTTTATAGTGATAACAATTTCCCTTGTAAGGTAAATACCTAATACTTACAAGGCCCTAAATTCGTCACTATGAATAATAAAATTGTTAACGTATTACTTGCCAAAGCTTTATTTCTTTTTTTGCTACCTTATAATCTGTTGGCTCAAAATGCCGATAGTCTAAAGATACCGTCGGCTCCGGCTCCGGTCGCAACTCCGGTAAAATACCCGCAACTTCAGTTTAAAGGCCTTTTTCAGGCACGCTATCTGGTAGGACTTACCGATAATGTCGACTTAAACGGTTTGCATCACTCCGATGGCAATGTTACCCAAAATTCTTTCGATATTAAAAGAATGCGGGCACAAGTCAGAGCCAAAATATCCGAACGAACGGAAGTCGTTGCCTTGGTAAATCTGGCCGACTTTAAATCGGATCCCAAAAACAAAGTACTCGAAAACGCTTACCTCAAATATACGTTTAATAACTATTTTGCGATTACCGTTGGCCAATTTCGTCCTTGGTTTGGTATCGAAGAGACCTATCCGGTCGATATTATTAAATCGATGGATTTTTCGAATCAGTATTATGAATTCGGAAAAAACGGCTGGACGAGTTTCCAGATTGGTGCTGCATTAAGTGGCGCGGTAGCTATAGGGACTTTACCGATAACGTATGCTTTTTCGGTCGTAAACGGAAATGGCCGGAATCAGGAAATGGACAAAGACAACGGAAAACAATATTCGACTCGGATTGTAATGGGATTGTCAAAAAAGAACAATGTGAACTTTGGATTAAATGCAGGACTTGGCGAGGTTTTTAAAAAAGAAGTATACGCTTTTGGTGCCGATATCACGGCCGATTTTCAGTTAACCGACCGTTTGTTTTTCGAAACCCAAATGGAAGCTAAACAAGCCATTAATCACAATCTGTATTTTTCGCTACCGGTAGAAGAACGCACACCGTATATCAGTAATTACCAGATACGCGGTTTTTATTTTCTGCCCAATCTGCGGTATGAAATCAAATATAAAAAACTGAGTGCTATCGAGTTTTCCTGTCGTTATGAATATATGGATTCCAATTTCCGAATCAATTCCAATGTTCGCCAGACACTCGTACCAATGCTTGGATTCGAGTTCCTGAAAGATTATGGTGCCCGGATTCAGTTGGGATTACAAATCGATCGTTACCAGCATACGATAGACGATACGACTACGCATAACAATAACCTGCTATTACTACAGGTACAGAGCCGCCTTTAAAAAATACTAATATAAAACTGCTCCCCATGAAAGAAGTTAACATTACCAGGGTTTTGATCACTTTGGCTGCCGGTATTGCTTTATGGCTTATTCCGCAACCGGATGGCGTTACTCCCGAGGCATGGCATCTGTTTGCCATTTTTGTAGCGACAATTTTAGGAATTATACTAAAGGCGGCTCCCATGGGAACGATGTGTATGATTGCTATCGGAATCACAGCATTATCACAGGTATTGGCTCCGGGCGAAGCCGGTAAGTCCATCACATTGGCACTAAGAGGATTTGGCGATAAAGTAATTTGGCTTATCGGAATTTCGTTTTTTATCGCCCGTGGATTTATTAAAACCGGATTGGGAAACCGGATTGCCTTTTTGTTTATCCGGATTTTTGGAAAAAGTTCCCTCGGATTGGCCTATGGATTGGGACTGGCTGATTTGTGTCTGGCACCGGCAATTCCGAGTAATACGGCACGCGGTGGGGGTATCATTTATCCGATTATGAAATCGATGGCCATTAGTTTTGGCTCCGAACCCGATAAACCCGAAACACACCGCAAGCTGGGTTCCTACCTAACGCTGAACAGTTATAATATGAACCTAATTGCGTCGTCTATGTTTTTAACCGGAACGGCCAGTAATCCGATGTGTCAGAAGTTTGCAGCCGATCTGGGTATTAAAATTTCCTGGATGTCATGGGCCATTGCGGCGATTATCCCGGGATTGGTTTCTTTTTTCGTAATTCCGTTTGTGTTGTATAAATTATATCCGCCGGAATTAAAGAAAACAGGCGATGCACCGCAAATGGCCGCCAAAAAACTAAAGGAAATGGGACCGGTTACCCGTAACGAATGGCTGATGTTACTGGCATTTTTCCTGCTTTTGTTTTTATGGATTACAGGGGATTTGTTTTCAATTGATGCAACAACAACAGCTTTTATTGGTTTGATCATGTTATTACTGACATCCGTATTGACCTGGGAAGATATTAAATCCGAAAAAGGAGCCTGGGATACGATCGTATGGTTTTCGGTTTTGGTAATGATGGCCAGTTCGCTAAACGAGTTGGGTTTTATCGGATGGTTTAGTAACTTGGTAAAAGTACAGATTGGCGATTTAAGCTGGCAGATAGCTTTTCCGGTGATCATTCTGGTCTATTTTTTTAGTCATTACCTGTTTGCCAGTGCTACGGCGCACGTTGCGGCCATGTATGCCGCATTGTTGGGCGTAGGTGTTTCGCTGGGAATTCCGGGACTTTTACTGGCTTTTATGTTGGGATTTATCGGTTCGCTATACGGAACACTAACACATTATGGTCACGGTCCGGCACCGGTATTCTTCGGAAGCGGTTATGTCGATTTAAAAAACTGGTGGCTCCGCGGACTCGAAACCGGTCTGATCTTATTGCTCATCTATATGACCGTTGGCGGACTATGGATGAAAATTATAGGTTACTATTAATTTAAAAGAATATAGCATGCAATCACTTACAAGAAAAATTTTTATGTGCCTGACGGGGCTGTTTTTGTGTTTTTTCCTGATCATCCATCTTTTAGGAAACCTGCAATTATTCCTGCCGGCCGAAACAGCACAATTACAGTTTAACGCCTATTCGCATTTTTTATCGGGAAATCTGTTTATCAAAATGGTTTCGTATGTACTCTACGCTTCGATTATGCTCCATGCGCTGTACGCTTTGATTATTACGATGAGAAACAAACAGTCGGGCGGAAGCTATACAACCGATAACCGCGGAAGAGCCAGTAAATGGTACAGTCGGAATATGGGTGTATTGGGAACGGTGTTATTACTTTTTCTGATCATTCATTTTAAAAATTTCTGGTACGAATATAAATTCGGAGTGTTACCTATGGATGCAAACGGCAATAAAGACTTATACACGCTGGTTGTAACGACCTATCAGGAGGGATGGTATGTGGTGATCTATGTCATATCGATGATCGCACTGGGTTATCATCTTTTACATGGTTTTTTCAGCGCAATCCGAACTTTGGGTGTATTTCATCCCAAGTTTGTACGATGGATCCGCTATTTCGGAATCGGCTATTCGCTGATGATCAGCCTTGGATTTGCCATTATTCCGGTGTATGTCTACTTTCTAAATGCTAAATAAAAAATGATGGGATATGAATATGGATGCTAAAATACCGGGAGGACCGCTCGAAGAAAAATGGTCCAATTATAAAAAGAATGCCAAACTGGTCAATCCGGCCAACCGTAAAAAAATCGATGTGATTGTAGTAGGAACCGGATTGGCGGGAAGTTCTATTGCCGCTTCGCTGGGCGAAATGGGCTATAACGTAAAATCGTTTTGTTTTCAGGATAGTGCGCGACGAGCACATTCTGTAGCGGCTCAGGGTGGTGTCAATGCGGCTAAAAATTATAAAAACGATGGCGACAGTGTGTACCGGATGTTTGTTGACACCTTAAAAGGAGGCGATTTCAGAGCCAGAGAAGCCAATGTATACCGTATGGCGGAATGTTCGCTAAATCTGATCGATCAGGCCGTAGCACAAGGCGTTCCGTTTGGACGGGAATACGGAGGTTATCTGAATAACCGTTCTTTTGGTGGCGTACAGGTGAGCCGGACGTTTTATGCCCGTGGACAAACCGGTCAGCAATTATTGATAGGAGCCTA
Source organism: Flavobacterium sp. (assembly GCF_030146175.1). Taxonomy (GTDB): domain Bacteria; phylum Bacteroidota; class Bacteroidia; order Flavobacteriales; family Flavobacteriaceae; genus Flavobacterium. The sequence goes on along the minus strand of NZ_JASLCE010000078.1, from coordinate 19,180 downwards.
TCAGGCGTTGATGCGTCAGGTGCATAAAAAAACGGTACAATTGTTTACCCGCCATGAAATGCTCGATCTGGTGACAATCGACGGAAAGGCGCGGGGAATTATTGTACGAAACCTCGACACCGGCGAAATCGAAAGACACGCGGCACATGCGGTGGTCTTGGCTACCGGTGGATTTGGTAAAATTTATTATTTGTCTACGCTGGCAATGGGATGTAACGGTTCGGCTATCTGGAGAGCGCATAAAAAAGGCGCCCTGATGGCGAGTCCGAGTTGGACACAAATTCATCCGACATCATTACCACAATCGGGCGATTACCAATCGAAGCTTACGTTAATGTCGGAATCCCTGCGGAACGACGGACGTATATGGGTGCCGTTAAAAGAAAACGAACAACGTGAAGCAAACGCTATTCCGGAGGAAGAACGCGATTATTATCTGGAGCGAAGGTATCCGGCTTTTGGAAACCTGGCACCAAGGGATATTTCTTCCCGTGCGGCCAAAGAACGTATCGATGCCGGATTTGGCGTAGGCGCGTTAAAAAATGCCGTCTATCTGGATTTTTCCAAAGCAATCCGGGAACAGGGTGTGGCTAAAATCAAAGAAAAATATGGAAACCTGTTCGATATGTATCGGAAAATTACCGGGATCGATGCGTATAAAGAGCCGATGATGATTTCGCCGGCAGCGCATTTTTCGATGGGCGGATTGTGGGTCGATTATGAACTGATGACAACCATTCCGGGACTTTTTGCCTTGGGCGAAGCCAATTTTGCCGATCATGGTGCAAACCGACTGGGAGCCAATTCCTTATTACAAGCTTCTGTCGACGGTTATTTTATTGCGCCCTATACCATGGCAAATTATCTTTCAGGTGAAATTCATACCGGAAAAATTCCAACGGATCATCCGGCTTTTGACGAAGCTGAAAAACAGGTAAAAGAACAGTTGGATCGCTTTGTCCATGCTAAAGGAACCAAAACGGTCGATCATTACCATAAGACATTGGGAAAACTACTATATGACTATTGTGGACTTTCCCGAAGCGAATCGGGCTTGCAATTTGCAATTGCCGAAATCCGGAAGTTGCGAAAAGAGTTCTACGAAAATGTGCATATTCCGGGAACAGCCGACACGATGAATGCCGAACTGGAAAAAGCCGGTCGTGTAGCCGATTATCTGGAAATTGGAGAATTGATGTGTTACGACGCTTTAACGCGAAACGAATCCTGCGGTGCACATTTCCGCGAAGAATACCAGACACCCGATGGAGAAGCCATGCGAAACGATGCCGAGTTTCAGTTTATTTCCGCCTGGGAATGGACCGGGAAGGATGATGAACCTATGTTGCATAAAGAGCCATTGGTATTCGAAAATGTAAAACCTATTGTAAGAAGCTACAAATAATTAAAGGGAAAAGACTATGAAATTACACCTGAAAATTTGGAGACAAAAAGATAAAAATACACAGGGAAAACTGGTCGATTATCTGTTGGAAGACGTTAATCCGCATATGTCGTTCCTGGAAATGTTGGATACGCTTAACGAAAAGCTGGTGCTTTCGGATGAAATGCCCGTTGAGTTTGATCACGATTGTCGTGAAGGAATTTGCGGACAATGTGGCGTGATGATAAACGGACTGGCACATGGCCCGCTAAAAAATACCACGACCTGTCAGTTGCATTTGCGGGAATTTAAGGATGGAGAAACGATTGTGATCGAACCGTTCCGTTCCAAAGCCTTTCCGGTTAAAAAGGATCTGAAAGTCGATCGCGGTGCTTTCGACCGGATTATTGCTTCCGGCGGATTTGTATCGGTCAATACAGGACAAGCTCCGGAAGCCAATAGTATTCCGGTAAACCATCAAACAGCAGAATCCGCTTTCGACTCGGCCGCTTGTATCGGTTGCGGTGCTTGTGTGGCGACTTGTAAAAATGGAAGCGCTGCCTTGTTTACGTCGGCTAAGATTTCGCATATGGCGAAACTGCCGCAGGGTAAAGAGGAAAGAGAGCATCGGGTACTGAACATGATTCAGCAAATGGACCGTGAAGATTTCGGGCATTGTTCGAATACGGAAGCCTGTGAAGTGGAATGTCCGCAAAGCATATCGGTGCTTAATATCGCACAGATGAATTATGAATACAACCGGGCAAAAGTCCTGAAAAAGTAGACGCACACTGTTATATATTTCTAAAAAGGGGAAAGATGGAGGTTTTGGCTTCCATCTTTTTTTATGATTATAATTTAGTTATGATTATTTCGAAGCTTTTTTTAACAGTTTTAGTGCTTATAAATTATAAATTTGCACTTCAATAGTTTTTATAATGATAACAACAGCGACGGAACCCACAACATTAGAACAGTACTTCCAGCAATTCCGAAAAAATATTATCGGTATTGATCAGGAATTCGAATCTCCTTTCGGAAAACAAAAAATTATTTATACCGACTGGACGGCCAGCGGACGTTTGTATCGTCCGATCGAAGAAAAACTGATTAACGATTTTGGTCCTTTTGTCGCCAATACGCATACCGAAACGACGGTTTCCGGAACAGCCATGACAATGGCCTATCATGAAGCGCGTCATATTATTAAAAACCACGTAAACAGTAATCAGGATGATGTTCTGATTGTTGATGGTTCGGGAATGACGGGTGTAATTAATAAATTTCAGCGTATTTTAGGATTAAAAGTTCCTGAAAACTTACAGAAATACACGCAGATACCGGACGAGAAAAAACCGGTTGTTTTTATTTCGCATATGGAGCACCATTCCAACCAAACATCCTGGTTGGAGACCATCGCAAAAGTGGAAGTAATTCCGGCTTGCGAACAGGGATTGATTTGTCTGGATAGCTTCCGCAGTCTGTTGGAAGAATACAAAGACCGTACGTTAAAAATCGTTTCGGTTACGGCTTGTTCTAACGTAACGGGAATCCGTACACCGTACCACGAAATTGCAAAAATGATTCACGAATATAATGGTGTTTGTTTTGTCGATTTTGCCTGTTCGGCGCCCTATGTAAAAATTGATATGCATCCGACGGATAATCCGGAGGGTTATCTGGATGCCATTTTTATGTCGCCACACAAATTCCTGGGCGGACCTGGTACGTCGGGTGTGTTGGTATTTAATAAAAAACTATACAAAAATATGATCCCGGATTGCCCGGGTGGCGGAACAGTAAGTTGGACGAATCCTTGGGGCGAACACAAATATTTAGATAATATCGAAGAACGCGAAGATGGTGGTACACCGGGCTTTTTACAAGTGATCAAAACCGCTTTGGCAGTAAAGCTAAAAGAGCAAATGGGAATTGATAATATCCTGAAGCGCGAACACGAAATTATTGAACAGGTTTTTGCACGCTTAAAAAGTGTACCGAATATCAATATTTTGGCCGGACAGCATGAAGATCGTCTTGGAGTGGTTTCATTTTATATCAATGAACTGCATTTTAATCTGGGCGTAAAAATACTAAACGATAAATTCGGTATTCAAACCCGTGGCGGTTGCAGTTGTGCCGGTACATACGGACACTATCTGTTACACGTTGATCAGGAAACATCGCATTATCTTACCGATAAAATTACTTCCGGTGACTTAATTGAAAAACCGGGATGGATTAGAATGTCCATTCACCCGACAACGACGACCGATGAGGTGGAATATGTTTGCAACAGTCTACAGGCTTTGGCCGAGAATCATAAAGAGTGGAGCAAGGATTATGAATACAACAAAAAATCAAATGAGTTTGTTCATAAAAACGCGTTGCACTCCGAAAAACAAATGGTCGAAAACTGGTTTCAACTATAAAAAACAAAGCCCTGATTAATTCAGGGCTTTTTTAATTCTTGGCGATCGATCCGATTGTTTGTCGCGGTGTTTCCAGCGTTTGTGTGTCCACAAATAAAATTCCGGCGCTTCATAAATTTGTTCTTCAACCATTCGTAAATAGGTTGAGGTGATTTCGTAATTCGGAATTTCTTTTGGGTTTTCAGATAGCGGAACAAAAGTAGCCTGATAATGACCTCTTTTGACTTTTTGAACTTTTACAAAAACCAACGATAAATCCAGTTTTTTAGCCAACATTTCCGCACCGGTAAATACCGGAACATTGATTCCCATAAAAGTGTCAAAATAATTCGTACGGTGCAATTGCGGCGATTGATCACTGGCAAATCCGTAGAATCCTTTTACATTGTTGATTTCGTTGCGACGAATTCCATCGACTGTTTCTTTGGCTTCGATTACAGTCGAATTAAAACGGGAACGAATATCGCGGATTAGTTTGTCAAAATATTTGTTTTGTATTTTTTTGTAAACGGCAAATGTTCTGAAATTAATGTATTTATCAATAATGATCAACCATTCCCAACTGGCATAATGCGCGCACATCATGATGATACTTTTATTTTTTTTCTCCATTTCCTGAACCAGCTCGACGTTGGTAAAAACAAAACGTTTTTTCATTTCGGCTTCCGAGATGGTCATTGTTTTTACCATTTCTAAAAACATATCACACATATGCTGGAAAAACTTCCGCTCAATACGAAGGCGTTCCTGATCCGATAAATGGGGTAAGGTATCGGCTAGATTTTTTCGCACGGTTTTTTTTCGGTATCCGATAACATGGTATACTATAAAATAAATACAGTCCGAAAGCAGATAAAAAACAGGAAAAGGAAGCATAGAGACACACCATAAAAACGGGTATGCTATTATATAAAGAATAAACTGCATTTTAAATTATTTTTTACAAATATACCTTTTAAAAATATTTTTACCATTCCAAATTAACATTACCTAAACAAACAATGTGTATTTTTACACAAAGAAAATAATTGAGCAGCATGAATCCTGTATTGTTAGTGATTATTGCGATTAATGTAATCGTAAGTTTTAAAGGATTTAACGATCCGGCTTTTTTTAGAAAATACGAATTTCATATCGGTAGTATTCGTGCCGGAGAACAGATCAGAATGTTTTCGTCTTCTTTTCTACATGCCGATATTGCCCATCTGGCTTTTAACATGATAACCCTTTTCTTTTTTGCACCTGTGGTACTACACGATTTGGGAACGCTTTCGTTTTTAATTATCTATATCGGGAGTCTGTTGTGCGGAAGTTTACTGACGTTGTATTTCCATAAAGACGATTATTATTACAGAGCAATTGGTGCTTCGGGTGCGGTAACAGGAATATTGTATTCGGCTATATTATTACGTCCGGACATGACATTGGGATTGTATTTTATTATTCCGGTTCCGGCCTATTTGTTCGGAATTGGTTATTTGCTGTATTCGATTTATGGCATGAAAGCCAAAAATGATAATATCGGACACGTAGCCCATTTTGGCGGCGCAATTGGCGGTTATGTGATCACAATTGCCAAAGTACCAGAAATGTTAACCGAAAATACGCTTATGGTAATCCTGTTGGCAATACCGATTATTATCCTGTTTTTTCTGGCAAAAACCGGGAAGTTATAAATTTTGGCATCACATTTGATTTATACTGTTTAACTTTAAAAGCACAAAAATGAAAAGATTAGTATTATTCGCAGTAGCCTTATTTATGGCAACCGTTTCAAACGCACAAGAAATGAAAACACAACCTCAGATAATTGTTTCCGGAGAAGGAAAAATTAAAGTTACTCCAGACTATGTGATTATCAGCGTAGGAGTGGAGAATACCGGTGATCAGGCCGCTGATGTGAAAAAGAAAAATGATATCGCAATAGACGCGGTGATCAAATACCTGAAAAAAGCAAAATTACCGGAATCGGATTATCAGACGAAACAGGTTCAGTTAAACAAAACCTACGATTACGAAAAGAAAAAACATTACTTCGTAGCGAATCAGACGATTTCTATCACCTTAAAAGATTTATCGAAATACGATACCATGATGTTGGGATTAGTAGATTCTGGTATCAATGTGATCAACGGAGTAGATTTCAGATCGACTAAAGTAGCCGAATATGAATCACAGGCACGTGTTAAAGCGGTTCAGAATGCTAAGACTAAAGCGCAGGATTATGCAAGTGCTTTAAACCAGAAAATGGGGAAAGCGGTTTTAGTAACCGATAATTCATCAACGTATTATCCAAGACCGTATATGGCGGCAATGAAAATGTCAGCTGATACGGAAATGTCAAGAGAAACGTTGGCTATCGGTGAAATCGAAGTAACGGCAAACGTAACAATCAACTACGCTTTGGACTAATAAAGCGTCTTATATAAATAAAAAAACGGCTTCATTGAAGCCGTTTTTTTTGTTTATAAACCTGACAGGTTTCGCAAACCTGTCAGGTTTAGATGCCGGGTTTAACAGCAAAAATGACCACTATAGGATAAAAATGTTTATGTAATCATTTGAATACGATTTCTTTACGTTTTTTCGCTCGTTTAAATTTTTCAATTTTCAAGAATTGTCTATTTTTGCACATGCAACACAACGTACTTATTTTAGATTTCGGGTCGCAATACACACAGCTTATTGCGAGAAGAGTTCGCGAATTAAATATTTTCTGCGAAATTTTTCCTTACAATCACTTTCCGAGTGATTTATCAAGTTATAAAGCGGTTATCCTTTCCGGTAGCCCGTTTTCCGTAAGATCAGAAGACGCTCCACATCCTGATTTGTCTCAAATCAGAGGTAAAATGCCATTATTAGCCGTTTGTTACGGTGCGCAATATCTGGCACATTTTAGTGGTGGAGAAGTAGCGCCTTCCAATATCCGCGAATACGGACGCGCTAACCTGTCTTTTGTTAAAGACGATGAATTGTTCTTTGATGAAGTGGCATTGAACAGTCAGGTTTGGATGAGCCATAGTGATACAATTAAACAATTACCAACGAACGGTGTATGTCTGGCCAGTACCAAAGATGTGGAAAATGCAGCCTACCGTATTGATGGTGAAACAACATATGCCATTCAGTTCCACCCGGAAGTATATCATTCGACCGATGGAAAACAAATGTTGGAAAACTTCCTGGTAAAAATTGCCGAAGTACCGCAAACGTTCACGCCAAAAGCCTTTGTGGAGGAAATCGTGGAAGAAATGCGCGAAAAAATTCAAGGTGACAAGGTTGTTTTGGGGCTTTCCGGCGGTGTCGACTCAACCGTGGCAGCCGTATTGTTAAATAAAGCAATTGGCGAAAACCTATACTGTATCTTCGTGAATAACGGACTTTTACGTAAAAATGAATTCGAAAATGTATTGGAACAATACAAAGGAATGGGATTAAATGTAAAAGGAGTAGACGCCTCGGCACGTTTTTTGAATGAATTGGCAGGAATTGAAGATCCGGAGTTAAAGCGTAAAACAATCGGACGTGTGTTCATTGAAGTATTTGACGATGAAGCCAATCTGATCGAAGATGTAAAATGGCTGGCTCAGGGAACGATTTACCCGGATGTAATCGAATCGGTATCGGTAAAAGGACCATCGGCAACGATCAAATCGCACCATAACGTGGGAGGTTTGCCGGATTATATGAAATTACAAATCGTAGAACCGCTTCGTATGTTGTTTAAAGACGAAGTACGAAGAGTAGGAGCTACCTTGGGAATCAGTCCGGATTTATTAGGAAGACATCCATTCCCGGGACCAGGTTTATCAATCCGTATCTTAGGTGATATTACACCGGAAAAAGTTCAGATTCTACAAGATGTGGATGCGATCTTTATCGAAGGTTTAAAATCACACGGATTGTATGATAAAGTATGGCAGGCCGGAGCGATCCTGCTTCCTGTAAATAGTGTAGGAGTTATGGGTGATGAACGTACCTATGAAAAAGTGGTGGCATTACGTGCGGTAGAATCGACCGATGGAATGACAGCCGACTGGGTGCATTTGCCGTATGATTTCCTAATGAAAATATCAAACGAAATTATCAATAAAGTGAAAGGGGTAAACCGGGTTGTTTACGATATCAGCTCCAAACCACCGGCCACTATTGAGTGGGAATAAAAAGAAAAGTAAATTCAGATAAGTCGTTATAAAATTCTAACTTTATAACGACTTATTCGCGTAAAAAAAGTAGTATGAAACATTTTGTAACTGTTGTAATTTCAGGATTATTCCTGTCGAATGTTGCCTTTGCGCAAACTAAAAATTACATCGAACATAAGGTAGAAAAAGGAGAAACGGTAGTGCAAATTGCCAAGAAGTACAGTGTAACGCCTTATGATATTTATCGGATGAATCCCGATTCGCAAAACGGATTAAAGGAAAATACGAAAATACTGGTTCCGACAGGTGCCGGCAAAATGCTTGCTGCTAAAACAGACGACAAAAAAGCACCGGTTAAAGAGGTGATAAAAGATAAGGTCAAAGAAGCGGTTGCTACTAAAACCATTACGCATACTGTAGAACCAAAAGAAGGGGTATATGGTATCGCAAAAAAATACGGAACCACTATTGAAGCGATTTATAAAAGCAATCCGTCTGTTGAAAAAGAAGGACTGAAAATCGGTCAGGTGTTAACGATTAACGTTCCAAAAGCAGACAAAGAGCCGGTTAAAAATACGGTTCAGGAAGTAAAACAATCACTTGCACCAACCAATGGTAAAACCTTGTACCATATAGTTGAAGCCAAAGAAACAAAATTTGGAATCGCTAAAAAATACGGATTATCGGTTTCGGAACTGGAAGACTTAAATCCGGCGATCAAAGAAAACCTGGAAATCGGGTACAATCTTAGACTGAGTAAAAATGTTCCGGCGGTTCAGAAAACAGTCGAAAAAGAAATCGAGAAAGTTGCTATAAACAATAAATACATGACCTATGAGGTAAAACCAAAGGAAACCATGTATCGTTTAACAAAATCGTCCGGTTTATCGGAAGAACAGCTTATCGCGTTAAACCCGGAATTAAAGGATGGTGTTAAAGCCGGAATGCAATTGAAAATGCCAAATACGTCAAAATTTGATGACGTTAAAGCAAATAAAGCATCGGTTGATATTGTAAAAACACTGAAAAAAGACAACGAAAAGGAACTGGTATTGTTTATGCCGTTTAATCTGGATCGTATTGCTTCCGACTCGGTTCGTACCACTCAGGAGCGATTGCGTTCGGATAAATTCCTGAACATGACACTGGATTTTTATGCCGGTGCTTTAATGGCTATCGATTCGGCACGCGCGTTGGGATTACCGGTAAAAGTCCGAATTTTTGATTCTAAAGAAACGAAAAACAACTCGGCTGTTGCTACGGTTATCGATAAAAACAACTTTTCGAATACCGATGCGGTTATTGGTCCGTTTTTCCAGTCGAATGTGGAAAATACTGCAAACTTGTTAAGTCAGTACAATACACCGGTGATTTCGCCATTGTCGAACGAAAAAGGAAAACCGTATTCGAATCTGTTCCAATCGATGCCCAATTCGGATGATGTGAAACGCAAGATGTTCGACTATATGCAGTCTAAAAACGGAAACATTATTGCAATTGTCGATCCGAAAAAAGGTTCTTCACGACAATTCCTAAAAGAGAATTATCCATCGGTACGACTGGCGGAATTAAACGAAAAAGGAGCTGTTACGTTGGAAAATATCAAAAGTTTAATGGAAGCCGATAAAGTGAATTTTGTAATTCTGGAAACCGAAAGCAAAACACTGGTATTGAATTCGCTGAATGTTTTGGTGAGCGCCTTATCGCAATTCCAGGTACAATTGGTAACATTAGAGAAAAACGAAACGTTGGATTTTGACGAAATACCGTTGAGCCGTTTAACAAAACTAAGACTGTTGTATCCGTCGGTTACCAAAGATAACGAAACACCGGAGGCTTTGGTTTTTGCGAATACTTTTAAAAAGAAAAACAATATTTTCCCGAACCGTTTTGCAACCCGTGGTTTTGATGTAACGTTCGATGTAATTGTACGAATGTTCCAGGAAAACGGATTTAAAGAATCGGTAAATGAAAACGCTTCCGAACAGGTGGAAAACAAATTTGATTATACCAGTTTGGGTGGCGGCTATTACAACACGGGTGTGTATATTATGAATTATAACGACGATTTAACTGTTAAAGAAGCAAAATAATGACCTCAAAAGTAACCTATCTGGGCGATTTAAGAACATCGTCCATACATGTACAATCCGGGAGTGAAATTATTTCCGATGCGCCGGTAGATAATAACGGAAAAGGAGAAGCCTTTTCACCAACTGATACGGTAGCCAATGCTTTGGCAAGTTGTATGTTTACCGTAATGGGAATTAAAGCCCGTTCGATGGAGGTGGATTTTTCCGGATCGACAGCCGAAGTAACTAAAGTAATGCAGGCTGAACCACGTAAAATTTCTGAAATTCAGGTGATTTTCCATATGGATATCAAGGCTGATGATAAGACCAAAACGATTCTGGAAAGAACGGCATTAACCTGTCCGGTGTATTTGAGTTTAAACCCGGATATCAAAAAAGTAATAACCTTTAACTGGAAATAATGATAAAAAAAGAACAAGATTACAACATGTTAGACTGGTGGAAAAAAGTAATGATTGATAATTATGCTACTTTTTCCGGTCGAGCCCGACGTGCCGAATATTGGAATTTTATGCTGTTTCACATCGTTATTATGTTTGCCTTATGGATAGGGTTCTTTGTGGGACTTGGTGCCGAATCTGAAATAATCGGAGGATTAATTGGTGTTTTGTTGCTATTGTATATTGCAGGATCCATTCTTCCATCGTTGGCCGTAACGGTAAGAAGACTGCACGATGTGAATAAAAGCGGATGGATGTACCTGGTTTCTCTGATTCCGTTTGGATCGTTTGTACTATTATATTATATGGTATCGCACGGTGACCACGGAAGAAACGATTATGGAGAAGATCCGAAAATGCCGCTAGGCAGAAGTGCAATTTCCCAAATAGGAATGGAGTAATGTTTCCGGATAAACAAAAAGAATTACTAATAAAATTAGCTCATACAAAAATGCCCTTTGGAAAATACGAAGGGCGTTTTCTTATCGACCTGCCCGAATATTATGTCGTATGGTATCACAATAAAGGTTTTCCAAAAGGACAATTGGGCGAACAACTACAGTTGATATACGAATTAAAGCTAAACGGACTGGAGGAATTGGTGCGAAACATCAAAAGGAATTTCCCAAAACCGTAACCGATTTATTAACGAATAATTGTCAGGGTACCGTTATTAATTCTCAATTTATAATTGTACTTTTGCCAAGTTTTTTACACAACTACAACAAACAACAACACAATGAATCAGACAAAATATATTTTTGTTACAGGAGGTGTGACTTCTTCCTTAGGAAAAGGAATTATTGCAGCTTCTTTAGCTAAATTATTACAAGCAAGAGGTTACCGAACGACGATCCAGAAATTCGATCCTTATATTAATGTGGATCCGGGGACATTAAATCCCTACGAACATGGAGAGTGTTATGTAACTGATGATGGAGCAGAAACCGACCTGGATTTAGGACATTACGAACGTTTTCTAAATGTACCTACATCACAGGCCAATAACGTAACTACCGGTAGAGTGTATCTTTCGGTAATTGAAAAAGAACGTCGTGGTGAGTTTTTAGGAAAAACAGTACAGGTTGTTCCGCATATCACGAACGAAATTAAAGAACGCATGCAATTGCTGGGGAAATCCGGCGATTATGATATAGTGATCACCGAAATTGGTGGAACGGTAGGGGATATCGAATCCTTACCGTATATCGAATCGGTTCGTCAGTTATTATGGGAACTGGGCGATAACAACGGAATTGTGATTCACCTGACATTGGTTCCTTATTTGGCCGCTGCAGGAGAATTAAAAACAAAACCAACGCAACACTCGGTAAAAACCTTGATGGAAAGCGGAATTAAAGCCGATATTCTGGTTTGTAGAACCGAACATGAAATATCGTCCGATTTACGTCAGAAACTGGCCTTGTTCTGTAACGTTAAAAAAGAAGCAGTGATTCAATCGATCGATGCTTCTACGATTTACGACGTACCGAACCTGATGCTGGAAGAAGGATTGGATCGCGTAGCGTTAAAAAGACTGGACTTACCGGAAAAAAACACACCGGATTTGTTACAGTGGAATGAGTTCTTACACAAACTGAAAAACCCGAAACACACCGTTAACATCGGTTTGGTTGGGAAATATGTAGAATTACAGGATTCGTATAAATCGATCCTGGAAGCCTTTATTCACGCCGGAGCGGCCAACGAAACGAAAGTGAACGTAATTAGCATTCACTCCGAGCATTTGGACGAAAGAACGGTAGCCGACAAACTAAAAGGTCTGGATGGAATTTTAGTGGCACCCGGATTTGGTGGAAGAGGAATTGAAGGAAAAATCGAAACCGTACGCTATGCCCGCGAAAACAAAATTCCATTTTTCGGAATCTGTTTGGGAATGCAAATGGCGGTGATTGAATATTCCAGAAATGTACTGGGTTATGCCGATGCTAATTCGACCGAAATGAACGAAAGCACGTCCTATCCGGTGATCAGCATCATGGAAGAACAAAAAAATATTACCGATAAAGGAGGAACCATGCGTTTGGGTGCCTGGAAATGTACCTTAAAAGAAAACACACTGGCACACTCCATTTATGGAAAAACCAATATCTTGGAACGCCACCGTCACCGTTACGAATTTAACGGCGATTATATGGAAGTTCTGGAAAATGCAGGATTAAAAGCATCGGGTGTTAATCCGGACACCGGACTGGTAGAAGTTATCGAACTGGAAAACCATCCGTTCTTTATCGGAGTACAATACCACCCGGAGTACAAAAGTACCGTTGCGAATCCGCATCCGTTATTCGTACATTTTGTACAGGCGGCGGTTACGAATAAAGTTGGTTGCTAAAAAAGCAACACCGTAAATAGTAAACATTAGAATGGAAGAAAAGAAATTAGACGCAAAATCTATTGTAGGATTTGTTTTGATTGCCGGATTAATGATCTGGATGATGTTTAACAACATCGATAAAGAGAAAAAATCCATGGCTGCTGACGCTGAAAAAGCGAAAACCGAAAAAGTGGAAAAGGCTAGGGAAGCTGCTGTTAGTAAAGTAATAGCGGATACCACTAAAACCGATTCCCTTCGCGTAAAAGCGTTACAGAGTTCATTAGGTGCTTTTGCCTATAGCGCGTCATTGCCGTCGGCTAAAGAAAACGTTACGGAAGTATCCAATGGCGTTTTAACGTTAAAAATTGCGAACAAAGGTGGTTATATCACTGAAGCAACTATTAACGGGTTTGAGCAATTCAGCAAAGATTCTAAAAAACAGGTGGCCTTGATTCAACAAAACAATGCCAACCTGAATTTACAAATCCATACGCAGGACAATCGTATTTTAAATACGAAAGACCTATATTTCGAACCAACTGTTACCAAAGAAGGGGCTAACGATGTCGTAACCATGCGTTTAAAAGCGGGTGCGAATCAATTCCTGGAATACCGTTATGTATTAAAACCAAAAGAATACATGATGGATTTCGCGATCCGTTCGCAAGGATTGAGTTCGGTAGTGAACACAGCGAAACCATTGGATATGGAATGGCAGTTAAAATCATTCCGTAACGAGAAAAGTGTAAGCTACGAAAACCGTTATACTGATTTGGTATACGAATACGAAAACGGAAAAGACAACTCGCTAAGTGCGACAAGTAAACTAGACGAAAAATCGGCGGAAGCGGTAACTTATGTAGCGTTTAAACAACACTTCTTTACATCGATTTTATTAACCGATACTCCGTTTAAAACGGCACAGTTAAAATCGGAAAATCTGGTTCACGACGAAAAAATTGACACGGTTTATACCAAAAACTTTGTAGCAAAATTACCGTTGGATTTTAAAAACGGCGAATTGAACTATAATATGAACTGGTATTATGGACCGTCGGATTATAATATCTTAAATTCATACAATAAGAATTTAGACGAAATCATGCCATTGGGATGGGGAATCTTCGGTTGGATCAACCGTTATGTATTTATCCCGGTTTACAATGTGTTGAGCGATTTTATTCCTCACGGAATTGCAATCATTATCTTTACGATTTTAGTACGTTTGGTAATGTCACCGGTAACGTATAAATCGTACCTGTCGCAGGCGAAAATGAAAGTATTGCGTCCGGAAATTGCCGAATTAAACGAGAAATACGGTAAAGATCCGATGAAGAAACAACAGGAGACGATGAAACTGTACAATAAAGCAGGTGTAAACCCAATGGCGGGTTGTTTGCCGGCGGTGATGCAGATTCCGGTTTTCTACGCCCTCTTCCAGTTCTTCCCGTCCTATTTCGATTTAAGACAGAAGAGTTTCCTTTGGGCAGATGACTTATCATCATACGATTCGGTATTACATTTACCATTCTATATTCCATTCTATGGAAACCACGTGAGTTTATTCCCGATTCTTGCTTCTGTTGCGATTTTCTTCTATATGAAAATGACAACCGGCGATCAGGCGATGAGCACACCGCCACAGGAAGGGATGCCGGATATGAGCAAAATCATGAAAATCATGATCTATGTTTCTCCGATCATGATGTTGTTCTTCTTTAATAACTATGCTTCCGGGTTGAGTTTGTACTATTTTATTTCAAACACAATCACGATCGGTATTATGTTGGTGATCAAGAATTACATTGTTAACGAAGAGAAGATCCATGCTCAGATTCAGGAAAATAAGACGAAACCTCAGAAACAGAGTAAGTTTCAACGAAAAATGCAGGAAATGATGGAGCAGGCCGAGGCACAGAAAAATGCCAAGGACAACAAAAAATAAAAAAAAGCATCCATCACGGATGCTTTTTTTGTATAATCTTTTGATAAATTAGCGAACCGACTTTATAAAATTATTTTCAGAATTATACGTTTTAATTTTGGATAAGCCCAATACTATGAAAACAACATTTTTAGCGCTATGCTCGTTATTCTGTGCTGTAGCTTTCGCGCAGGAAATCAATAAAACCGACGATAAAGGTCAACGTCACGGATTGTGGAAAGGTGTTTATGAAGATACCAAATACCCGCGCTATGAAGGAACTTTTGATCACGGTAAAGAAACAGGTGTTTTTAAATATTTCGACAACACCAAAGCAGGACCCGTTATTGGAACCCGTGATTTTTCGGCCAATGATGGATCCAATTACAGTATTTTTTTCGATCAGAAAGGAAATAAGGTAAGTGAGGGGAAGATCGTAAACAAAGAACACGAAGGCGAATGGAAAATTTACCATAAAGGTGGAAAACCGGTGATGACGCAGGAGTATTATAAAAACGGGAAATTAGATGGTACGCGTAAGACCTATTATCCGAATGGTGCCATCGCAGAGGAAGCTACCTATGCAAACGGTCTGAAACAAGGTATCTATAAAAAATATTCCGATAAAGGAGTGGTTATTGAAGAGACGACTTATGTTAATGATCAATTCGACGGACCGTCTATCTATCGCAACGCAGCCAACGAAGTAACAGTTCGCGGTCAGTTTAAAAAGGGTAAAAAATCCGGAATCTGGAAATTCTACGAAAAAAACAAACTGGTTAAGGAAGTCAACGCGAAAAAAGTAAACGATATGACGTTTAAAATCGTTACCGATTCGGACGGAAAGAAGAAACCAACCGAATTAAAAAGCAAAACCGAATAATATCGTACTTTTGCGTAAAATAACTGAAAATCAATATAAAAAGAAGGAGAATAAATAAATGAAACGAGTAGTCGTAGGACTTTCCGGTGGTGTGGATTCGAGTGTGGCAGCCTATCTTTTACAAGAGCAGGGCTATGAAGTGATTGGCCTTTTTATGAAAAACTGGCACGACGATTCGGTAACAATATCGAACGAATGCCCTTGGCTGGAAGACAGCAATGATGCGCTTTTGGTAGCCGAAAAATTAGGAATTCCATTTCAGACAGTCGATCTGAGTGAACAATATAAAGAACGTATCGTAGACTATATGTTTAACGAATACGAAAAGGGGCGAACCCCAAATCCGGATGTACTTTGCAACCGCGAAATCAAGTTTGATGTCTTTATGAAAATAGCCTTAAGTCTTGGTGCCGATTATGTGGCAACGGGACATTATTGCCGTAAAGGAATCCTTGAAAAAGACGGAGAAGAAGTATATCAATTGCTGGCGGGTGTCGATGGAAATAAAGACCAGTCGTATTTCCTATGTCAGTTATCGCAGGAGCAACTGGCTAAATCCTTGTTTCCTATCGGAGAATTAACCAAACCACAGGTACGCGAAATTGCAGCACGTATGGAATTGGTTACAGCCGAAAAGAAAGATTCACAAGGACTTTGCTTTATCGGAAAAGTACGTTTACCGGAGTTTTTGCAACAGCAATTACAACCCAAAGAAGGATTGATTTTTGAGGTAGCTGCCGATAGTCCGGTTTACAATCAGGAACAACCAACATTCGCTTCACAAGAAGAGGAATTGGCCTATTTATCTAAAAATATAGCCTATACGCCCGAAATGGGTAAAGTGGTTGGAAAACACCAGGGGGCACACTATTTTACAATTGGTCAGCGTAAAGGTTTAAACGTCGGCGGAACAAAAGAGCCGTTGTTTATTATTGCTACCGATGTGACGACAAATACGATTTATACCGGTCAGGGAAACAATCATCCGGGCTTGTTTAAAAAAGCATTGTTTATCCAACAGCCGGAAGTACACTGGATCCGTGAGGATTTAAAATTAAAAGCCGGAGAGAAAATGGAAGTAATGGCGCGTATTCGTTACCGTCAGCCGTTACAAAAAGCAACCTTGTTCCAGTTCGAAAATGGGATGTATGTCCTTTTTGAAGAGCCGCAATCAGCTATAACGGAAGGGCAATTTGTTTCATGGCATATCGGAGAAGAATTAGTAGGTTCGGGAGTAATTTCTTAAATTGCGTTTTCAAATCCCCGAAAACATGAAAAAGTACTTTACGCTACTTATACTTTTATTATATAACGTATCCTTTTCACAAGAAGACGCATGGGTTTATTTTTTGGATAAACCCAATGCGCAAACGTTTCTCAATAATCCGCTGTCGATACTTTCACAGCGCGCTTTAGACCGTAGAGCTGCACAGGGAATCGCACTCGATGTGATGGATGCGCCCATTCATCAGCCCTATATTGATCAGATAACGACAATTCCGGGGATTACGGTTATGGCCAAATCCAAATGGTTAAATGCATTACATGTTCGCGGAACACAACAGGCTATTACTAATTTAACAAGCCAGCCGTTTGTGAGCAGTGTTGATTTTGCGAATAAAACATTAAATATTACAGGAAGAACAGCACAAAATCCGACTTCCGGTTTGTTCCAGAAGGCATTTAGCGTGCAGGCAGATTACCCTTATGGACAATCGGCGATACAAATACAAATGCTCAACGGACATTTACTGCATCAACAAAACTATACCGGCAGCGGAAAAATTATTGCCGTTTTGGATGCCGGTTTTCCCGGAGTAAATACGACCGCTCCGTTTGCCCGTATCCGTAATAACAATCAGATTAAAGGCGGCTATAATTTTGTAAACCGCAACGATAATTTTTATACCGGATACCAACACGGAACTCAGGTATTGTCCAATATGGCGGCCTATGTCGAAAATCAGTTGGTGGGAACTGCACCGGATGCCTCCTATTATTTATTTGTAACGGAAGATTATAATACCGAGAATCCATTGGAGGAAAGTCTTTGGGTAGAAGCGGCAGAAATGGCCGATAGTCTGGGTGTGGATGTCATCAATTCATCTTTAGGCTATAGTCAGTTCACAAATGCCAGTTATAATTATACTTATCAGGATATGGACGGTAATACCACCTTTGTGACTCGCGGTGCGAATATCGCTTTTACCAGAGGTATGATTGTAGTGTGTTCTGCCGGAAACGAAGGCGCAAAACCGTGGAAATATATTACGGCTCCGGCTGATGGACCAAATGTACTGACCATCGGTGCCGTTAACTCCTCAGAGGTACGATCGTCTTTTAGTTCGCAGGGACCTACTTCAGACGGAAGAATCAAGCCCGATGTAATGGCAATGGGTACCGGTTCGGTAGTAACTACGGAAACCGGAGAATTAGGTTTTAATAACGGAACATCCTTTTCGTCACCAACGCTTGCCGGATTGGTAGCTTGTTTGTGGCAGGCATTACCCGATAAAACCAATCAGGAGATCGTACAACGAATAAAACAATCAGCGGATCGTTACACCAATCCGGATGATTTTTACGGCTATGGAATTCCGGATTTTTATTCGGCCATAAGCCTTACATTGGCAACCGATTCATTTACATTAAATGGATTTAGCCTATATCCTAACCCTACAACTGCCAACCTGACCATTTCGGCTTCGGGACAAAAAGAAGCTAGTTTTGTACTTTACAATAACCTTGGACAGGAAGTAATTCGCAAAAAATTAAATGATATTCAGGAAACCACGATTTCGATGGAAAACCTGAAAACCGGATTTTACCTGTATACTATCGTATCCGGTAGTGCGACTTTTTCCGGGAAAATAATCAAAAAATAGCTGTATTTTCCAAAATTTGGAAAAGAATAAAAGTGTCATATTTCTATGATTGACTCCTATTGTGAGTTAGTTGTCCTATAATGTTAAAAGGGAAATAAGCTGATTTAGAGTAATATTACAAAATACTTTTTTAAAATTAAAACATGAAAAGAATTTTTGTATTATTTATACTCTTAGTGTGCAATATGTCTTATTCACAAACTGAAGACGCATGGGTTTATCTTAAGGATAAACCAGATGCGGAAACTTTTTTGGATAATCCGTTATCAATGCTTACCCAAAGAGCTTTAGATCGTAGGCGGGTGCAAGGGATCCTTCTTGATGAAATAGATGTACCCATTCACCAGCCGTATATTGATCAAATAGCCGCAGTTCCGGGTATTACGATTATGGCCAAATCCAAATGGATGAATGTGTTGCATGTTCAAGGAACGATGCAGGAGATTAAAGGATTGAAAACATTGTCTTATGTGTCTGATATTGATTTTGCGAATAAAGAAAATGAAGAGAATCCTCCCGTAATCGCAGCACTGAAATCAGTATCCGAATTTTCAAAAGGGTTCCGGAAAAATGGTAACATACAGGCTCGTCTTCCGAATAAACAATCGGATACACAAATACAAATGTTAAACGGGCATTTACTACATCAGCAAAAT
>NZ_JASLCE010000064.1 GCF_030146175.1 Flavobacterium sp. | reverse complement strand
CCTGTTTAGTTCTAAACCTGACAGGTTTTTAGCGTTGTGCAGAGAAACCTGTCAGGTTTTAATAGTACTCATACATATACAAAACCTCACTGAAACCTGTCAGGTTTTTTACTATGCGCTGAGAAACCTGACCGGTTTTACTAAAACCGAAATCGTAGAATTTTGTTATTTCCGGCTGCTATAACGGTTTTTCGGTTTACAAAACGAATCGTAAACAAATCTTTATAATCGGCTATTTTTTGCCAGTCTTCTCCAAAATCAGCCGAATAATACACACCACTAGCTCCTACGGTTAGCAATTCCCTACCATTACTACCGGGAAAAAACTGAACACAGGAACCATAGCCAAAGCCTTTGTTTTCGGCTACTTTTTGCCAGGTTTTCCCGCCATCGGTTGTACGGATTTTATTACCATAATTCTGATTTGGCTTTTCATAATTTCCGCCTATCGCAAAACCGGTATTCTTATCGTAAAAATCGGCCGAAAAAATACCCGTCATTGCTTCGCCCTGAACAATTGGTGTATCGACTACTTTCCAACTTTTTCCCTTATCCGGAGAGAAGAAAACCCGCGAACGTTTTCCGCCCGATACTACCCAGGTATTGCTTTCCTTCACAATAATATTGGTGTTACTGGCGGCAAAAAAAGCCTCGCCATCAGCAATACCCGGTAACTGATCACAACCTATTTTTGTCCAGGTTGTTCCGCCATCGCGGGTGATCAAGAGCGAAAAACAACCGTCGGTCGGATCGCCAACCACGATACCTTCCTGATCGTTCCAAAACTGCATACTATCGTAAAAAACCTTTTCCCCTTTTTCTTCATATACCAACTGTACATGACTTCCATCTTTATCAATCCGATATAATAATCCGGGATTTCCGATACTGATCATAAAAACATGCTCTTTTGTTTGCGCACTACTCCGAAATTCGGGTTTCAGATCATTCTTTTCGATATGTCCTTTAAAAGCCTTCGATCCGTCTAACGTCACAAAACCATATTTTCCATTACTTCCGGCATACCAAATGCGGTTACTGTCGACTGTAATGGCCCGGATACTGATTTTATCCGTTAGCAGCGTATCGATAGTAACCGCATTTGGGTTGGTTAGCGTCACCGATAAACCGTTATTTTCGGTTGTATCGGTTGTCGGTTTTAGTTTATTACAGGAAAAACAAATGAATGCTGTAAACAGTAGTAGCCTTATTTTCATTCCGAAGGGATTTAAAAGGCTAATTTACAAACATTTTTAACTATAAACGTTTGTTTTTTCCGTCCAACAGATACATCCACAACATACGGGACATTCTGAAATTAAAGGTACTTAACAGGATCGACATAATTCCGATAAGCACCACAATCGTCACAAAACTGTCCACAAAAAACTGGATAATCAGGAAAAAGGCAACCATTTCGGCCACTGCTACGGCATAACTCACAAACATGGATCCGAAGAAATATCCCGGTTCTTTTTCGAATTTATGATTACAGTTGGAACAATGCGTATTCATTTTTGGCATCTGAAAAAGTAATATATTTCCTTTCTTTTCAAAAACCTGTCCCTGATGACATTTAGGACATTTTTCCGTTACAATGTTCTTTAAAATTGACATAACTCTTTTTTTATACAAATTTCACAAGAATTCGGCAACAAGCTATAGACGATTCACACAAGTTTTTGTACTTTTAGGACATAAAAAATCCCGATATCCGTTTTATGAAAACAGCTATTCTCGACATAAAACAATTCGAACCGGGCGAAACCCGTAAGGAATTCTACGCAAACACTATTGAAAATCACATCATTACCAACCATCGTAACATTCATAAACCGCATAAACACAATTTTTACCTGACTGTACTTTTTACGCAGGGAAGCGGCATTCATGAAATTGATTTCACTACGTATACCGTAAAACCCGGTAGTCTTTTTTTCCTAAATCCCGGACAAACACACCATTGGGAATTATCGGAAGACATTCGCGGTTATATTTTTTTCCATACACAGGCTTTTTATGACCTGCATTACAATCGGATCAAAATTCACAACTACCCGTTTTTCTATAGTGTACAAAACGCTCCGTTTTTATATCTTGAAAACGATCTGACCGATTTTGAATCTTTATTTCGCGAAATTCTGAAAGAAAATCAAAATGAGGCCGTTCTAAAAATGCAAAAAATCCTCAGTCTGATTGATCAGATCTATATCAACAGTACCCGTTTGTATATCGAAAAGAATGCCACCGCGACCGCTGTACAACATTCGTACGCCTTGCGATTTCAGGAACTCGAACGACTGATTGAAAAGCACTATAAATCCGAAAAATCACCCTCACAATATGCCGAATGGCTCAATGTGAGTCCGAAGCATTTAAACCGCATCACGCAATCGATGGTCGGCAAAACCACTTCCGACGTCATTTTGGATCGGGTATTCCTGGAAGCCAAACGGGAATTGATCCGATTTAAGAACAATTTTGCAGAAGTAGCCACGGCATTAGGCTATGATGATTATGCTTATTTTTCGAGGCTATTTAAAAAAAAATGTGGCGAAACGCCCTCTTCATTTATTAACCGATACAGATAGGCTTGTAAGTAAATAAATTAACTATCTTTGCAAGCTGATTTTTACACAAATGAGATTACACAGAAACCTGGTTTTTACCGTTATTGATTCGATAATGGCTATTTTCAATGAAGGAGAATATGCCGACAAAGTAGTGGCACGCGCCTTAAAAAAAGACAAACGTTGGGGAAGCCACGACCGAAAGTTCGTTGCGGAAACCATTTATGAAATTGTACGTTGGAAACGTTTGTACACTGAAATAGCCGAAGTTAAGGAACCGTATGACCGGGACAATGTATGGCGTATTTTTGCCGTTTGGGCGGTTTTACGCGGGTATACCTTACCGGATTGGAAGTATTTTGAAAGTACTCCGGTACGAAAAATAAAAGGCCGTTTTGACGAATTGTCAAAAATCAGAAAATACAGAGAATCCATTCCGGACTGGATGGACGAAATTGGCGTACAGGAATTGGGCGAAGCCTTATGGTCTACAGAAATTGCAGCACAAAACGAACAGGCGAAAGTTATTTTACGCGTTAATACGCTAAAAACGACCAAAGAAAAGCTTCGTGCTGTTTTAATGGACCTGAATATCGAAACGGAATTCCATTCGGACTATCCGGATGCCTTGATTTTAAAAGAACGAGCGAATGTATTCCTTACAGATGCCTTTAAAGAAGGTATGTTTGAAGTACAAGATGCCTCATCGCAAATGGTTGCCCGTTTTCTGGATATTAAACCGGGAATGCGCGTAGTCGATACCTGTGCCGGAGCCGGTGGAAAAACATTGCATATGGCTTCCTTAATGGAAAACAAAGGCCAGTTAATTGCAATGGATTTGTATGAAAGCAAATTAAAACAACTAAAAATCCGCGCGAAAAGAAACGGTGCTTTTAATATTGAATACCGTATCATCGACAGTACGAAGGTGATCAAAAAATTACATGAAAAAGCCGACCGTGTCTTAATCGATGCACCGTGTAGTGGTTTGGGTGTTTTAAAACGTAACCCGGACAGTAAATGGAAACTACAACCGGAGTTTATCGACAACATCCGTAAAGTACAGGCGGAAGTATTGGAAAACTACTCTAAAATTGTAAAACCGGGCGGGAAATTGGTGTATGCCACCTGTTCCGTATTGCCTTCCGAAAATCAGGAACAGGTTCAGAAATTTCTGCAAACCGAATCCGGAAAGCAATTTGAATTTGTAAAAGATATTAAGGTTTTGGCGTCGGAATCCGGATTTGACGGGTTCTATATGGCACTTTTCAACCGAAAATCCTAATAAACAAATTGTATAAACTGACTTAAAATGAAAAAAATTTACGCACTCGCGTTAGCCCTTTCTCCTCTATTGGGCTTCGCACAAGCAGGTGCTCCGGCTTCTCCGTACTATAACGGATTTAACTGGACTGTGACCGGTAGCAACTTAAAAAGTGCGCTATCGACTAAAATCACAAACACGCACACTAAAACGCTGAGCTATGACGACATTTGGGATGTAGACAAAATTATTGATCTGGATCCCAATGATGCCTCGAATGCCAACGTATTATTGCTGTACGGTTTTAGCAACAACATGTGTCCTTCTTCTTCATCGGATGACAACGACCATAGAAGACGTAACAAAAACAATAATGGCGGTGGTACAACTTGTCAATGGAACCGCGAACACACCTTTGCCAAATCATTGGGAACCCCGGATTTAGGAACTTCGGGACCTGGTGCCGATGCACATCATTTGCGTGCTTCCGATGTACAACGTAACGGCGCACGCGGTAGTTTAAAATTTGCAGCCGGTTCCGGTAACTCCGGATCTGTTTCTGGCGGATGGTATCCCGGTGACGAATGGAAAGGCGATGTGGCACGTATGATCATGTATATGTATTTACGTTACCCAACCCGTTGTTTGCCTAAAAATGTAGCAACAGGATCGACCGTTTCGTCCGACAGTAACATGATGACCTTATTATTACAATGGAATGCAGAAGATCCGGTTTCGGAATATGAAGACCGTAGAAATACCTATTTAGGAAACGCTAGTAATTCTTTCGGACAAGGAAACCGCAACCCGTTTATCGACAACCCTTATTTGGCGACGGTAATCTGGGGCGGACCAGTAGCCGAAAATCGTTGGCCGGGTATGTTAGCTACGGATAGTTTTGATCTATTGGTGAATGTTATGGTATATCCAAACCCATCCAACGATCAGAAAATCAATATTTATTCGGAAAAAGAATTGGATGAGATTGAATTGATTAACATCAACGGACAAATCATACAGCAAATCAAAAAACCGGTACACAATCAGGAAGTATATACGCTTGAAAATTTACCACAAGGTTTTTACCTGATCCGTATGTCATCTGAAAATATGAGTACGACCAAAAAAGTTATCATCAACTAAAATACAGTTGTAACCTATAAAAAGCCTGCTTTTCAGCAGGTTTTTTTATATCCTTTTTTTACAGACCTCACAAAATGTTAAAAGTTTATCCTATATTTTCCTACAAAATAAACCTTACAGAAACTTTTTTGTAATTCACTCGTTTCTAAATAGTTAAAATTCTTTTTTTGTAACGTCAAACATTTTACATTTGAATCCTAAATATTATTTCTTTTATGAAAAAACTTTACACTACCGCACTATTATTGTCGGTATTTTTGGGATTTAGTCAGATCCCGGCCGGGTATTACAATTCGGCCACTGGTACCGGGTATACCTTAAAAACCCAGCTTTATAACATTATTAAGGGACACACAGACAGAACTTATAATGGTCTTTGGACAACCTACGGTACATCGGACCGTGATCATTACTACGAAAACGACAACACTATTTTAGACATTTATTCAGAAAAACCAGCCGGCCCAGATGCCTATAGCTATACGTACCAAACCGACCAATGTGGAAATTATACAGCAGAAGGCGCTTGCTACAACCGGGAACATACCGTTCCACAATCGGTTTTCGGATCACAGACACCTATGTATTCCGATGCACACCACATTCCACCGACCGACGGATATGTAAATAACAGAAGAGACAACTGGCCACACGGTGTTGTAGGAACCGCCACGTGGACCTCAACCAACGGATCCAAACTGGGATCGGCTTCCAATAGCGGCTATGCTGCGGGATATACCGGAACCGTATTCGAACCAATCGATGAATTTAAAGGCGATATTGCTCGTATGTATTTTTACTTCGCCACCCGTTACGAAAATACCGTATCCGGCTATACTTATGCGATGTTTAACGGTACCAGCAATCAGGTATTCACTACGACATTCCTTCGTATTTTATACACCTGGCATACACAGGACCCGGTAAGTCAGCGTGAAATTGATCGTAACAATGCGATTTATGCCCGTCAGAACAACCGTAATCCATACATTGATCATCCAGAATATGTACAAGCTGTTTGGGGACCAACATTGGCTACGGATAGTTTCGAAGCGATTGCCAATGTATCGGTATATCCAAACCCGTCAACCAATCACACCATCAATATTTATTCGGAAAAAGAACTGGACGAAATTCAATTGATCAACATTAGTGGTCAAATCGTACAGCAAATCAAAAAACCGGCACACAATCAGGAAGTTTATACGTTAAACGAACTGCCACAAGGTTTTTACCTGTTACGCCTTTCTTCCGAAAACCAATCCACCACCAAGAAGATAATTATTAATTAATAATCGAGGTTAGTTATAACTGAAAGAGCACCCGTAATGGGTGCTCTTTTTTATCATATGATGATCATCTATTAATTACATATTTCTGCGGTATTGTCCACCTACTTCAAACAAAGCTGATGTGATCTGACCTAAAGAACAGTATTTCGCAGCATCCATTAGCTTTTCGAAAATATTCTGATTCTGAATCGCCGCTTCCTGGATAATCTCTAATTGTTTTAGCACTTCATCCGCATTCGCCTGATGTAGGTTTTCCAGGGTATGAATCTGGAATTGTTTTTCCTCTTCCGTTGCACGGATAACCTCAGCCGGAACAACCGTTGGTGAACCTTTCGAACTTAAGAACGTATTCACTCCAATGATCGGGAATTCTCCGGTATGTTTCAGGGTTTCATAGTACAAACTTTCCTCCTGAATTTTAGAACGCTGGTACATGGTTTCCATAGCACCCAACACACCACCTCTTTCGGTAATTCTGTCGAATTCGGCTAAAACGGCTTCCTCAACCAAATCGGTTAGTTCTTCGATGATAAACGATCCCTGAATTGGGTTTTCGTTTTTCGCCAATCCTAACTCTTTATTAATGATCAACTGGATAGCCATCGCACGACGCACCGATTCTTCGGTTGGCGTAGTAATCGCCTCATCGTAAGCATTCGTGTGCAACGAGTTACAGTTATCGTAAATCGCATATAGTGCCTGTAAAGTCGTACGGATATCATTAAAATCGATTTCCTGCGCGTGTAACGAACGCCCGGAAGTCTGAATATGGTATTTTAACATCTGCGCTCTTTCGTTGGCTCCGTATTTTAATTTAAGCGCCTTCGCCCAAATTTTACGCGCCACACGTCCGATAACCGCATATTCCGGATCGATACCGTTTGAAAAGAAGAACGACAGGTTTGGTCCGAAATCATTAATGCTCATACCACGGCTCAGGTAGTATTCCACATAGGTAAATCCGTTTGCCAGCGTAAAGGCCAACTGTGTAATCGGGTTAGCACCTGCTTCGGCGATATGGTATCCGGAAATTGAAACCGAATAGAAATTTCGTACGTTTTTCGTGATAAAATACTCTTGAACGTCACCCATCAAACGCAACGCAAATTCCGTAGAGAAAATACAGGTGTTTTGTGCCTGATCTTCTTTTAAGATATCCGCCTGAACGGTTCCACGTACTTGCGCTAATGTTTTTACTTTGATGTCGTTATAAATATCCAACGGTAAAACCTGATCTCCGGTAACACCCAATAGCATTAATCCCAATCCGTCGTTACCTTTTGGCAGATCACCATTATAACGCGGACGCGCTACGCCTTTTTTCTTGTAGATCGCTTCAATTTTAGCTTCTACTTCTTTCTCCAATCCGTTTTCTTTGATATACAATTCACATTGCTGATCAATAGCGGCATTCATAAAGAATCCTAACAACATCGGCGCCGGACCGTTGATGGTCATACTTACCGATGTCATTGGGTGTGCCAGATTGAATCCGGAATATAATTTTTTCGCATCGTCAAGACAACAGATCGATACTCCGGCATTTCCGATTTTTCCGTAAATATCCGGTCGGTGACCCGGGTCGTTTCCGTATAAAGTCACACTATCGAAAGCGGTTGACAAACGTTTTGCCGGCATTCCCAAACTTACATAGTGGAAACGACGGTTGGTACGTTCCGGTCCGCCTTCTCCGGCAAACATACGGGTTGGATCTTCTCCTTCGCGTTTAAACGGATACAATCCGGATGCAAACGGGAATTCTCCCGGTACGTTTTCCTGTAACGACCAACGTAAAATATCGCCCCATGCCTGATATTTCGGCAATGCTACTTTTGGTATCTGCGAATGCGACAAACTTTCGGTATGTGTCGCGATTTTGATTTCTTTATCACGAACCATAAAACTGTACACCGGGTTTTTGTATTTGTTTACTTTTTCATCCCAGGTTAGAATAATTTCCCAGTTATACGGATCAAGGTTCATTTTTACTCTGTCGAATTCTTTTAGCAATAACGACAGGAATAGTTTTTTATCGTCATCGGAAGTTGCTACGGAAGCCTCATCGATTCCTGATTTATTGATCGATGGTTTTTGACCTGAAACGGTTTCGATGGTTTTAAAAATGCCGTATAATTTTTGAGCCACATCCTGCTGACTTACCGCTACTTCATCATACTTACGGTTATTTTCGGCGATTTCCGATAAATAACGGGTACGATGCGGTGGAATCACGAAAATTTTCTCGCTCATCTCGCGGGTAATTTCAAAAGTCGACTGTAAAGCGGCACCCGTTTTTTCTACTACTTTATCCATAATGGATTTGTAAAGCGTGTTCATTCCCGGATCGTTAAACTGCGAAGCGATTGTTCCGAAAACCGGCATCGCATCCGGGTTTACGTCCCAAAGGTTATGGTTGCGCTGGTATTGTTTTTTCACATCGCGAATCGCATCCAACGCACCTCTTTTATCGAATTTATTGATCGCAACCAAGTCGGCAAAATCCAACATATCGATTTTTTCCAACTGTGTCGCGGCTCCAAACTCCGGTGTCATCACATATAATGACACATCCGAATGTTCCAGAATTTCCGTATCCGACTGACCGATACCGGATGTTTCCAATACAATCAGGTCGTATTTCGCTGCTTTTAGCACTTCAATCGCTTCAGCCACATATTTTGACAACGCCAGATTGGACTGACGCGTAGCCAAAGAACGCATATAAACTCTTGGATTGTTAATCGCATTCATACGAATACGGTCGCCCAATAAAGCACCGCCTGTTTTTCGTTTGGATGGATCGACAGAAATCAAACCGATTGTTTTTTCCGGGAAATCGATCAGGAAACGACGTACCAGTTCATCGACCAAAGACGACTTACCTGCACCACCGGTTCCGGTGATTCCCAATACCGGGATATGATTTTCTTTATTTTTCTGATGAATCTGATCCAAGGTATCTTTGGCCACTTCGGGAAAGTTTTCGGCCGATGAGATCACCCGTGCAATTGCCGTTGGATTTTTCTCTTCCAAATGATTGATCTCTCCGTTTAGAACATCTCCAACCGGGTAATCGGCACGTTGTACCAAATCATTGATCATTCCTTGTAATCCCAACTCTCTTCCATCATCCGGCGAATAGATACGCGTAATTCCGTATTCGTGTAATTCCTTAATTTCCTCCGGAAGGATCACACCGCCTCCACCGCCAAAAATCTTGATATGTCCGGCACCTTTTTCTTTTAAAAGGTCGTACATATACTTAAAATATTCATTATGTCCCCCCTGATACGACGTCATTGCAATTGCATTGGCATCTTCCTGGATCGCTGTATTAACTACTTCTTCCACACTTCTGTCGTGACCTAAGTGGATCACCTCAACACCGGTTGCCTGGATAATTCGACGCATGATGTTGATCGCCGCATCGTGCCCGTCGAATAACGACGCAGCCGTTACAATACGGACTTTATTAACAGGTTGGTAAGGTTGTGCTTGTTCCATTGTTATTCTGAATTTTGAGGTCGCAATGTAGTGAATTCTGCAAGATTAAAAAAGTGTTCGGTTGTTAATAGATTGCCCTTCAACACGCTTTAAGCCTATTTTTATAACACAGAAAAACAGGGTTTCACAATTAATCTAAGATATTCGATTGAAAAAACTACTCCGATCAACTGTAACAAACTACCGTTTTACCGGACTGATAAAAGAAAATGATGAAAAAAACGGGATTTTTACTACTCCTATTTTGTCTGACAACCACGCTGTTCGGTCAGGAGCAACATCACTCCGAATTGTACCGCGCCATACGAGAAAAAGACAGCCTTTTATTTAATGTAGGATTCAACACCTGCGACATCCGCCAATTTGAAAATCTTATCAGTGATCATTTTGAATTTTACCACGATTTGGGTGGCATCACAAAATCCAAAGCCGAATTTATTTCCGGGATTCAAAACGGACTATGCCAATCGGAATACAAATCCCGCCGGGCATTGATTCGCGAAAGCTTACAAGTCTATCCATTAAAACAAAACGGTGTTTTATATGGTGCTATCCAAACGGGAAAACATCAGTTTTATGAAACCCGAAAGAACAAGCCGGAATATCCAACCAGTATCGCACAATTTACACATGTCTGGTTACTGGAAAACGGCGTATGGAAATTTAGCCGTGGATTAAGTTATGATCATCAGCCGTATAAACCCTAAGCACGATCTTTTATAAAACAAAAAAGGCGCATCTCTGCGCCTTTTTTAAATCGATATACTATTTTGTTTTATCCTTTATGGATGTTGTCCATATCTATTTCTACGCCCAATCCCTGTGCAATACCCATTCCCAATCGGGCATCGGCACGGAACCAGTGACAAAGCTGGCGGTTGATAATTTCCATTTTTTTAGGTCCGCCAATGCCTTTCATCGCACCTACAATATTATGGATGGTATTTTGTTTGGCTTCCGGTGTCATAATATCAAATAATTTACCCGGCTGTGAATAATGATCATTTTCACCTTCCGCATTGCGATCGTACCAGTCGGCTATAGAATTTCCTAAATCCCAGGCCGGTTCTTTATACGATTGATCCACTTCAATGTTATCAAAACTATTCGGGAAATAATTCGGATTACTACCGCCGTTTCCATCGACACGCATCGCTCCATCTCGCTGGTAATTGTTCACTGCAAACGGACAACGGTTTACCGGAATCTGTTCGAAATTGGATCCCAAACGATAACGGTGCGCATCCGGGTAAGACAACAAACGTCCCTGTAGCATTTTATCGGGCGAATATCCGATTCCATCCACTACGTGTGCCGGAGCAAAAGCCGCCTGCTCTACGTCCTGGAAGTAATTATCCGGATTCTGATTTAATTCCAATACCCCTACATCGATAAGCGGATAATCGCCATGCGGCCATACTTTTGAAAGATCGAACGGGTTGATATGATAGTTTCGCGCTTCCGCTTCCGTCATTACCTGAATTCTCAGATTCCAACGCGGATAATGCCCGTTTTCGATCGCTTCAAACAAATCGCGTTGTGCATAATCCATATCTTCCGCACGCATCTGATCGGCTTCCTGACCGGTAAAATTTTTGATACCCTGAGCCGATTTAAAATGGAACTTCACATAAAAACGCTCGTTTTTATCGTTAATCATCGAAAACGTATGACTTCCAAATCCGTGCATAAAACGATAGCCTTTTGGCGTACCGCGATCGGACATTAAGATGAGCACCTGATGTAAACTTTCCGGGTTTAGCGACCAGAAATCCCACATCATGGTTGGCGATTTTAAATTCGTTTGCGGATCCCGTTTTTGTGTGTGGATAAAATCCCCGAATTTTTTAGGGTCTTTGATAAAGAAAACCGGTGTATTGTTTCCTACCAAATCCCAATTTCCGTCTTCTGTATAGAATTTCACCGCAAAACCTCTTGGATCGCGTTCCGAATCGGCCGATCCTTTTTCTCCTCCAACCGTAGAAAAACGCAGAAACACACGGGTTTCTTTTCCTACCTTATTAAATACTTTTGCTTTGGTATATTTCGAAATATCATGGGTAACGGTAAAAGTCCCATAAGCACCGGAACCTTTGGCGTGTACCACTCTTTCCGGAATACGCTCCCGATTAAAGCTGGCCATTTTTTCGTGAAGAATAAAATCCTGAAGTAAAATCGGTCCGCGTGCGCCAACGGTCTGCGAATTTTCATTTTCAACGTAGGGTTTTCCTGAGGCAGTTGTTAGTTTGTTGTGTGCTTTCATTTTTTTAGATTTTTGGATTAACAAACGATTTAAGGATTTAAAGTTTTGAGAATCAATCTCCATAGCACTTTAAATGTACTCAAAATTACCGAATGCATCCACACAAAAACCATAAATCAAATTGATTGTTCTTATTTTTTGATAAGTAAAAATTATACTAAATTTTTGGTACAAACTTTGATTACCTTTGAACATCAATAACAAATACTATGAAAAGAATAATTTTACTCCTTGCGCTTTTGTCACTATCCTATCATGCCGATGCGCAGATTTTTAAACAATTAACCGATAAAATAAAAGGTTCTACCAAAACACAAAGTACCGGTACCGGATTGTTGAGTCAGACCGATATAGCAGCGGGTTTAAAAGAGGCCTTAAACAAAGGGATTGAAAAACAGGTAACCAAGCTAACTCAGGTCGATGGTTTTTATAAAAACGAAATGGTTAAAATCCTGATGCCGGAAGAATTGCAAAAAGTAGACAAAACCCTACGCAGTATGGGAATGGGAAGCCTTGCAGACGAAG
The DNA here is from genome assembly GCF_030146175.1 of Flavobacterium sp. GTDB lineage: Bacteria > Bacteroidota > Bacteroidia > Flavobacteriales > Flavobacteriaceae > Flavobacterium. The sequence continues at coordinate 31,505 of NZ_JASLCE010000064.1, read as the reverse complement.
GTATTAAGGTAATGAACCGCGCGGCCGAAGATGCCGTAAAAGAAGCCACTCCTATTTTTGTGAACGCGGTTAAAGGAATGACGTTTACCGATGCCAAAAATATTTTAATGGGTAACGATACCGCTGCAACGACCTATTTACAGGGTTCCACGTCAACAGCATTATACGCTAAATTTAATCCGGTTATTAAAACCTCGTTTGAAAATGTAGGTGCTGATAAAGTATGGACGGGAATTATCAATAAATACAACACCTTGCCATTGGTTAAAAAAGTAAATCCGGATTTAACCGATTATGTAACCAACGAAGCCATGAAAGGGGTGTTTAAAATGATTTCGGTAGAGGAAAAAGACATCCGTGGAAACCTGAATTCGAGAAGCTCTGATCTATTGAAAAAAGTGTTTGCAGTACAGGACAAAAAATAATCTGAAAATTATAAAAAATGGAATAAGAAGCCTTCGGGAAAGAAAAATCTTAAAGTATTCTTAAGAATCTATTTTTTTAATTATCAATAACATACAAATAACATTCCGTTAACACAAGTGCTAAAAAAAATGTCGGACATTTGCAGAGTAATAAATGATTTCTCATTTGGTTAGGGTTAGTTAAAAAAGAATTGCCGGTGCTTCTCACACCGGCTTTTTTTATGCCATAAACGAAAACACCTGACAGGTTTTGGAAACCTGTCAGGTGTAACTTATAAGGTAAAACTCTACAAAGATGTTGAAAACCTTTAGGGTTCGTTAAGAAGAATTTCCGGTGCTTCTCACACCGGCTTTTTTTATACCATAAATTAAAACACCTGACAGGTTTTGGAAACCTGTCAGGTGTAACTTTAAAATATACCTATATAAAGGTGTACTTTTATAAGGAGTTTAAAAAGGCTAATAATGAGGTTCGCTCCGCTGTAGAAAGTTGTTTAAAACGATCTTTTGCATTTTGTCCTTCACCGCCATGCCATAGAATGGCTTCGGTTAGGTTTCGCGCGCGTCCATCGTGTAGAAAATGTGTATGTCCGTTTACCAATTCCGTTAAACCGATTCCCCATAATGGTCGTGTTTTCCACTCTTTACCATTTGCAAGGAAATCCGGACGGTTATCGGCCAATCCATCCCCCATATCATGTAATAGCAAATCGGAATACGGATAAATGACCTGATTCGACAAGGCCGCAATCGGGCTATATCCTGTGGTTTGTTTTGGCGTATGACATTGCGCACAGCCAATTCGTTCAAAAATCGCAGCACCTTCCCGTACCTGTCGGCTACCGATATTTCGCGGTGCCGGAACGGCCAGTGTTTTACAATACAACGCCACCTGATCCAAAACAGCATTGGCAATTTCCGGATCATCATTCAGACCATCTTGCCCGTTTGACTGGTTGTGTCCGGTTTCATTCGGAAATATATAATTGGTAATCCCCATATCTTCCACATAGGCCGCCGCACATTGTACCAAAATGGTTCCGGTATTGGCTTTCCATCCAAAACGTCCCAATACGGTTTGTTGTAACATCGGATCCCAGACATAATTGGCTTTTCCGGAAATCCCATCGCCATTAGTGTCATTGATATCCTGTAATGCCAGAATATTCGCTTCCGGAATGGCTTCCAAAAGTCCTAATCCAAAAACCGGGGTTCCGATTCGCGGTGATGTCATCATACCCCCCGGAAACGGCATATATGGATTGGTTAAAGTGATAACCGGTTTTCGAAGTCGTACAACCGTACCATCGGCCAACGTTTCAATAATTTCTTCAAAAGTAACCTGATAGGCTGCTTCGGGCGTATATCCGAATAAAGCCTGATTTTGAATCTGCAAACCAAAACCCGGAGCAGCAAGTGGTCCACCATGCGTATCCATTCCCGGAATACTGGCACGAACCAATAAACCGCTTCGATTGTTGATCACAATAGGAAACGCCGATCGTCCGTCTCTTGGGTGACAAGCAATACAGGATGAATTATTAAAAATGGGACCCAATCCGGAGTTCACATTTGCCGGTGCCGTCACAAAAATGGATTCAAACTGCACATCACCCGACAAATGGATTCCCAAACTTTGCGGATCCAGATTCGGTGCCGGCATACTAAACGCATTACTGGTTGCCAGAAAAACAGTCGTTTCACCTCCGGCCATTAACCGGTCATTTAAATCCGGAATATTTTCATATTCGTCCGGATTGTTATCATTACTACAGGAACCCAGTATTATTCCCAACAAGCCTAATGCTATGTATTTTTTTATCATGTTGTTTTTCATTGGAAAATCCCCCACTTAAATTGTATTAGGTGAGGGATTAGGAAGACATCATAATGAAGGTTCACAAATTAATTACAACTTGTGAAACTAAATCACGGTCAAAATTATAGTTACTATGGCAATTACTATTCTTAGTTATTAATTAACGGTAACAATTGCGTTTGCAACATGCTAAACAATTCGTTCACTTTTTGCTGTGCATTTTCAACTGCCGGTCTGTTGTTATAGATGGCATCCGTAAACGATACCGGAATAGCTTCGATTGCTGAAATTGACTCTGCAATTTTCGCTTTGATCGCCGTATCCAATTGGGGATTTCTGGCCGCCACTACATCGGTTAATCCTTTTCCATTTACACTTCCGTAATCACCTAAATAAATATTCTGAACACTACGAATGTTATCGGCAAAATCTAAAAGTGAATTTTTACTAAAACGAGATTCTTCTGCCTGAGGTGAAACTCCTTCTCCATTCGGTCCGTTTAACGGCTCCTGAATTTTGGTATTGGCTACCTCATCCGCAATGGTGATAATTCCGTGAACAAACTCTTCCAATGCCGCTTTCTGAGACGGATATTTTACGTTACCGGAATTTCCGGCCGTAAGGAAAAATCCAACATAATTTCCGGAAGAAGCACTCCATCCGTTGATCAATGTTTGAGTGTTATTTTGTAAATCTTCTGCAGCCGCTTTAAGGTATTGTAACTCACGAGCGGTAAGTTGTGCCGCTGTTTTCGTTCCGTTTTCTCCCCATAATAAGAACTCGATTAAGTGGAATCCACGTGCTTCCGGGTTAGCTGCAATTACATTCGCAGTGATTTGCTGACCACTGTTAAGAATGTTGTTCATCGCTTCCACGTCAACCGGCCAGGTATCCATTGCCGGATCCAAACCTCCGTTTCCTAAAGCGTCATCGGCAACCGGTCCGTAAAGGAATCCTTCCGATTGTTCCCACGGTTTACGGGTATTCATCCAAGCCTGTTTTGCAGCAGCAAGATTGGTTTCGTTTGGTGTTGTTGCCAACGTATTGATTGCCGTTCTTAATTCTCCGGCTTTTTGGTTTAATGTTTTATAGGTTTCTACCACTACATTTGATGACACATTACCAATTACATCCGAAAATAATGAAGCGTTCGGGTCTACATAGTTAGTATCGTCATTATTACTACAATTTGCTAATGTCATTGCCATTGCAACAAATCCCAGACTTAAAATTCTTCTTTTCATCTATTAAAAATTTGAGTTAGTATTATTAAAACGAGAATCCGATTCCGGCAGAAAAAGTATTCTCTTGTTGTCTTTCACCTGTGTTTAGCGATGTTACCGGATCAAACTGATACGATCCCAATCTTCGGTTTTGATAATGTGCTTTTAACACGATCTGCGGATGCACAAACCAGTTAAAACCACCCATCATAGCACTGCGTTCCCAACGTGGCTTACGCACTACGTTTCCTTCCACTTCATGCATGGTGTCGTAGTAGTCGTAACGTAAAAACGGGTATACTTTATGCTTGGCCTGCGGATTAAAGAAATGCAGGATTTCGTAACCTACTTCAGCCGAAAATCCAACTACATTTTTCCCAACCGGCGTTCTTTTTACCCCTAAGTTATTGGACAAACTGGCATTTTTACGGGAAACGATATTGGAGTTTTCAAGGTTTCCATATAGGAAAATCGAGTTAAAACGCAGGTAATCCTCATCGTAAGTAATATGTCCTTCGAAAATGGTCACATAAGCCGTTTCCTTCATATCGTTTTTCGGACGGTTTGCAGCGGCATCATTAATATAGGCCGAAACCCCGAAATAGGTATTTTTGTGTGTTCCGAATTTATAATCCAAACGCGCTGTCAAAGCCCAGCTTTCGCCAACTGACATTTCAAAACGGGTTTGGTATCCTTCTTTGATCCATCCTCGGGAACTAAATCCGGACGCATCCAAACCATTGATAACCGATACTTCGTATTTGAATCGTTTTTTCCAGAAAGTACCGTGGAATTGTACCCCGTTTTCATACCATCCTAAAGGCAGGATTTCGTTTTCCATTTCCTGACGGTGCGTTGTAAAATACGAGATCGGACGGTCTAAATCCTGTGCCAATCCAAAGTGAATTTTCATACGTCCCACACGAACGTTAAAATACGGACGGATGGCCAGGTTAACGTGAACCTGTTCGATTTTCACTTCTCCACCCGCTTCGATTTCCTGTTCGTATTCTCCGGCTTCTTCCTGTGTATCCAGTTCGATAGTAGAACCGGTTCCGCCGTGTTCGAATTCGATTTCCGATTTAAAACTAATCCAATCGTTAAAATTATAACCCAGATATAGGTTCAAACGTTCGGCATCAAATTTATCTTTCATTCCCAGATCGGTATCATAGCGTCGGTAGTTGTAATAATTCACCACTCCATAACCGCTCAGCGTAAACTTGCTCCAGTTAAAAAGGTTTTTATTATCGTTAGCAAAATCTTGTTTTACTTCTTGTCGAAGCTCTTCTCTAAGCTCCTTTTTGATTTGTTCTTTAAGTTGTTTAACACTCGTAGAATCAACCGTTTGTGCGTATCCAGTATATGAAATTCCGGCGAGTAATAAAAGTAATATTCGGTTCATACAGTCTTTAAATTTCGGGCAAAGCTATATATTTATTTTTAATAAGTCTAAATAAGTGCAATATTTTTTTAACTTTGCCCTAACTTTTGATTAAGATTTTTTTATGTTAAAAGATTATCGATTCGCTAACGTTTTAGCCTTCAATCGCTTAAAACCGATAAAAGGCCTATTCAAAAAAAAGCAGGATCAGTTACTATCCGCCTTATTTACCCCGATTGACAATTCGCAATTAATCCTTTTCAGGATTGTTTTTGGTTTATTGGTCACATTACATTGTTTACAATCCGTCACCTCCGACTGGGTGCGACGCAATTTTATGCTTCCCTCCTATACGTTTACACATATCGGAATGGACTGGTTGCAACCATTACCCGGTAACGGTATGCTTTATTACTTCTATGCAATGGGAATTGTCGGACTGCTAATTTCGATCGGATGGTTCTACCGTTTCAGCATGGCTTTGTTCACGATTATGTGGGCCGGTGTCTATTTTATGCAAAAAACCGCCTATAACAATCATCATTATCTGTTGTTGTTACTTGGGATTATGCTGTTTTTTTTACCGGCCAATTGTGCCAATTCGGTAGATGCCCGATTAAAACCATCCATCCGCAAAACTCATATCCCGCAATGGTGCATTTGGGTTTTAATCTTGCAGGTTGGTATTGTTTACTTTTATGCAACCGTAGCCAAGCTATATCCCGACTGGCTTGACGGTACCTTTACCCGCGAAATGCTAAGCAAACATGCCACGTCATCACTAAAGACATTGTATTCTCAGAAATGGTTTTACCTGTTTATTGCCTATGCCGGTATCCTTTTCGACTTACTCGTTGTGCCGTTAATGTTATGGCGTCGTACGCGAATGCTGGCTTTTATCGCCTCGGTGATTTTCCATTTTTTTAATAAAATACATCTTGGTATTGGGATTTTTCCGTTCCTGGCCTTGTCGTTTTCCATATTGCTTTTCCCACCGGAAACCATACGCAAGCTATTTTTCAGAAAAAAAATTGTACCGGAAACCGATCATCAAAAAACGGATTATGGAAAGCGGATACTGCTTTACTTTTTTATCCCTTATTTTATTTTTCAACTGGCATTCCCATTACGGCACTGGCTGATCGAAGGCGATGTTTTATGGACGGAAGAAGGCCATCGGTTAAGTTGGCGAATGATGCTGCGCAACCGAAGCGGTTATTCCAAATTCTATGTCGTGGATCATGCCACCGGTGAAAAAAAACGCTATAAATTAAAACGCATTCTAACCAAAAAACAGATCCGTGGAATGCAAACCAAACCGGATATGATCTGGCAAACGGCGCAAAAGATCAAAGAAGCGTATCAAAAAGAGGGAAAAAACATCAGCATTTATATCGATTCGAAGGTGTCGATTAATAAAAAACCACTCCGTACGCTCATCGACCCCAATGTCGATTTTGCCAAAGCCAAGTGGAATTATTTCACTCATAATGAATGGATTCTACTCTATAAATAGCAGTATAATTGATAACAATTCGGCCACTTCATTAAATAAAATTCAAAAAAATATCGATTAAAGGTCAAACCATTAAGAAAATTTAGTAGTATTGCAAATTATTTAGATTTAGTATAAATAAAAATAACTTACCAAAATGAAAAGAACATTACACGCCTGTTTTACTGCATTACTCTTGCTTACACTACCCGATTGTATCGCACAACCAATACGCATCGGAAACGAAACCAGTAATAACATTACCAGCGATGCTCCGGTAAACTGCGTATACGAAAAATCAGCCAGCGAAAGTCTGTATCTGTCCAGTGAAATTAACAGTTCCGGAACCATAACCGCAATAGCCTGGCAACACAGTTCCACTTTTAATGCGGCAGCCACCAACAATATCAAAATTTATTTAAAAACCGCCACGCTTACCGCTTTACCATCGGGTACCGTTGGTAGTGGTTTTTCAGGTTATACCGAAGTATATTCCGGAGCATTACCGGCTATAAGTGCAGCCGGATGGAATACCGTCACCCTGACAACCCCATTTTCCTACGATAAAAATACCGGTAATTTAGCCATATTGGTAGTACGGGATGCAACTACAAAAGACGATAACAATTATCCGAGATTCCGAGCCACGACAACCAATCCCAACTATCTGTGTCGCAAATACAGCAGCGGTGTCGACTTTTTCACACCAACCGCAACACCGTGGAACAGCAATGCCAGTATGAGCGGTTCGTATTTCCGCCCGAATATTCAGATCACAATGAACAGTAATACGCCAACAGCTACTTACTGTACGATCAACAATAACAATAGCTGTTTGTATGGCGGTACGATAACCAACGTTACTTTTGCCGGAATCAACCATACCACCGAATGCAGTCAGGATAACTATTCGTATATCGATTATACTGCGACTGTTGGCGCGGCACAAATTGCCAAAGGTTCTACAAACAGTATTTCCGTGACGGTAGACAATCCGGGAAGCAGCGGCGGTGTAGGTGTTTGGATCGATTTTAACCAAAACGGAACCTTCGAAAGCAATGAGTTTTTTAGCTTAGGAACCATCAACAGCAGTAACAGTGTAACTTTTAGCAGCAACCAGATTGTCGTTCCTACAACCGCTTTAACCGGTACCACCCGTATGCGAATCCGTTCGAAACGACTAACCGCCGTAACGGCTGCCGAGGCCTGTGAATTTATAGGCAGCGCACGCGGCGAAGTAGAAGATTATGCCATTACCATTGCCGAACAACCTATGGGACTTTCCGATTTCGATAAAACTTCCGTACGACTGTATCCAAACCCAACACAAGGAACCGTGACGTTTGAAACCACTGAAAACATCAAAAAAATTACGTTTTACAATTCACTTGGCCAAATTATTGCCGTTCAGACATCGACTATCGCAGACCTGTCGGCTTTTGGAAGCGGGATTTATACCGCGAGAGTTGAGTTTGAAAACGGTCAGACCACGACCCAAAAGATCATCAAAAAATAATCCCTATGAAAAGCCACTATTTATTTTTACTCCTAATCAGTACCTTTACATATGCCCAACATTGGGAAAATGATTTTGAAAACGGCAAAAAAAATGCCGTGGCCGAAAACAAAAATATCGTACTTGTATTCTCCGGTTCCGACTGGTGTGCGCCTTGTATCAAACTGGACAAAGCCATCTGGAGTTCTGAAGAATTTAAAACCGAAGCGGATAAAAACTGGATTCTGGTAAAAGCCGATTTTCCGAAAAAGAAAACCAACACTTTATCGGAAAGTCAACAGAACCAAAACAACAATCTGGCCGAACAATACAATAAAGAAGGTCATTTTCCACTGGTAGTTGTACTGGACAAAAATGGAAAAGTACTGGGAAAAACCGGATATAAAAACATTAGTCCTACGGCTTATATCGAACTATTACACACTTTAGAAAAGAAAATATGAAACGCTTTCTCCTGATCGCATTCCTGACAAATACTATCGTCCTTAACGCACAAGTGGCCCATAAAAGGGTCGTAAAACTAATGGGTAGCCGTTTTGACATCACTATTGTGGCGAAAGATATTCCCACTGCGGATGCTTATATCGACACCGCCGTGGCCGAAATCACCCGTATTGAAAACCTGATTTCGGAATGGATGCCTCAAACTCAGGTTTCGGAAATCAATCGGAATGCCGGCATTCGTCCGGTGGTTGTAGATCAGGAACTTTTTGATCTGACACAACGCGCGATCGGTTTTTCCAAACTGACAGACGGTGCTTTTGATATCAGTTTTGCGGCAGCCGATAAAATCTGGAAATACGATGGTAGTATGACCGTGTTACCATCGCCGGAAGAGGTAAAAGAATCCGTTAAAAAGATCGGCTATCAAAACATCATCCTCGACAAAGAACACCGTACTATTTTCCTGAAACTTCCGGGAATGAAAATCGGTTTCGGATCGATCGGGAAAGGCTATGCCGCCGATAAAACCAAAGCGCTTATGATGGAAAAAGGTGTCGTAGCCGGAATCATCAATGCATCGGGCGATATGAACACCTGGGGAAAACAACCGGATGGTAAAGAATGGACTATCGGGATTACAAATCCTAAAAACAAAGCACGCGTTTTTGCGGTTTTCCCACTTACCGACGGTGCCGTGGTTACGTCCGGCAGTTACGAAAAATATATTGAAATCGATAAAAAACGATATTCCCATATTATTGATCCCCGAACGGGTTACCCGGCCAGCGGCTTATCGAGTGTTACGGTTTTTGCCGCAAGTGCCGAAATGGCCAATGGTATTTCCACCTCTGTTATGGTACTCGGCCAGGAAGTCGGCATGAACCTCATCAACCAGATCCCTCAAATCAGTGCGGTTATTGTAACCGACAGCGGCAAAATTTTCTACTCCAAAAACATTGATCACAAAAAATTAAAAAAGACCAACTAAATGAAACCCGCATTACTCCTTTTAGGGTGCTTCCTCCTATTTTCCTGCAACACCGTAAAAGAATACGAAAAACAAAATAGTAACGATCCCGATATGAAACTATCGGCACGATCGTCTGAGCGCTACGAGACCAATTTTCAAATTTACCGCGAAGGTGCTTCGGGCGCCAATGGCGGAAAAACAGGAGGAGGCTGTGGCTGCAATTAAACATGAAAAAAATACTTTTTTATACCAGTCTCTTCTGTTGCTCCATTGTAAATGCACAGGAAGATGAAAACGCCACGTCCTATAAAAAACGGGTACTCGAAACAACCGAGATCGAATTTTTGGGCAGTTATTACCAGCAGGACGGAAAACACTCGGCTGTTGGCGGTGGTGTCGGAACCGAAAAATTAAAAGATTACACGTCCAATATCGTATTGACCATTCCGCTGAACGACGACGATGTGTTAACCATCGATGCCGGTTTTTCGGCCTATACGTCGGCTTCGTCCAGTAATATCAACCCATTTGTAACCGATGGATCGTATACCGTAACCACCACCAATAACAACAATACCGGAGCTTCCCGTGGTATGAATCCAACCGGTCTTTACAGTAAAGACGACGATTATACGACCACAACCACTACTCCGGCACCTTATGGAAGTCCGTGGATCGAATCGACCGGAGCTTCCCGTAAGGATGTTTTAAAAACACTATCGGCTAGTTATAGTCATAGTTCAGACAATCGGAATACAATCTGGAATCTTAACGGTAGTGTTTCCAAAGAATACGATTACCAATCCTTTGGAGTGGGTGCCGGTGTTGCGAAATTGTTTAACGACAAAAACACCGAAATCAGTGTAAAAGCCAGTGCTTATTTTGACAAATGGGATGCGATTTACCCGACCGAACTCCACGAATATGCCCTTTACGGATTGAATTTTCAGGGTTACGGTTATTTCCAGGGGGTAACGATTTTGGACGAATACGGACAACAATCAACCAATTACCTACCGAAAGCCTTTCAGGAGTTTTCCAATGAAAACAGGAATTCTTATTCCTTCTCCTTAGGATTGTCGCAGATATTGACCAAACGCTTACAGTTTTCCCTGTTTATGGACGTCTTGTATCAGGAAGGATTACTATCGACACCGTATCATCGTATTTATTTTGCCGACAAAGCCAACTACTATATTGGTCAGCCGCGCTATATTCCAATTTATGATAAACCCGGAAACATAGGTGTATTCCGACTATCGGATGATGTGGAACGTCTACCGGGAACGCGATTTAAAATTCCGGTTGGAGCGCGCGTTAATTACTATATCAACGAACAATTTGTGATACGCAGCTATTACCGCTACTATGCCGACGATTGGGGATTATCGGCCCATACGGCCAGCATCGAAATTCCGTATCGCATTTCGGATCATTTTACCCTTTTGCCCATGTATCGTTTTTACACCCAGAAAGGGGTTCGCTATTTTGCGCCGTTTGAAAAACATTATTCGTACGAACGCTATTATACGTCCGATTATGATCTTTCGTCTTTCGACAGCCACCAATATGGTTTCGGACTGAGTTATACCGATTTGCTTACCAATACGCGTATTCTTCATTTCGGTCTGAAAAATATTGACTTACGCTACCAACGTTACGAAAGAAGTGACGCTTTAAAAGCGGATATCATCAGTATCGGAATCAAATTTGTCCAGTAAATAATTATTGATCAATAAACAATTATATTTTAATTTTTAACCTTAATCCATTATGAGTAAAAAACTATTTTTAATGCTAACCCTGGTCGTTACGATCGTATTTTTTAGCTGTAATAAAGACGAGGATACTGCGATATTACAGAGTAACCCTGTGATTGGAACCTGGAAACTGGTTGAGGAATACAGCAACAACCAGCTGGTAACCTTAAATAACTGTAACCTACAGGAAACCTATATTTTCGGGGAACAACAATTTACCCATGAAATGTATTCGAATGGCGGTCGTTTTGACGATTCGACCTTTCAAAAAGGCGGTGATGACGACGATGACGATGATCACCACAGCGGAGGTGATGACGATGACGACGATGATGACGATCACGGACCGGTAAATCCAAACCCAGGAACCGGTGGTGGAACAACCGACGACGACGACGACGATGATCACGGAGGAAACGGTGGTACCGGAACGTGCGTATTATCTGAAACGGTAATTGGTTACTGGACGAATCCGGGTAACAACCTGTACAGTCTGACGAGTTCGAATGCTATCGATACCAAAAACATTATTTTCACCGACAATGGTAACAAGTTTTACTATGAAACAGCCGTAAACGTAAACGGTATTTCGGTGACTAAAAAATATGTGTTCAAAAGACAGTAATCCGGAATTTTTTAGTGTCTCAACAAAAGAGCCGTCTTGATCAAGACGGCTCTTTTTCGTTTTATGCGATACGTTGCTGTAACTGTTTAAAATAATCAAACGCCTTTACCAGTCGGCTACCATACCAGGAGAACATTTCTCCGTCCACAAAAATCGTTTTGGCATGATGGGTAAAACGTCCGATTTCAAAAGCGTGTTCGTCCTTAAACGGATAGGGTTCCGACGAAAGGAATACCAGATCCGGATCGCCTTCCAGTCGGATTTTTTTTAATTCCACTTCCGGATAACGTCCTTTATTGTCATAGATGTTTTTAAAATGATTCAGTTGTAGCAATTCATTGATAAAATTGTCCGAACCGGCGGCCATATACGGATCTCTCCAGATAAAATAAGCGACTTTCTTTTCGGACTTATCGGCTATAAAACGCTTAAAATCTTCATAGGCATAGCGCGTCTTATCGATCCATTTCTGCGCATCGGTACGTTTGTTAAACAACTGACCGAAATCGGCTATCATTTGCAGGTTATCTTCTATCGTAATAATATTGGTTACCCATACCGGACAGATTTTAGACAATTCGGCTACAATCTCAGCCGTATTTTCTTCCTTATTCGCGATAATAATATCCGGAGCCAACAAGCGTATTTTTTCGTAATGCACCTTTTTTGTACCACCAATGACTTTTTTGGTCGATTTAAGATGGAACGGATGAATGCAAAACTTGGTTATCCCAACTAACTGTTCTTCCAATCCTAAGTCAAAAAGTAATTCGGTTTGCGACGGTACCAACGAAACAATGCGTACCGGCGTTTGTTCGAACGTATGCAACGTTCCCATTTGATCTGTAAGCGATTTCATTTTACAAAAATACAAAAAGCCGTATCTTAGTAAGTAAAATCAGAACAGAATGAAACGAATTTTATACACCTTACTCGGAATTCTGGCTTGCCATACTCTTTTCGCTCAGAAATTACAACCCGGTTTTGACAAATCGGAATACACCGAACTACTCTATGCCTACTCCCGCTGGAGCGATAGCACACACAATAAAGGAATCCCCGAAAGCAATCGTTTTAAAAGAACCTACCGATCGGAAGAAATGGGATTGGTCAACCGTTGGGAATTGTATGAAGATCCGTACGGTATTAATGTGATCAGTATTCGCGGAACCACACCAAGCGAAGTAAGTTGGCTGGCCAATTTTTATGCGGCGATGATTCCGGCCAAAGGGAAGCTGCAATTAAACGATTCCACGGCATTCGAATACCATTTTGCCGACGATCCGCGTGCCGCTGTTCACGTAGGCTGGAGCGTTGCAAGCGCCTTTTTGCTGCAGGATATTATTCCGGTCGTGTGGCAACAGTACAACAAAGGTGTTAGGGATTTTATCATTTTTGGACATAGTCAGGGCGGTGGAATCAGTTACCTCATCACGGCACAACTGTTATATTATCAGAAAACCGGAGTACTCCCGGCCGATATGTATTTTAAAACCTATTGCAGTGCCGCACCCAAACCGGGAAATCTGCCTTTTGCCTACGAATATGAAGCCTCGCGGCAAACCGGATGGTCACAAACGGTTGTCAATGCAGCCGATTGGGTTCCGGAAGTTCCCGTATCGATTCAAACCCTGACCGATTTTAACGTGACCAATCCGTTTAAAAATGCCAAAAGTATGATCAGCAAACAAAAATTCCCGACCAATCTGGCTTTAAAACACATATACAATCAATTGACCAAACACAATAAAAAAGCGATGCGACGTTACCAAAAATACCTTGGCAAAGTCGCATCAAAATTCGTTGTAAAAAAATTAGTCGGTTATAAATCTCCGGACTATTTTGAATCCAATTATTATGTTCGAACCGGTACTACCACTGTTCTCTATCCCGATGCACAGTATTATGTCCAATTCCCGGATAGTGATACCAATGTTTTTGTACACCATTCTTTGCAATCCTATCTGTATCTGACGGATAAATTAACGGATTAACAAGAATTAGCGGTTGGCTAAAATACTTTGCATTTCCTGTTGGATTTTTAAGGCTTCGGCTCTTGCTTTTTCGGCAAAATCCATTCCCTGAGATGCATAAATAATCCCGCGTGAGGAATTGATCAATAAACCAACATTGGCATTCATACCATAACGGCAAACTTCCGAAAGACTGCCGCCTTGCGCACCTACTCCCGGAACCAGTAAAAAGCTATCCGGGATAATTTTTCGTATTTCCGAAAAGTATTCCGCTTTGGTTGCGCCAACCACATACATTAGGTTCTGACTGTTTTTCCAGGTTTTGGAAGTCGCAATTACTTTTTTATACAATTCTTCTCCGTTCACTTCCAATGTCTGAAAATCAAACGCACCTTCATTGGATGTCAATGCCAACATAATTGTATGCTTGTTTTCAAAAGCGAGGAACGGTTCCACACTGTCTTTTCCCATATAGGGTGCCACGGTCACACTGTCGAAATCCATATCTTCCAGAAAAGCTTTGGCATACATGGATGATGTGTTCCCGATATCACCGCGTTTCGCATCGGCTATTGTAAAAATGTCAGGGTATTTTTCGTTGATATAACGAATCGTTTTTTCCAGTGACTTCCAGCCTTTGATTCCGTAAGCTTCATAAAAAGCCGTATTGGGTTTGTACGAAACAGCCAGGTCGTGTGTGGCGTCGATAATCCTTTTGTTAAACTCAAAAATCGGATCTTCATATTGCAACAAATGTTCCGGTATTTTCGTCAAATCGACATCCAGACCTACGCAAAGAAAAGATTGTTTCTGTTGGATTTGTTCAATTAAGTGTTGTGTTGTCAAGATGTTGTTTATTTAGTTGTGTTGTTGTTTAAAAAAAATGCCACACTAAGATTTCTTTTGTGTGACATTTAGTATTTTCGGTATTTTGATCATTAAAATACGTCGCTTTCTTTTAATTTTTCGGTATTGCTCACCAACTGTAGCTCTTCGATTACTTTCTGGATATTTCCGTTCATTACACCGTCCAGATCGTAAAGGGTTAACCCGATTCTGTGATCCGTAACACGTCCCTGCGGATAGTTATAGGTACGGATTTTTGCCGAACGGTCACCACTACTTACCTGTGAGTTTCGTTTTTTAGCATCCTCTTCCTGTTTTTTCGCCAATTCCATTTCGTATAAACGGGAACGTAAAACGGTTAATGCTTTGTCTTTATTTTTATGCTGCGATTTTTCGTCCTGACACTGTGCTACCAATCCGGTTGGAATGTGTGTCATACGCACCGCCGATTTTGTTGTATTTACCGACTGTCCACCTGGTCCTGAAGAACAGAAAAAATCGATACGTACGTCGTTCATGTCGATATGTACGTCAAACTCTTCCGCTTCCGGCAATACCATAACAGTAGCTGCAGAGGTGTGAACACGCCCTTGAGTTTCGGTTTGTGGTACACGTTGTACACGGTGAACACCCGCTTCGAATTTCAAGGTTCCGTAAACATCTTCTCCGGTAACTTCGAAAATCACCTCTTTGAATCCACCTGAAGTACCTTCGTTCAAATCCACAACAGAAGTTCTCCAGCCTTTGTTTTCACAGTATTTGGTATACATACGGAACAAATCTCCGGCAAAGATACTCGCTTCGTCACCACCGGTACCGGCACGGATTTCCACCATTACGTTTTTCGCATCTTCCGGATCTTTCGGGATCAATAAAAATTTGATTTCTTCTTCCAATTGCGGTAAACGCTCTTTGGCTTCATCCAACTGCAATTTGGCCATATCCACCATTTCCGGATCCGATCCGTCGGCAATGATTTCGTTGGCTTCCTTGATATTTCCGTCAAGATTTACATACTCATCGCGTTTTTCAACCAATGCTTTTAAATCTTTGTATTCTTTATTCAATTGTACATAACGCTTCTGATCGGCAATAACATCCGGCTGGATAATTAAGTCCGAGATCTCATCAAAGCGTTGTTTTACTATCTGAAGTCTATCTAACATTTTGTATTTCCTTTGTTTGGAGTGCAAAATTACAAAAAAATCCGTTTAGTTGTATCGTTATACCACCTTAGAATTTTCGCTAAATTTGATTATCAAAACGGCTTATTATGGAAAATTTCGACTGGACGCAGTTTACGCTACGGATTGCAATAAACGCAACACTCCCAAACCTTTACAATGCCTGGACCAAAGCTTCCGAACTGGAAAAATGGTTTCTGAGTCAGGCGGATAGTTTTGAGCCTGATGGCACTCTTATTCCGAAAAACCAAAGTATAAAACAGGACTATCGCTATGAATGGAACTGGTATTTATATCCCGATCTTGAAATGGGTACTTTTACTGAAGCGAATGGTCGTGATTTTGTACAATTCACTTTTGCCGGTCAATGTCTTGTGGCTATTTCATTAACGGAACAAGACGATTTTGTGATCGTAGAACTAACGCAGAAAAATATCCCTACCGACGATTCCTCTAAAAAAAATATCCGATTGGGTTGCCACGATGGCTGGTCGTTTTATCTGGTGAATCTGAAATCAGTCTATGAAGGCGGATTGGATTTACGGAACAAAAACACCGATCTGAAACCGATGTTAAACAACTAAAAAAAGGGTTATCGCAATGACAACCCTTTTCTATATTTAAACAATACCGTTTAGTTTTTTAACGGAATCTGCTGTAAAATTTCCAATACGAATTTCCAGTATTTCTGAGCCGATGAAATCGAAGCTCTTTCATCCGGGCTATGTGCTCCTTTGATCGTAGGACCAAAAGAAATCATATCCATATCCGGATAATTGGTTCCTAAAATACCACATTCCAATCCGGCGTGACAGGCCACTACATGTGGTTTACTTCCGTTTTGTTTTTCGTAAATTGATGTCAACACATCCAAAATCGGTGAACTCACATTTGGTGTCCATCCCGGATACGAACCGGCAAAAACCACTTCACATCCAATTAATTCGAAAGCCGAACGCAACGCATTCGCTAAATCAAATTTTGAACTTTCAACCGAAGAACGCGTTAAACACTGCACGGTGATTTTTCCGTCTTTAACGATCACACGAGCAATATTATTAGACGTTTCTACCAAATTGTCCATATCGGCACTCATACGGTAAACACCGTTATGAGCGGTATACAAGGCACGAATCAATCCTTCCTGAACGCCTAAATCCATAACGGTAGTTGGTACTACATCGGATTTTACGATTTCGATGGTCAGATTCGGCTCCGTCGTTTTAAACTCAGCTTTGATATCGTTGATCACTTCCTGCATATCGAAAACGAAAGCTTCATCATAAATCTGAGAGATGATCACTTTAGCAACACTTTCTCTTGGGATGGCGTTACGAAGACTTCCTCCGTTGATTTCTGCGATTTGTAATCCGAAGTTTTCAAATGCATCAAAAAACAAACGATTCATAATTTTATTGGCGTTACCCAAACCTTTGTCGATATCCATTCCGGAGTGCCCTCCGTTTAGTCCTTTAACCGTAATGGTATAGCCTACCGAACCTTCCGGCGTTTCTTCTTCGTTATACTCACGAACTGCGGTCACATCTACTCCACCGGCACATCCGATATCGATTTCATCGTCTTCTTCCGTATCCAGATTTAAAAGGATTTCACCATCCAATAATCCACCTTTTAATCCCATTGCTCCGGTCATTCCGGTTTCTTCATCAATAGTAAAAAGCGCTTCAATAGCCGGATGCGGGATATCGTTGCTTTCCAGAATCGCCATGATCGTAGCCACACCAAGACCGTTATCCGCTCCTAAAGTTGTTCCTTTGGCACGAACCCAGTCGCCATCTACATACATTTCAATTCCTTGTGTATCGAAATCGAAATCAGTATCGTTATTTTTTTGGTGTACCATATCCAAATGCGATTGCATCACGATGGTTTTGCGGTTTTCCATTCCGGCAGTGGCCGGTTTTTTAATGATGACGTTACCCACCTCATCTTTCAGGGTTTCCAATCCTAGTTTTTTACCGAAATCCATCATAAAAGCAATCACGCGTTCTTCTTTTTTAGAAGGCCGCGGAACAGCATTCAGGTCGGCAAATTTATTCCAAAGCTGTTTAGGCTCAAGGTTTCTTACTTCCTGGCTCATTATTTTACCTTTTGTAGTTATACTTCAAATTTTGAATTCCAAAGGTACAAAGATTTTCAGCCCGGGAAAATGATAATCCGGGGAATTTTAAATAAAGAAAAGGGATGTTATTTTAAGACGGAAATGGCCGTTATTTTGCAATGGTAAGTATCGGTGGCGCGATATATTCTTCGAAAATCTGAACGGCTTTTTTTTCAGACACATCGCCAAACCAAAGGTTTTCCGGTTGTACGGCGATAACCGGTGCGCATTTACAATTATCGGTACAAAAAGTTTTTACCAATGCCACTTCGTTTTTCAATCCGGCTTCTTTTACCAGCGTGCGGATTGCTTTGCGATTGTGTTTATTCTCCTTACTGCATTTGCTACCATCACAGAAATAAATTGCTTTTTGAGGTGCGTCTAACTTTTTCATTACCAGAATAATTGAAGGTGTTATTTTTATCTATTCTAATTAAAGGCAAATATACAATAAGAAAATTAACAGGATCTTAAATTAACATTTTTTATATTTATAAAAATTTTGTCGATGAAGAAAAAGCTCGTATTACCTGTATTCCTTGTGGTTCAGTTTGTTATATTAAAGTTACTTTCGTTTTTCCCCGAGCTTGTCGAACGTTATTACAGCAATGGATTTTACCCTGTTTTATCCAAAATTTCGCGTATCACTTTAGGCTGGATTCCGTTTTCCGTGGGTGATCTACTCTATGGAATCGTTATCTTTCTACTTTTAAAATGGTTGTGGAACAAACGAAAAACCTGGAAAATCGCCTGGAAAGAAAACCTTTTGAGTCTTATCGGTTTTGTTTCCGTTTTTTATTTTCTGTTTAACCTGTTATGGGGCATCAATTATATCCGCGTACCCTTATATCAAAAACTGGCACTCGAACGTGATTATTCGACAGAAGAGCTGATCGCTTTTACCGAACGGGTTATTGTAAAGGTTAACGCCATCCATTCCCAGATCGAAAAAAACGACAGCCTGAAAGTAGTCGTTCCGTATACCCGTGATGCGATTTTTGAAAAAACACAAAATGGTTATGATCATCTTTCCAAAACCTTTCCGTTTTTTACCTATAAGCATCCATCCGTAAAAAAATCATTGATCAGTACGCCATTAACCTATATGGGGTTTAGCGGTTATCTGAATCCGTTTACCAATGAAGCGCAGGTAAACGCTTTAATTCCGTTGCCGAATTTTGCGACAACCACCTGTCACGAAATGGCGCATCAGATTGGTTACGCCTCCGAAAGTGAAGCGAATTTTATCGGTTATATGGCTTCTATTTATAACGATGATCTTTATTTTCAATATTCCGGATATACGTATGCCTTGCGCTATTGCCTCCACAATATCGAATTAAAACAGGAAGGACGCAGTGAAGCCCTACTTCCTTTGATCCATCCGGGCGTTCTCGAAAATTTTAAAGATTCGGATACTTTTTGGGACGAACATCAGAACATCATGGAACCATTGTTTAAAGTCTTTTATGACAATTTCTTAAAGCTTAACCAGCAAAAAGACGGGATGGAAAGTTACAGCAAGTTTGTCGACCTGCTGATTCATTACTATCGCAACAAACCATTATAGAAAAAGACGCCGGATTGGCGTCTTTTCGTTTATAATTCATCGGGTATAAAACTCTGCGAACTTTTCTTTTTATAAGGTCGGATGATCAATCGTCCTTCCCGATCAAAACGGATATAGTTATAAACCCAGTTCATAAATACAACTGCTTTATTTTTAAATCCGATTAGGGAAAATAAGTGGACAAACATCCATACAAACCAGGCGAAAACGCCGTTAAAATGCCAACGCGGTAAATCGACCACCGCTTTATTCCGACCAATGGTGGCCATCGATCCTTTATCGTTATAGACAAACGGTTTCATTTTTTGCTTTTGAATTTTTCGGAGCATATTCTGCGCCAATAAAGCCCCTTGCTGTAACGCCGGCTGCGCCATCATGGGATGTCCCATCGGATAGGTATCGCTGACCATGGTAGCAATATCACCAATGGCAAAAATGTTCTCATACCCCAAAACCTGGTTGCATTCATCTACTTTAATCCGTTCGTTTCCGGCTAATGCTTCGGGTTTTAAACCTTTAATCGCCGCGCCTTTCACTCCGGCCGTCCAGATTACGGTAGCCGATTCGAATGTCAGATCCGAATTGGTGGTCACCGTTTTACCGTCGTAATTGGTTACGCGAACGTTTTTCCAGATGCTAACTCCCAGTCCGCTTAAAAATTCCTCTGCTTTCCGGGATGCTTTTGGAGACATCGCATCCAGGATTTTATCGGTTCCCTGAATCAGGTTGATTTCCATTTTCCGAACATCGAGATCCGGGTAATCTTTTGGCAGAATGGCTTTTTTCATTTCGGCCAATGCTCCGGCCAACTCCACTCCCGTTGGTCCGCCACCTACGATTACAAAGTTCATCAGACTCAATCGTTCGTTGATATCGTTTGTAAGCAATGCCTGTTCGAAATTTTCCAGAATCAGACTGCGGATATTGAGTGACTGCGGTATGGTTTTCATGGCCATACTGTTTTTTTCAATCTCCTTATTTCCAAAATAATTGGTTTTGGATCCGGTGGCAATCACCAGATAATCATAGTATAAATCGCCAATATCGGCGGTTACTTTTCGGGTTTCCGTATCGATTTCCTTTACCTGTGCCAAGCGGAAATAAAAATTATCATAATCCTGTACCACTTTTCGGATCGGATAGGCAATCGATCCGGCTTCGAGTCCACCGGTTGCAACCTGATAAAGTAACGGTTGAAACGTATGGTAATTGTGTTTGTCCAACAGGACTACCTGAACATTTTTATTACGCAATTTTTTAGCCAGCGCAATACCGGCAAAACCACCTCCAATAATAATGATACGGGGAAAACTCGATCGGGGAATGTTCATTTTCTCTTGTTAAATTTAGCATCTAAAGTTACAAAGTAAAATTGGCTCACACGCTATTTTAAATGGGATTCTACAGGCGAATTTCTTCTATTTTGATGCAATTATTTCAATATCCAAAAATAAAAAAAGCCTAACTTGTAACAATTTGCAGTATATCCACACTAATCGGTTATGAATTCGAACCTGGAACAGTCCTTTGTATCGCAATTAGAACAACATCAGAACATTATACACAAGATTTGTCGTCTGTATACTTCTGATGAAGATTCGCATAAAGACTTGTTTCAGGAAATCACAATTCAGCTTTGGAAAGCATTCCCCCAATTTCGCGGTGAGGCAAAATTTACCACCTGGGCTTACCGGGTTGCGTTGAATACGGCTATTACCTTATACCGAAAGAAAGTCAAAACGGTAAACACTATCGAATTTGATGGTAAAATACACAAATTCAATCACGAGGATTACAACTATGAAGAAGAAGAACAGATCAAGTTGTTGTATAAGGCCGTACATCAGTTAAACGATATTGAAAAAGCCTTGGTTTTCATGTATCTGGAAGACAAGGATTATACCGAGATCGCCGATACACTGGGCATTAGTGAAGTAAACGCCCGTGTAAAGATGAACCGTATAAAAGGGAAACTAAAAAAAATTGTAAATCCATAACGGGAGCGATTGTCATGGAAGAGTTAGATTTATTAAAAAAAGACTGGAAGAAAAACGAACATTCCTTTCCGAAAATTACGGAACAGGAGATTTATGCCATGCTGCATAAAAAGTCGTCTTCCATCGTAAAATGGATATTCATTATCAGTATACTGGAAATGATTGCCTGGAGCCTGATTAGTTTTTTTACGGCAGATGAAAATTACCTGAAAACACTGGAATCCTATCATATCAAGACTCTGGTCAACACCTTTACGGTGATCAACTATATTGTTATTTTTTCCTTTATATTCCTGTTTTATCGGAATTTTAAAAGTATCAATACGACCGACAGTGTAAAATCGCTGATGAAAAATATTCTGAAAACACGAAAAACGGTACAGTATTATATTTGGTACAACCTGGTAATGATCGGTATTATTTTTATTACGATGATGGTGGCTACCTGTATTTATGACGAGCGTTTTAACCGTATGTCCGGGCAATTTGAAGGTAATGATCAAGGTATGTTGTTCTGGATGATGATTTTAGGTTTTACGATTGTTTTTTTCGGAATATTCGTAGGAATCATCTGGTTGTTCTACCGACTTGTATACGGTTTTCTATTACGCCGACTGTATAAAAATTACGAAGAGTTAAAGAAAATAGACTTATAAAAAAAGAGGCTTACAAATTGTAAGCCTCTTTTTTTATATTAATAATCCCACTGTCGTTGTCGGTTTAATTCTTCCTGTGCTTCAATTTCTTCGGCCGGAATTACTTTTAGAAATGACGGATGCTGTTCGATGGCAAATTCCACTTTTTCTACAATTTCGTCTATGGAATCATTTTCATAATCGATATCCAACGGTTCTTTAATAATAAACGATTGTAGTATTCCTTTTTTCTTTAATCGCAATCCTTTTTTATCGAACGAACGACGGAATCCATCGATCACAATCGGTACAACTATTGGTTTATGTTGTTTGATGATGTGCGCTGTTCCTTTTCGAACCGGTTTAAACGATTTGGTCGTTCCCTGCGGAAAGGTGATTACCCATCCGTCTTCCAGTGCGATTCGGATATTTTCGGTATCGTTAGGATTTACTTCCCGTTTTTCGGTGACGTCTTTTCCTTTCGACCGCCAGGTGCGTTCTACGGTAATGGCACCTACATACGATAAGATTCGCGGTAACAATCCAGCCTGCATGGTTTCCTTAGCAGCGACATAATAAATATTCAATTTCGGTTCCCATAGGTATCCGATGTTTTTAATATTGTCTTCGCGGCCTTTTAAACTGGCGTTAAAGACGTGAAACATGGCCACCACATCGGCGAAATAGGTTTGGTGATTTGAGATAAAAAGTACATTTCTATCGGGTAAAGCCCTTATAATTTCCGATCCGTCGATTTGCAATTCATTAAAGCCGCGATACCGTCGGTGCGTAAGAGCACCAAAAACACGGATCAGCCATTTTTTCAAAAAGAGTATATGACCAAAAGGATTTCTTTTAAACAATCCCATTTTTTTACTGTTTAATTTCCAAAAAAGAACTGCAAATGTATAGAAAACAAATCGATTAGATTACATTCTTAACAGTTTCTTTGAGTTCGCTCATCATCATGGCTGTTGCGCCCCAAACGATATGATCTTCAATCTGAAAAGCCGGAACTTTAATATTGGTAGCATACGAGGTGGTCATGGTTACTTCCACGATTATTTCGTCGTCCAGAAAACGTTCCAACGGTAATTCGATAATCTGTGCGACTTCTTCCAGTTGGGGAATAAAATGAAGTTCCTGATGGGCAATTCCCATAAATGGTGAAACCAGAAAATTGCTGGGTGGAATATAGATTTCACTAAACGGTTTAATCACTTCTATTTTTCCGGGTGCAATTCCTACTTCTTCGTGTGTTTCCCGTAAAGCAGTGTGAATCAGATTCCGATCTTCGGGTTCGACCTTTCCACCGGGAAAAGCAATCTGCGAAGAATGGATACCAGGATAGGAATTTCGGACGATTAGTACGAGATGTGGTACATTATTTTTCGGATAAAAAAGCATCATTACCGCGGCTCTTCTGGGATTTTTATCGACATAGCTGGCTTCCTTCAGGGTCGAAATACGCTCCAGGGGTGCCATTTTTATATGTGCATCCGACGCCAAAAGCTTTTCTTTTTCTATTTTTGGAATATATTTTAAAAAATCCTGAAAGTCCATCGTTTTTGTGTGTTTTCTTTTAAAACCTAACTATAAAGTTACCTCAAAAAAAACTCATGGCAAATTTTTATTAAAACAAATATTCAAAGAAAAAATGTTCAGCAAAGAAGAAGCGCAAAAGATAAAAAAAGAATTCTGGACCGAATTTGCGGAAGCGTATCCCCGGAAATGGCTCTTGTATGATACCAAAATCAAAGACTTTTCCTTTAAGTTTTATGTCGATAATAAAAAGGCACAGGTTACACTGGATATTGAAAGTAAAGACGATGAAAAGCGAAAAATCTACTATGAAAAAATAGAATCGCTACGTACTATTTTACATGAGGATTTTTTACCGGAAGCCGTACTGGAGCGCAATTTTTACCTGGAAACAGGAAAAGCAATCAGTAAAGTTTGGGTCGAAAAAACCGGAATCAGTTTGTTTAACCGTTCCAGTTGGCCGGAAATTTTCGATTTTTTTAATGATAATATGGATGCTTTCGAGCGTTTCTTTTATGAATATGAAGATTATATCCGCGATCTGGAAATCAACACCTAAATTTAAAGCTACCTATGGGGTAGCTTTATTTTTTTCGGCAATCCATTTTGCCATATAATGCGTACTCTGCATCGTATGATGTTGGAGCATCGCTCCTATAAAATTGGTATCTCGGTGTGCTTTTAAATTGGCTTTCAGATGTGCTATCCGCTGTTGTAATTTTTCCAAATGTGGTTTGGCCGTATAGCGATCACTACTGATCCGATAACCGTTTTGTTGTTTTTGATACCATAGTTCCGAATCGGAATACAACTCGGTTGCTTTTGCAATAAAAGTCGCATTATCGTCTGCTATAAAACCATTCCAGTCACCGTTATCCTGCATCGACTCGGCTCCAACTGTAGTCGTTACCGTTGGCGTTCCGTATACCATCGCTTCGAGTAACTTCCCTTTTATTCCGGCTCCAAAACGAATCGGTGCGAGTAAAACCCGGGCGTTTGCTATTACTTCCATCGCATCGGATGCTCTTCCCATCACATAAAAACGCTCTTTCGGGTTGTGGAGATCCGTCACTTTTTGCGTCGCATAGGCTCCATAAATCCGTAGGGTCGCTTCCGGCAATTGTTCTTTTAATTCCGGCCAGATTTCATTTTTAAGCACCCAGGCACAATTCCAGTTGGGTTCGTGAAAAAAGTTTCCGATAAAAACAAAATCCTTTCGCGCTCCGAATGACGGCGGCGTATGTTCTATCGGTTCCAACAATAATGGCAAATAGTGTAAAAGGTCCACATCGACTTTAAATTGGTTTTGCAATACGGCCATTTCAAATTCTGAAATCATCAGGGTTACATCCGATCGAAAAATACTGGCGATTTCCCGTTTCGCGATTTCAGACGATGGTAGTATTTCCCGGTAATCGGTTTGTTTTTTATAGGCCTGACGCCTTGCTTCGCGCAAACAATGCAGGTCTTCGGTATCGAGTAACCGAATCGCATCCGGACAATATTTAGTCACACGCCAGCCAAATTGCTCTTCCATCATAAAACGGTCGAACAGTACCATATCCGGTTGTAATTCCTTTATATAGTCATCGAAACTGGAACAATTCAATTGGATATTTTGGGTTTCCACGCCTATGCCCTGTAGGTCAACAGCAAATTCACTATGTGCCGCCGGACTGGCGAAGATCACTTTATAACCTTCGGATTGAAAAAAACGGATGAGTTGCAGCATTCTGCTTCCGGCCGCCGACGAACCCGGTTCCGGCCATACATAACCAATGATGAGTAGTAACGGCATTTTGAATCGATAATAAAAACAAATATACTACTTGTCGCTACGCATTTCGGACTTTCGCCGTAAAATTGTATTTTTACAGCTAAACTTTATATAATGTTAGGCTTAAAATTAAAAACAGACCCGAGATGGGTAACGATTGTAGAATCGAACATCCAGGAAATTCTGACCGATCATGCCTGGTGTGAGCAAAAAGCGGCTACAAATGCCATATCGATTATCACGATCAATTCCGAAAAAGTAGATCTGGTAACCGAAATGATCAAAATTGCCCGTGAAGAACTGGAACATTTCGAAATGGTTCACGAGATCATCAAAGAACGTGGACTGGAATTGGGACGGGAACGAAAAGATGATTATGTAAACGAACTGGCCAAATTTATGATTAAAGGCGGTAGCCGAAATCAGGCATTGGTCGATCGTTTGTTATTTTCGGCCATGATTGAAGCCCGAAGCTGTGAGCGTTTTAAAGTTTTATCACAGAATATACAGGACGAAAAACTGGCTACTTTTTACAGGGATTTAATGATCAGTGAAGCCGGACACTATACTACTTTTTTAGGATTTGCCCGAAAATATACCGAAAAGACCGATGTCGACAAACGTTGGCAGGAATGGATCGATTATGAAACCTCGATCATTACCAACTACGGAAAACAGGAAACCATACACGGTTAATCAAAAAAATCCCCTTCAGATGTGAAGGGGATTTTTAGTAAACAAAACAATTAAAAAATTAATAACGGCGCAATGAATCCGATACTAAAACGTCCTGTATTGTAATCGGTTTGACCCAACTGTTCCTGTGCATATGTAGAATAGTTATAATAACGTCCGACGTAGGATACGAAGAATCGTAAATTAAGGTCTTTAAAAGGTATATACTGAACCGAGGGGATAAATCCATAACTGGATCGGATATGACTGTAACCGCTATCGGCAGCAACCATATTTTTGGCATACGCATTACTGTGCATTAACGTCAGCGACAGGTTAACTTTCGGTACAATCAGGTATTCTGCACGAAGCCAGTTTTCCAGATACGAAACATTTTCCTGGATATTCACTTCTTCGCCCGGGATCATATTGGTGATAATCCCTTTACGATCGATTCCTTCGTTACTATATTTAAAATCATATAGCAACGTTAGCTTTTTATCCTGGTATTTATGCCCTAAGGAATAGAAATTCATTCCCTTTTGGGTTGTTTCCTTAAAATAGCTATAGCTATAAATCGTTTCGAATTTACCACCGAAAAAGCGCCCTCTCCAATTGGAGATAAAAGCCATTGGTACTTTTGCTTTTTCCAGATTAACCGGAATTCGATCCTGATAAACATCTTCAAAATCGGAAACCCTTGAATTTAGTACCTGTAGGCCAAAAGAATGGTTTTGGAATGCCTGATAGGTAATTCCGGCACCGGTTAGGAAGTTATCCGCATATTCGAGGATATCGTTGTATTCGAGTATGTCGATCGGATTCAGGTCGAATTCATATCCGCCCCAATCGGCACTCATTTTACCCAGATTCAGGCGTGTTTTGGGAGACAATTCAATCCCGATAAACGCCATATCGGTCGACCGGCTTACGTTATCGCGGGAACCCGGATCGGTGGTTTTGGTATAGCGATCCCGAAACCGGAAATACACTTTATCGTGTATTTTTCCTTTAATTTCAAGACGCATTTGATTATTGCTAAATGCCGATTCCTGGAACTTTCCGTCCCGAAAAAAGTTATCATTAGCAAATTGCATATTAAAAATGATATCCACATTTTTGAGTAAATCCAATCGTTCCTTAGGAATAATGGGTTTGGAAAGGGTGTCCTTACTCAGTTGATGGTCTTGTCCCGACATTCCGGCCTGAACAAAGAGAAACAGTATTAAAAGAACATATTTTTTCATGGCATGTATATTAAAACATAACTAAACTTTATCTATAAAAAGGCACCTATCAGGAACCCCGCTGCGATAGCAACGATCACGGCGACGAGCCCCGGTACCATAAAACTGTGGTTGACCACAAATTTTCCGATTTTAGTACTACCGGTCCTATCAAAGTTGATAGCGGCCAATAGTGTCGGATAACCCGGCAAGACGAAATCAGCATTTACAGCCGGGAAAATAGCGATCAGCGCATGATGCGGTACCCCCAATGCCATCCCTAATGGCATTATGGTTTTGGTTGTAGCCGCCTGACTAAACATCAAGGCTCCTAGTGCAAATACGGCAATGGCAAATGTCCAGGGATGTGCGGTAACGATTTCTTCCATAAATCCTTTAATGGCGACCTGATTGTGTCCCATAAAGGTTGCACTCATCCAAACGACTCCAAAAACGGAAACCACTGCGGTAGCCATAGCACTAAACAAACTGACTTTGGTTACATCGACAGCACTGGTTTTGGTTAGCAGCATCATTAATGCCGAAGCGGTTAACGTGACAATACTGATCACCGCCACCATTTTCAATTCACCATTGGCACTTAAAACCAGAGACGCTTCTCCCGCTCCGAATTGCGGTAACAACTGCGGACAGGCACCCGCCAAAACGATTAACAATACGGCTATCGCAAAAATAACCACCGACGTTTTGGCTCCTTTTTTAAGCTGTTTGGGTTTATTTCCCGGTTCGGAATCCAAACTTTTTGCAAACTCCGGATCCTTCATTTTTTCAATAAAAATAGGGTCCTCTTCCAGCTCTTTCCCTTTTTTGAGTACGGCGAAACAGGAAAATAAGATTCCGATAAGACAAGCCGGGATACAAATTTTCATGATATCGATTAATGCTCCGGGATAGGCTAATATTCCCGCTCCGGCAAAGGCAGCTGTTGCGGCACTCATCGGACTTCCGGTTATCGCAAGGTGCGACGCAATTACCGAGACACTTAACGGGCGTTCCGGTCGGATTCTTTTTTTTGCGGCTACTTCCGAAATAATCGGTAATAAGGAATATAGTAAATGTGCCGTGCCCGCAAAAAGGCAAAAGAAATATACCGTAAAAGGCGCGATAAAAACAATATTGGAAGGATTGCTGCGAATGACTTTTTCGGCCAGCTGAACTAAATAATCCAGTCCGCCGCAAGCTTGTAATGTTGCAGCTGTTGAAACGATCGCCATGATGACAAGCATCACATCGATTGGAGGATCACTTGGGCGCATTTGAAACAGAAAGACAAAAATCATCAATCCGACCATTCCCATAACACCAAGACCAATCCCTTTCATCTGGGAACCGATCAGGATCATTGCTATTAAAATTATAAACTGTATCAATAACATAGGCATACTATTTACGTTTATAAAAGTTTTACAGGAGATAAAGGAGAAAACAAGACTGCCTTCCCTTTTATCCTATACAGTAAAAGAACTTGATTAATATTTGAAAAAGAGATCCTGAATGGTCTGCTGATCATTTGTCTGCGTTAGCGCCAACATCAATAAGACACGTGCTTTTTGCGGATTCAGATCATCGGCTACTACAAAACCCAATGCTTTGTCATCGACTTCATTAAATAGCGTTACTCGTCCGGCACCCGCACGGGCAGCACGACAAACGACAACTCCTTTTTTTGAAGCATCGGCAAGTGCTTTACCAACAGGGGCATTAAAATTACCATTTCCCATTCCGGCATATACAATACCTTTGACTCCTTCTTCAACAGAAGCGGTTATGGCTCTTGGACTGGCATCAGCATATCCGTAGATAATTTCTACCTGTGGTAATTTTTTCAGTCCTTTGATATTGAATTTCTGAGCCGGCGAACGAAGTGATTTATAGTAATAACTCACTTTTCCATCATAAATCAGTCCGATCGGGCCAAAATTTCGGGATTTAAAAGTAGCGGTATTTGTAGTTACGGTTTTTGTGACATCGCGAGCGGCATAAATCTCTTCATTCATCGCTGTCACTACTCCAATTCTCTGACTACTTGGTGCTGCAGCAACTGTCACGGCATCAAATAAATTCCGGTTACCATCCTGACTCATAGCCGTAGCCGGACGCATCGCTCCTACCAAAACCACCGGTTTATCGGATTTAATCGTTAGCGATAAGAAATAGGCTGTTTCTTCCTGCGTATCCGTACCATGTGTTACCACCACACCATCGGCTTCGTTATTATCGAAGATGGCATTAATACGGTTGCTTAATTTTAACCAGGTATCCACATTCATATCCTGGCTTCCAATTTGAGCAATTTGCTCGCCTTTGATACGTGCCAAATCGTGAATCTGCGGAACTGCATTAAGCAAATTATCCACCGGAATCTGTCCGGGCGTATAGGCCGCTTTTGAAGAAGATTCACCTGCACCGGCAATGGTACCGCCTGTCGCCAGAATAATGACACGTGGTAAATTCGCATCTTTAGTCTTTGTATTTTTAGATTGTGCCTGTACTTGAAAAACAATCAATACGGCAAATAAGACACTTACTATTTTTTTCATATTATATACGTTTAATTAAGATATTATCAATTTCGGATGTATTAAATTGTCCATTGCATAAATCTCATTCCATTTCTCCTGAGAGATCAGTTTTCTTTCGAGCACTACGATTTCATGGATATTTTTACCTGATAAAAGTGCTTCACCTGCAATACTGGCACAGGTTTCATATCCTAAAATAGGATTTAACTGTGTCACAATACCGATACTATTCATCACTAAGTTAGCACAATGTTCTTTATTAGCCGTAATACCGGTCACACATTTATCAACCAAAGTATTAATACTATTACCAAGGTACTCCAAAGAAGTGAATAGTGCAAAACCGATAACCGGTTCCATTACATTGAGTTGCAACTGACCGGCTTCGGCAGCCATAGTAACGGTTACATCCTGTCCGATAACATAAAAACAAGTTTGATTGACCACTTCCGGGATAACCGGATTCACTTTACCCGGCATAATGGAAGATCCCGGTTGACAAGGAGGCAGATTTATTTCGTTTAATCCGGTACGTGGGCCGGAACTCAACAATCGCAAGTCATTACAAATTTTTGACACCTTAACTGCGGTTCTTTTTAGGGTTCCCATAGCCAATACAAAAGCACCGGTATCGCTTGTAGCTTCGATTAAATCGGGTGATAATATTAGTGGAAGGCGGGTTTCTTTGGCCAGATATCGAACACATAATTCCGGATAATCTTCCGGAGCGTTAACTTTTGTACCGATAGCCGTTGCGCCCATATTTACCTCCAAAAGAAGACTTTGCACTTCGCGTAATCGTTGAATATCTTCACCAATCGTTGTTGCAAAAGCATGAAACTCCTGACCTAAAGTCATCGGAACGGCATCCTGTAGTTGTGTTCGTCCCATTTTTAGCACCGCTTCGAATTCCTTGCCTTTTAGAGCAAATGCATCTTCAAGACGTTTCAATATCGTACAGAATCTGTTTAATTTGTAATAAAGTGCCAGACGAACAGCCGTCGGATAGGCATCATTTGTAGATTGTGAACAATTCACATGATTGTTTGGATGTACATATTGATAAGCACCTTTTTCGTGTCCCAAACATTCCAGGGCAATATTCGCAATGACTTCATTAGCATTCATATTGACGGAAGTACCGGCACCACCCTGAATCAGATCACTAACAAACTGATCGTCAAATTTACCGCTAATAACCTGATCACAGGCAAAACAAATGGCATCCGCTATTTTCGGGTCCAAAACGCCACAATCTCTATTGGCTAAAGCAGCTGCTTTTTTTACCTGCCCTAATGATTTGATCAATCCATTCTCATTCTTAAGGGTAATACCCGTAATATTAAAATTTTTTTTCGCACGGAAAGTCTGAATTCCATAATACATTTCATTTGGGATATCCAATTCTCCCAAAAAATCGTGTTCTTTTCTTGTGTTTTTCATACTACTTAAGATTTAAATTATTGAGGCTTATAATCCTTCGACTCTTTTTCGAAGGCTTTTATTTTTGAGTAGCACAAATTTAATGTGATAAAAAAACTAAAAACATGACAAAAAACATATTTTTACAACATTATTCAGTAGTTCAGTTATTATATTATCAATAATATAGAAGTCAAAAACATAAAAAGTATGGAATTAGAAATTTCCCTGATGTTATAAAATATAAAAACCGGAGCTTGTCCGTTTTTTTTATGTTTTGTTTGGAACAGGAACACCTGACAGGTTTTGTAAACCTGTCAGGTGTAGAAGAT
>NZ_JASLCE010000160.1 GCF_030146175.1 Flavobacterium sp. | reverse complement strand
ACCTTAACCGGTAGTGCAACAATTACGGTAAATCCATTACCAACAGCGACAATCAGTGCACCGGCATTAATTTGTTCAGGTGACACGGCTGTAGTAACGTTTACAGGACCAGCCAACGGAACTGTTACATATAGTGACGGAACGACTCAGACGACTATCAACCTTGATGCAGCGGGTCAGGCAACAATTACGACTCCTGTATTAACCGCACCGGCTACATATAGTCTGGTTAGTGTAAGTACAGCAGGACCTTTGGTATGTACCCGAAACATCAGTACATCGGTAACGATCGGCGTTAAAGATCTACCGGTAGCGACAGTAACCGGACCTGCTTCGGTATGTTCGGGAAGTACTGCGAACATCGTATTCAACGGAACACCAAATGCTACGGTAACCTATACTATTGGAACCGATCCGACTTTATTTACAATTACCTTAAACAGTGCCGGAACCGCTACAGTTGCAACAGCAGCATTGACCGGACCGGTTACGTATACTTTGGTAAGCGTACAAAGCAACGGTACACCAAACTGTAGTCAACCACAAACAGCGAGCCATACGGTAACTACAGTAGTAGCACCAACTATTTTCAACCCGACTCCACTAGAAGTTTGTAACTCCAACTACGATGACGGAATTGAAACATTTGACTTAAGCGTTAAAATTGCAGAAATCACCGGAGGTGATCCTAACTTAACGGTAACCTTCCACGAAACACCGGAAGATGCTCAATTAGGTAACTATCCGATTGCGATGCCGTTATACACGAACATCAACCCGCATACACAAATTATTTACATCCGTGTGGTAAACACCGGAGTAAACGCATGTGCTTCTTTCAGTACTTTAACTTTAATTGTTAATGAAAGACCACGTATTGTAGTAGGGGATATCACCGATTACGAATTATGTGAAACCAGTACCCCTGGTGACGGATTTGAAATCTTCAACCTTACCACCAAAGACGCAGAAGCGATCAATGGTCAGGCAGGAGTAAACGTAACGTACTATACCACCGAAGCGGATGCATTAGCAGGAACCAGCCCTATTACAGGAGCGGCAGCCTATACGAATGCTTCGAACCCGCAAACGATCTGGTACCAGTTGAAAAACGCATCAGGCTGTATCGCAGTAGGATCTTTCGATCTAATCGTAAATCCACTACCAACCGTACCAAACCCGGTACCGGCATACACCTTGTGTGATTACACCGGACAGGCGTTATACGAACAATTCGATTTATCGACTAAGATTCCGGAAATCATCGGAACCACAACCGGATTGGAAGTTAAATTCTATAAGACACAAGTTTTAGCAGAAGCCGGAACAGCCGGAACCGAATTACCAACGTTATACACCAACGAAGTAGCTACAGTACAAACCATCTTTGTACGTGTGACCAACAGTACAACGAGATGTTATGTGGTAACTGCAATGGACTTACGAGTGGAGCCACTACCAGTATTGGTAATGCCAACAACACCGGTAACTACATGTGACGGAACTAACAACGACGGAATCGGAGATTTTGACTTAACAACCTTAATTCCGGGTATGTTAAGTGGTGAAGCTAACGTAGTATTAAGCTTCCACGAAACACAACAAAATGCAGAAAACGGATTATTCCCAATCACCGTTCAACCATACCAAAACATCAACCCTTGGACACAAACCCTATGGGTATTGGCAACCAATACGGTAACGGGATGTAAGAGCGTATACTCGTTCAACTTACTAGTGCAACCGGCACCAATTATGCCAACACTATTAGACCTTGATGAGTGTGATACGGATTCGAATCCGCATGATAACCAAACCACATTTGATTTAACAGTACACACGGCCACAATCCTTGCAGCTCAAACCGGACCAGCATCGGATTATGTAGTGAACTACTATATCTCAGAAACCAATGCGCAGAATGGTACACCATTTATCGTATCCAATGGAAACTTTATCGGAACCAACGGCCAAACGATCTGGGTACGTGTAACGCATAAAGCAACAGGATGTTACACCATCGGAAGTTTTAAACTGATTGTAAACAGTCCGCTACAATTAACACAGCCGGACGAAATCACCCTTTGTGATGATGCTTTACCAAATGATCAACGTCAAATCTTTGACTTAACGATCCGTGAAGCACAAATTACAGGAGGAGCAACAGGATATACCTTTAACTATTACAGCAGCACGGCCTTACCACCGAACCCGGCTACGTTGATCGCAGATCCAACCGCGTTCCACAACACGGCAACGGTACAGACACTATTAGTAGAAGTAGTAAGCGGTGCAGGATGTAGCAGCTATGTAACCCTAACGATCCGTGTTACACCACTACCGGAACCGAAATTCGACCCGGCACCACTTGTAGAGTGTGATGATGATTATCCAGGAGATGGAATCACGTTCTTTGATGTAACGCAAAACGCGAACTACATCCGAAACAATGAACCAAACTACGTATTAACATACCACCCAACTCAGGCGGATGCTTTAGCAGGAACCAATGCGATTGCTACACCAACCAACTGGCAAAATATGGATGCCAACGGAAACGCCTTAACCAGCGTATGGGTACGTGTAACAACAGCACCGGCCAACAACCGTGACCGTTGTTCATTAGTAGTAGAGCAACCATTAATCGTAAACCCACGACCAGCTGCTGGTCCGGTAACCGATTATCATATGTGTCAGATTCCATTCACAGGAAGTGGTGTATTTGATTTAAGTACTAAAACACCTGAGGCATTAGCCGGACAAGGTCCTGCAGGTTACACGGTAAGCTACCATGCTAACCAGGCGGATGCTGATAGTGGAAATGCTCCATTGGCAACCAGTCACCCAAGTACTGTAAACGGCGAAACCATCTATGTACGTGTGGTAAACACTACAACAGGATGTTACAACACCACGAGCTTCCAATTATTTGTAGAGCGTGGATCGGAAGCTACTGATGTAGCGGATATCGACAGATGTGACGACCTAAACGATGGAACGGAAACGTTTAACTTAAATGATTTGGATGCTACGATCTTAGGTCCTGTACAGGCAGCGGATCCGAACTTTAGCGTAAGCTACTATGCTTCGGATGCTGACTTAGCCAACGGAACACCGATTGCAACACCAGCAACGTATACAATCACGGATTACCTGACACACGAAATCATTGCAGTAGTTAAAAACACCTACAGCACTTACGGATGTCCTGCAGAAATACGATTCAACATCACGGTACACCGTTTACCGGAACCGACACCAAATGCAGGATTTGTATGTATTGATCAGGAGACAGGAACGGTATTAAGTACGCATATCATCAACAGTGGATTGGATGCTACAACGCACACGTTCCAATGGTATGAGAATGATGCAGCGGGAGTACCACAACCGATTACAGGTGCAACAGGAGCTACGTATGAAGTAAACCACCCGGGAACGTTCTCGGTAATTGCAACCAGCATTGCAACAGGATGTCCTTCATTACCGGCATCAGTAGTGATCACACAATCGGAACCGGCAGAAGTTACGGCTTATGTATCGAATGCGTTCACGGATAACCAATCCATCACAGTAGAAGCGATTGGAATCGGAGAGTACGTATACCAATTAGACGAAGGTGACATCCAGACAAGCCCGGTATTTACCAATGTAAGTTCTGGATCGCACACGGTAACGGTATACGATAACAAAGGTTGTGCTACGGTAACCATCCCTGTAACGGCAATCAATTATCCGCATTACTTTACGCCAAATGGGGACGGATATCACGATTTCTGGAATATTGGTGATTTAGAAAACGATGCAAACGCAAAAATTTATATATTTGACCGATACGGAAAACTATTGAAACAGATCAAACCATCGCGATCAACCGGATGGGACGGAACGATGAACGGTCAACAGCTACCATCGACGGATTACTGGTTCACAGTGACCTATACCGAGAATGGAGAT
>NZ_JASLCE010000002.1 GCF_030146175.1 Flavobacterium sp. | reverse complement strand
CCCTGTTTTGCGGGTGGCAAAGGTAAATCACTTTTTTATTTCTCGCAAATCTTTTTTGACTTTTTTTCTAACCTTAGTCAATCCCAATCTGCTGTACTTTACTCTCAATGAACTCCCTTATTGCGGCTGCAAAACTAGAACCTTTTTCCGGTTTCACAAACTTTCTACAACCTTTTTTTAAATCTTTTTCTTAATACTCTCATTACAAAGACTTAACAATACCAGTTTTTTTAGCTTTATTTGGCGCCTTTGGCGTGATTACGCGGTTTTACTGGGGTTTTACTGGGGTTTTTGCCTTTTTTATTACGCAAAAGCAAGACCTGACAGGTTGCAAAAACCTGTCAGGTCATCACAAATTAGCAAAAGCACTACTTATATATAGGTGCGTTTTCCGAAAAAACAACGCCCGATAGCTTTTCAAAACCTATCGGGCGTATAAGATATATTCTATTATTTCCTTTTTTAATCGAAACGAATCGCTTTAACCGGCGAAATCTTGGTAATAATATAGGACGGTATCAGCAAAACAAGTAAACAAACGACTATCGTCCCTAGGTTTAATAGCAAAATCGGAAGTACCTCTATTACTACCGGCGCTTCGGTAACATAATAATTCTCCGGGTTTAGTTTTACAATGCCAAAATATTTCTGAACCAACAACAATCCAATTCCGATTCCATTCCCCCAAAGCAGTCCTCTTATAATAAGGTATAGTGCATTGTATAAAAATATTTTTCGAATCATCCAGTTATCGGCGCCAATCGATTTTAGAATTCCGATCATTTGTGTACGCTCCAAAATAAGCACCAATAAAGCTACCACCATATTAATTGTCGCTACAACCACCATCACAATTAGTATCACTACTATATTAAAGTCGAACAATTTCAACCATTCAAATATATTATAGTATTTCTCCTGAATCGTTATACTATTATAGGTAGGCGGAATTTCGGCATAAATCGCCTCACCCTTTTCTTTTATCTTCGAAAAATCATCAATAAAAACTTCAAACTCGCCCACTTCATCTTTACTCCATTTATTGATACGCTGAACATGTCGGATATCACCTAATATATAGGACGCATCAAATTCCTGAAATCCGGAGTTGTAAATCCCGACAATTTCGAAACGGCGCAGGTTGGGTAGTTTATTACCTTCCTCTTTCATAAAAAAGGTATTGAACTTATCACCCAACTTTAATTGCAAACGATCCGCCAGGTATTTTGAAATGATCACCTCATTATTAAGTGCTGCTTTTAAATTCGGAATCCGTCCCGCAATGATATACTCCTTAAGGTCATTCCATCGAAAATCTTTACCGACACCTTTAAACACAATTCCTTCGAAAGCAGTCTCCGTGCGGATAATACCCGCTTTGGATGCCGTAGCCTGTACATGACTGATTCCGTCGATATTTTTAAACTTCGGATAAAACGGCTGATGAATCGAAATAGGTTCCACGCTAACCTCCGACTGATTGTCATCGTAGTTGGTTATAATCACATGCCCGTTAAAAGCTGCGATTTTCTGGCGTATTTTTTGCTGCAATCCAACGCCGGTCGCCACGGAAACAATCATCATAATGATTCCGATGGCAATAGCCGCAATTGCAATTTTTATTATTGGTGCAGATATACTACTTTTATAGTTTTTAGTAGTAATTAGGCGTTTTGCTATAAAATATTCTAATCTCAAAACTTATGGTATCAAATTCCGTTTTCAAAAATACAGTTTTATTCTTGGTTTTAGCGATAGTATCCTGCGGAAATTCTGCGATTAAGCACAAAGACCCGAAAACCAATCCGACAAACGAGGCTACAACTGCCAATCGACCAAAGGAACCGATTCTTACCGGAGCCGATAATTTTGAGAAATATCAGTCGCTTCTTAACGGCAAGAAAATTGGCATTGTAACCAATCCGACCAGTATTGTCAACTACGACGGCGACAAACAAAAGTTAAGTAAGTCCCTTCATCTGGTTGACTTTCTACTGAAAAACAAATTGGATGTTGTAAAAATATTTGCGCCGGAACACGGTTTCCGCGGAACCGCCGATGCAGGAGAATTGATCAAAGACGGAAAAGACACACAAACCGGTTTGCCGATCATCTCCTTATATGGTAACAATAAAAAGCCAAAACCGGAACAATTAAAGCAAATTGACGTCATGGTTTTTGACCTGCAAGATGTAGGGGCTCGATTTTACACCTATATCTCCTCCTTACATTATGTGATGGAAGCCTGTGCCGAAGAAAACATTCCTTTAATTGTCCTGGATCGACCGAACCCGAACGGTAGTATTATTGATGGTCCGATATTGGAAAAAGAATTTACCAGCTTTGTGGGCATGCATCCGATTCCGGTTTTACACGGGATGACTATTGGGGAATATGCACGAATGATCAATGGCGAAAAATGGCTAAAAAACGGAGTGCAATGTCCGTTGGAAGTTATCGCCTGTACGAACTATAAACGGACTATGCCGTATAGTTTACCGGTAAAGCCTTCGCCCAACCTTCCTAATGATCAATCCATCAACCTATATGCAAGCCTTTGTTTGTTTGAAGGCACCAATGTGAGTATGGGACGTGGCACTGATAAACAATTTCAGATTTACGGTTCTCCATTTCTACCGAAATCCGATTTTAGTTTTACACCTGGACCCAATGTAGGCGCCAAAGATCCGGTTCACAATGGCAAAGTGTGCTACGGTGAAGACCTGTCGGGCGTTCCAAAAGTGACCAATCTCCAACTAAAATGGCTGATCAAAGCCTATGGCGAGACTTCCGATAAAAAAGTATTCTTTAACAGCTTCTTTTCCAAACTAGCCGGAACGCAGAAATTACAACAGCAAATCGAATCCGGATTGGCCGAAACAGCCATTCGGAAGTCCTGGGAAAAAGGTCTGAATTCCTTTAAAAAAATGCGCACCGCCTACCTTATATATGAAGACTAATTTTTCAGTTGCTTGAAATTCCCGATTAAAAATACCATTTCCCGACGTACTTTCTTAATTACATCGCTTATTGTGATCGTAATTACGACAGTGGCTGTTTTTATTTTAAGCAATCTGATTACTCAAATCACCGAAAAATCCAATGAGGAAATTGCCCAGCGTAGTTTCCTAAAAAAATACGAAGTCCTTCAACAGGAATTCGGTCGCTTGCTGGAACAAAAGAAAAACGTACAGGAAGTCCTTAAAATAAGTAATGATCAAAATATAATTAACAACCTTACGGTACTCAATGCGATTCAGCTGAGCAACCCGGTTATATTGTGCAATTGGTTTCAGATTAACAACGGTACGATTTACACCAACGACACCGAAAAAGGTTCTTTCCAAAAACACCTGAATCTTTTGGTTGACCCTTCCGATAAAGACGAAAACTCCAGTATACTATTAAAACAGGGCGATACCTTGATATGGCGCAACTATTTTAAAATTAAAAAAGACGACGCCACGACCATTCGTTATGGTTATGATATTGATTTAAAAAAACTACACGACTATTTTGCATTAATCGACGGAAATGCGCCAAACTATGCGTTTGTTTTCGACCAAAACGGAACCTGTATTTTTCACCCGGAAGCGGAGAAAAACGGTAAAAACATTTTTGATTTTACCAGTCTGAATCCTTCCGATACACTTATTACGAACAAATCCGGATTTAATGAAACCGTAGCTTTGTCGGAATACCTGCAACTGGATGTAATTCGGTTTGTAAAACCATTAAAGCTGGAAGGTATCAACTGGTATGTATGTATCAACTTTCCGAAAATGATCGCCGATGAAAATGTGAATAAAGTAAAACAACATGCCTCGGCTATATATTTGATCACCACGTTTATTCTGGTTTTTATTTTTTATCTTTTTAATCGTGCCAACCGAAAAGAATATCTGGAAAAAGAAGCCTTGGTTTCCGACAAAAACAATCTTTTACTGGAAAACGAAAAGGTTCATAAAGAAAATGCATTGATCCAGTTACAACAACTCAAGGAGCAAATCAATCCGCATTTTCTTTTCAACACGCTCAACTCCTTATATATGCTAATTGACGTTGACGCGCCAAAGGCTAAAAAATTCACTTTAAACCTATCGAAAATATACCGTTATCTGATTGACCCGCCACAGGAAAATATTGTCCCGTTGAGCGATGAACTTTCTTTTATCGAACAATACATCTTTTTACAGATGACCCGTTTTAATCAGGAGCTACAATTTTCGATTGAAATTGATGACGATTCGGGTCTGATCAAAAACATTCCGTATTTATCGTTACAAATCTGCATTGAAAATGTGATTAAGCACAATTTGGCCACCATAGAATCGCCTTTAAAATCCCGCATTATTGTTAAAAAAGACGCTGTATTTATTATCAATAATTTACAAAAAAAGACCAGTACCGAACAAAGTAATAATTTTGGCTTAAAATACTTACAAAGTATATATAATTACTATTCTAAAAAAGACTTCAAAACCTTTGAAGAAAATGGAGAATTCATCTGTATCCTACCTTTAATTGACTAGAAAAAAGTCATTCACTCCCAAATTAGAGCCACTCACTCCGTTTTGCTTTTATATCGTCTCAGGAACTTCTAAATTTCGAGACAATTATTTAACCAAAACTTAACATAAATGAAAAAAAAGACACTCATATCAAGTACAAAGTATGTATTGGTATTGTTGTTTTTATTGAGTAATGTTACTGCATTTTCCCAGAAAAAGAAACAAAAAGAAACAAAAACAGAAACTACTAAAGACACCATTGCAAAAACCAAAGGTTATGCCGAATTGATTAAAAAAGGTTCTCTTAAAAAAGGACTTTTTAATGTCATTCAGGTTAAAACCGACATTTATTTTGAAATCCCCGACACTTTAATGGGACGGGAATTCCTCGTTGTAAATAAATTGTCACAGGTTCCGATGCAGGTCAATGAAGCCGGATTAAACAAAGGAATGAATTACGAAAACAAAGTAATTTCATTCTATAAAGATCCCGTTGCCAAAAAGGTATGGGTAAAATCGTCACTTCCAAAAGTTTCCTCTCCGGAAACTGATGCCATTACAGCATCGGTAAAGGATAACTTTTCCGAATCGATCATTGAAGTTTTTGATATCGAAACCAAAAACAGTGATTCGACCTCGGTAGTGATCAAAGTAAACAAAGTATTCGACGGAAAACAAAAAAGTTTTAACGATGTATTGAGTAACATCGGATTTGGCGGATCGGTAAAATCGGATCTGTCGTATATCGAAACGGTTAAAACCTTTCCCGGTAATATTGTTGTAAAATCGCAATTAACAACCTCTGTAAGTGAAGGCGGACCAGCTTTATCCGTAACTTTAGGGGTAACTAGCAATATTGTTTTGTTGGATAAAGTCCCGATGAAGCCCCGTTTTTTGGATAAGCGAATCGGGTACTTTACCGAAAAACACTGGTATTTTAATGACAACCAGCATGCGATGGTTGAGAAAGAATTAATTACGCGATGGAGATTGGAGCCGAAAAAAGAAGATGAAGCGCGTTATTTAAAAGGTGAGTTAGTAGAACCTAAAAAACCGATTGTATACTATATCGATCCGTCCACTCCAAAACAGTGGCGTCAATATATTATAGACGGTGTCCACGACTGGCAGGCCGCTTTTGAGAGAGCCGGATTTAAAAATGCCGTAATCGCCAAAGAACCAACGGAAAGCGATACGGATTTTGACATTGATGACGTTCGTTATTCCGTTATCACGTATGCGGCATCCCCAAAAGCAAATGCCATGGGACCATCGGTTGTGGATCCGAGAAGTGGTGAGATCATCGAAGCCGACATTATCTGGTGGCACAATGTAATGACCTCATTGCACAGCTGGATGCGAATTCAGACGGGTCCAATCGATCCGAAAGCCCGAGGAAACAAATTCAGCGATTCTCATATGGGAGAAGCGATTCGTTTTGTATCCTCGCACGAAGTGGGACACACGTTTGGTTTAAAACATAACATGGGTGCTTCGTTTGCCTTTGAAGTGGATTCATTGCGTTCGAAAGTCTTTACTGAAAAAATGGGAGGAACCGCTCCGTCGATCATGGATTATGCCCGTTACAACTACGTGGCACAACCGGAAGACGGCGTAACGGCGATCACTCCGAAAATTGGAGAATACGACAAATATGCAATCGAATGGGGGTATCGTTGGTATCCGAATGAATCGGATGAAAAGACAAAGCTAAGTACTTTGATCAGTAAACATCAGAACGATCCGATGTATTTCTATGGAGAACAACAGGATGGCGGTGCGATCATCGATCCGCGATCACAGTCGGAAGATTTAGGAAACGATGCTGTTAAAGCGAGCGAGTATGGATTGAAAAACCTGAAACGCGTTGTAGACAACATTTTAACGTGGACCTATGAAAAAGATGCTTCCTATTATGAAACGGGTAAACTGTATATCGGAACGATCGGTCAATGGCAATTATACAACCGTCATGTTTTAAACAACATTGGAGGGATATACCTGAATACAACCGTTCACGGTGATCACAAATCCAGTTATGTTCCGGTTCCGGCTACGATGCAACGCAAAGCAACCGATTATTTGCTTCGAAATGTGATTACAATTCCGCAATGGTTGTTTTTTAATCCGATCCTTGACAAGACCAATCCGTTAAAAGATTCTCCGCTAGGGCCGTTTGAATATACACCTTATACCCTTTCAAGAGAATTACAGTACGGAATTTTATACGATCTGTTTAGTGACGACCGTTTACTTCGCATGATCGAAAATGAGCTTTACCAGCGAAATGGCGCAAAAGACAAATTGTTTACCGTTAGTGATCTTTTTAAACGTGTTCATCAACAGGTATTCAGTGGTACAATTCAGAACAAATCGTTGTCAATTTTGGAACGAATGACACAAAAAAATTATGTAGATGTATTGATCGTTTCGACCAATAAATTATTTGAGAAAACAGATGCGAAAAAATTAATGTTTACCAAAACGCTGAACATACCGACGCTTTGCAACCATGTTCATGAAGACCAGATGATTCGAAACATTAATCAGTCCTCACTAAAAAGAGTTACCGAAGTAACCTCTGAAAAGAAAGGAGAATTGAACAAGGTATTGCAACTTTTAAAACTAAAGAAAAACACCGGAAATCAGGAAACCCGAAATCACTATTCGGATTTAATCAATCGAATTGAAAAAGCACTAAACAATCCTCTATAACTAACAAATCAAGAAATGAAAAGACTATTAATTTTAATGACACTCCTCCTCTCCCTTGCAGGATATTCTCAAGAGAGCAGGACGATTACAGGAAAGGTAATCGATGCACAGGACAGGTTACCTATGCCTGGCGTTTCGATTTATGTAGAAAATAAATCGATAGCCACCAAAACCGGTCAAAGCGGAATTATTGAAAGTACCGGTGTCGGTACGGTAACTGACATGGATGGTAATTTTAAACTGGAAATTACTAAAGATGTAAAAAGCCTGCGCGTTAGTTTTATAGGTTATGAATCCTACCTGATCGATTTGACTTCACAAAGCCACTATACTGTTAATCTGAAGTCCGATTTGAATCAATTACAGGAAGTAGTTGTAACCGGTTATCAAAAAATTGAAAAGCGTAAACTAACCTCTGCTTTGGTAAAAGTAGACATGGAAAATATCCAACAAGCCGGTGTAGCCAGCGTCGACCAACTTTTAATAGGTCAGGTTGCGGGTGTGGCTGTAGCACCGGGTAACGGAGCACCGGGAGGCGCTGCAAAAATCCGAATCAGAGGAACGGCTTCACTATCCGGTCCTCAGGATCCGCTATGGGTATTGGACGGACTTCCATTAGAAGGAAATGATGCTCCAAAATTTAATGACAAAGAGAATATTGATCAACTAAATAATTTTTCAATTGCCGGTTTAAATCCGGATGATATTAAAGACATTACTATCTTAAAAGATGCTGCCGCTACCGCTATATATGGAGCGCGAGCTGCTAACGGAGTAATTGTAATTACAACCAAAAAAGGTAGAAAAGGGCGTATGGCTGTTAATTTTACTGCCAATACATTCGTAACACAAAAGCCCGATTTTTCAAAGTTAAACCTGATGGATGCCAACCAAAAAGTTGATTTTGAATTAGGTCTGGCTAGTCGTCCGGAATTAACATACCGCGATGATAAAGGTGCTATTTCACGTATCTTGAACACCAGTGGTGAGTTAGGCGCTTATCGTACCGGTGGTTTTTCGGCACTGACACCTGGAACACAGCAGGCGATCAATGCGTTACGTGCAAACCAAACCAACTGGGGTGATTTATTATACCGTACAGCTGTGAACCAACAATATGGATTGAGCTTGTCTGGTGGTGGTGAAAAATCGGATTACTATTTTTCATTAGGCTATTACGACGAAAAAGGAGCCACTATCGGAACCGGATTCGAACGTTATAACATTACATTAAAAAACAACTATGAAATATCGGACAAATTAAAAGTAGGTGTTGGTCTTTTCGGAACGCAGAGTAAAAACACCTCGTATATTTCCGATACGGATGCTTTTACCAATCCGGGAAATTATTCAAGAAATGCCAACCCGTATTTGTCACCATTGGATGCCGAGGGTAATTATGTTTACGACAAAGATATTCAGGGTTATTCGGATCGTTATGTACCGTTTAACTTTTTGGAGGAGCGCAACAACACTTCTTATCAGTTAAAAACCAGAGCCTTAAAAG
The DNA here is from genome assembly GCF_030146175.1 of Flavobacterium sp. Lineage (GTDB taxonomy): Bacteria > Bacteroidota > Bacteroidia > Flavobacteriales > Flavobacteriaceae > Flavobacterium. Next base: position 23,523 of record NZ_JASLCE010000002.1, on the reverse strand, counting down.
CGATTTTCGATTTGGAATACAAGGTAACCAACGATTTAAAGTTAACTTCTCAAATCGGTTTGCAAATGGACAATTCCGACACCGAAAAATATGCGGGTAAGGAAACGTATTTCACCCGTAAGGAACGCGAAAAAACCAGACGTTATAAAAACGGAGGCTTTTATTATTTCCTTCCGGATGGTGGAATCATCCAGAATTGGGATACCGATTTTTTCCAGTATAACATCAAAACCCAATTGACCTATAATAAGATACTTGGTGAGAAACACGAGTTGGATCTTTTAGTAGGTAACGAATTACGAAGAACATACAATACGAGTATTTATTCAAGAGGTTATGGTTACAACCGCCAAACCGGAACAACATCACAAATCCTGTTCCCGGATCAGTCAACAGCGGATGAAGCGCAATACAAAACGTATGGTAGAAGCCACAACGAAAATGCCTTTGCATCGTTTTATGCTACGGCATCCTATACCTACGACAGAAAATATACTGTTTTCGGAAGTGTACGTTATGATGGTTCCGACTTGTTTGGTGTAGATCCGAAATATAAATATTTACCATTATGGTCTATTTCGGGATCATGGTTGGCTTCAGAAGAAAGCTTCCTGAAAGACAATGTTCCGACGATCAGCAACCTTCGTTTTAGAGGTTCTTATGGTCTACAAGGAAATATCGACAAAAACACCTCGCCATTTGTAGTAGGAAACTACGGAAATGTGAGTATTCTTCCGGGACAAACGGAACAAACTATTGTAGTAACGAGTCCGCCAAACAGTAAATTACGTTGGGAAAAAACCGAAAACGTAAACGTTGGTTTCGATTTAGGCGTATTGAAAAACCGTATTAGCGTAGCCGCCGATCTGTATGGACGTAAGAGTACCGACCTTTTAGGAGTACGTGCTTTACCACTTGAAAGCGGTTTCGAATATACCAATATGAACTGGGCTCAGGTTACCAATAAAGGTTATGAGATCTCATTAACCACAAAAAATATTGACAACCAGAATTTCAAATGGACGACCAATTTCAATTTAGCGCACAACAAAAGTAATATCGACCGTATCCAAGTACGTGCCAATAGTTACTTACCATCCGGTGAAGGTTACCCGGTGAATGCCGTATTCGCCTTGAAAACCGCAGGAATCGACGCCAATGGTTATCCTCAGTTTGTAGGTAGCGACGGGCAAGTGGTGAGTGCTGTAGAGTTCTTCCAGTTATACGATCCGTATGCCGATATTATACCAGGTGAATTAGCGCAATCCCGTTTAACCGAGAATGCAGATAAATTCAGAAGTTTATTTTCCTATGTGGGTGATCGTGATCCAAAATATACCGGAGGTTTAATCAACACGTTTAAAATTAAAAACTTTGATTTAACGGTTTCGGCGGCATTTAACTTAAAACAAACGGTAGTAAAAACACCTCCATACAACGGAACACAGGTTGACAGAGGCCAGAACTATACTACTGATATCCTGAATGCCTGGTCACCAACCAATACTGGTTCGAATTTACCGGGAATCGTTGGAAAAGGAGATCCGTTTACCGATAACTCCTGGATGGCTTACCAATGGTTTTCAAGCGGTAATCCGGTAAACACGTACGCGTTATTGGATACCTGGGTGGAAGAAATGAGTTATATGCGAATCAGCAGTATCCGTTTGGGGTATTCACTACCAAAAACGGTTACGGATAAAATGAATATTCAGAATATACGTTTTAGTGTAGAAGGAAGAAACCTGTTTGTAATCAGTTCGGACTACAAAGGTTATTTCGATCCGGAAACATTTGGTAACATCTATGCACAACCTATCCCTAGATCGGTAACATTAGGGTTAAACGTAACTTTTTAAAATTAAGATCATGAAAAAACTATCAAAATATATCATTCTGGCTGTAGCGGCAATCGGAATGACGGGTTGTGATGATTATCTGGATATAAAGCCGGAAGGAAAAGTAATTCCGGAAACACTTCAGGATTTCAGAGCGGTTATGACTCGTGCTTACGGTGTATACCCACAACACAAATCACTGACGACTTTACGTGGTGACGAATTGAGCTTAAACGAGTTTGACGATCAGTTAACGTATATCAAAGATATTTATATCTGGAAAGATGCGAATCCCGATCCGGCTACGACAGGTTTCCAATGGGGACAATTGTATAATGCTGTTTTCTATACCAATGTTGTTATCAACGATGGTAGTTCTAAAATTCCGGCATCCGATGAAAAAAATCAACTATTAGGAGAAGCCCATGCTTTAAGAGCCCTTACCTATTTTGATCTGGTAAACCTTTTTAGCAAACCGTATAATGTAGCCACATCGGGTTCCGATCGCGGCGTTCCGTTGGCATTACAGGTAGACCTTGAACAGGATTTTATTCCGGAAAGCGTAGCAAATATCTACAATCAGATTTTATATGACATTGATCAGGCGAAAGGTTTATTAAATCAGTCGACACAAACTACTGGTTTAAACTATCGTTTTTCGAAAGCGGCTATCTATGCTTTGGAAGCACGCGTGCGTTTGTATCGTAACGAATGGCAAAATGCTTTGGATGCGGCCAATACGGCACTAACTTATAAAAACCAGTTGGTTGATTTGAATACAACCAGCACGCTTCCGAACAAATACAACACCGTTGAATCGGTTATGGCTTTGGAAGATGATTTTATCAACTCGCTAAAAAATGCCTCATTTGCATCAGCCGATTTGATCGGAGCTTTTAATCAAACTGGTGATTTACGTTTCCCGTTATATTTTCAGGCATCAGGCAGTCGTTTCCGATTCCTTAAAGGTGGTGAACAAGAACAGAAATGTACCTTCAGAACTGCGGAACTTTATCTAATCAAAGCGGAAGCACTTGTAAAATCAGGCGATTTGTCACAAGCGAAAGCAACCCTACTGACATTGGCACAGAAACGTTATACACCAGCTGCTTATACGCCATTAGAAACACAGGTTAATGCGATGGCAGCAGATGCTTTTACCAGCTTCCTGTATGAAGAAAGAAGACGGGAATTTACCGTTGAAGGTCACAGATGGTTCGACCTTCGAAGAGTAAACCAAAAACAGATTGTACACCAGCTGGATGGAGAGAATTATACCCTAATTCAAAACGATCCAAGGTATACTATTCCGTATCCGAAAAACGCACAGTTAAATAATCCGAATTTATAATTTCAAGAGGTCCCGGCAATAAACCGGGACTTTTTTTTACTTTTACATAAAAAAGTAAAATGAAGATTGCTATTGTTGAGGATGAACACCTTGCCTCCGGTTATCTGAAAGCCATTTTAGAACGACAGGAGCTCCTTTCGATATCAGACATTACTATTCTCCCCTCCGTAAAAGAGGCCATTGCTTTTTTTAAGGAAAACACCGTTGACCTTGTCTTTATGGATATCCATTTAGGCGACGGTAAAAGTCTTGACATCTTTGAGACGATTTCCATTTCCAGCCCGATCATTTTCGTTACCGCTTATGATGCCTATGCAATCAAAGTGTTTAAACATTTTACGATCGACTATCTCCTTAAACCTTTTGAAGAGGAAGAATTACTGGAAGCGCTTTCCAAATACAAAAAAATAAAAAGTGCTTTCGATATCAACCAAACAGTACAATCGTTGGCAACTATCGAGGATAAAAGTACCGATCCGTATCAAAAACGCTTTCTGGTAAATCACGGTTATCGCTTTATTTCGATCAACGATTCCGATATCAGTTCGTTTATGGGTTCTGGGAAACACCTGTTTATCTTTACAACAAACGGAGCTAGTTTTTTATATGATGATACGATCAAAGATGTTATCGGCAAATTAAATCCGGAGTTTTTCTTTAAAGTAAACCGGAAATATATCTTACACCGTTCGGCGATTAAAGAAGTAATCCGTCATTCCAGTCAAAAAGTGGAAATTGTGGTCGATACGACCATCAAAGACAGTGCTCCGATATTGGTTAGCAAAAACGAAATCAATGCTTTTAAAAAGTGGTTGGATCAATAAAGATGAATACTACTCCAATTAAAGTACAACCTGGATATTCGGGTTAATTTTCAGTAACTGATTTAGAAAAGCATCTCTTTCCTTTGGTGAAATGATCACACTTTTCTTGCCCTGATATTTAATTTCGATACGATCGGTTATCGAATTTGCCGGTGCACTCAGTATACTATCGGTTTTAGATACCGAAACAATATCGGAAATCGCAATTTTTATATGTACCAAAAATCCCGATCGTACCACTAAAGTCGTATCCGTGATGGTATATTTGGTCTGACGCATCAGATAAGCTATAAAAATAGCGACCAGCAAAATTATCAACAAACCGGGCCATGCTCCTTTTGAAATAAAAACCATGCCGGGAATAAGGAGTCCCATACTTAATATCAGTATCACTCCGGAATCTATTTTCGATTGGTAGACGTTCATTTTATAAAGGTAGCTTTTTTTTCATTTCCTCCACTATATTATAAGCAGCCGGACAAATAGCCACATTTTTTAATGTCAGATTGGTGATTTGCTGGAATTTTTTTCGATCCGTATGCGGAAACTCCCGACATGCTTTTGGTCGGACATCATAAATCATACAATAATTCTCCTGATCCAGAAACGTACACGGCACACTTTGCAACACATAATCGTTATCTTCATCAATACGCAGGTACTTTTCGATAAACTGTTGCGGTTTTAATCGAAAGTGTTTGGCAATCCGTTCCACATCGGCCAACGTAAACAAAGGTCCGGTCGTTTTACAGCAATTGGCACATTTCAGACAATCCGTTTTACGGAATTCGGCATCATGCAAATCCTGCATCACATAATCCAGATTCTTGGGCGGCTTCTTTTTCAGCTTATCGAAATACTTTTTGTTTTCGTTATGCTTATCTTTGGCAAGCTTAGGTAGATTTTTTATAACATTGTCCATATCGGAGATCATTCACCTGGCAAATAAACAAATAACCGTTATAAGATACAAACTAAATAATGAAAGACCTTATTGGAAAAGCCATCCTGGATTACCAGACAAACAATGCGCCGGAAGATATTATTACCGAAACATCGCTGACAGAAGCCGACAGTATGTCTGTGGCTTATTTATTCCGCGGTTATGAGGACATGCCCGGCATTGAACAAAAAGCACTACAATTGGCCAAAGGAAAAATATTGGATGTAGGTTGTGGTGCCGGAAGTCATAGTTTGTATTTACAGGAAAAAGGATTGGATATTACAGCAATCGACATATCCGAAAATGCGGTGGAAGCTTGTTTGTTGAGAGGTTTACAAAACGTAACGGTACAGGACGTGATGACATTATCGGATACTATCCAATACGACACTATTTTATTATTGATGAACGGTACCGGTTTATGCGGTAAACTCAATCGTGTGGCTGGCTTTTTACAAAAATTAAAGTCCCTTTTAACGCCAAACGGACAAATCCTGATCGATAGTTCCGATATCATTTATATGTTTGACGAAGATGAAGACGGAGGCAAATGGATCCCGTCGAACATGGAATATTATGGAGAACTGGTTTTCCAAGTGCGCTATAAAGGCCAACAAGAGGATGCTTTTGACTGGGTTTATATCGATTACAACACCTTACAAAATGCGGCACATGCCAATGGCTTGCAATGCGAACTGGTCAAAGAAGGCGAACATTATGACTATCTCGCCCGATTGACACATCTTAAACTATAACATAAAAAAAGAGCCCGAATATGGGCTCTTTTTGTTTTATATTGAAATGAAAAATACCGTTATTATTGCATGTATTTCATCATCATACCTTGTAGTGAACTTCCCCACTCCTGACTAGCAGCCATGTTTTTCTCGGCGATTACACCTGCTTTTTCAGTCATTTTTTTACCTACCGGTGTTTCATAGAATTTCAAGATCTGCTTGATATCGTCATGAGAATACTCTTCCATATATACTTTAGCGATTTTATCGTATAAAGACGGTAAAGATGCATCAAACTCAACTAGGAAAGCAGTTTGCTTTTCTTTTGGAATCATTTTCAGAATCTGGTCTTTAGCCAATTTCATCTGACTAGCCGAACCGGTTACTTCAATTACCTTTAATACATCTTTTTTGAAGGCCTCATTAGTCTGTGCCATACCGATTTGCGCTGCAAGTACCAAGGCAAATGTTAAAACTATTTTTTTCATCGTTTTTTAATTAATTATAGAGGATAAATATAATCCTTTTTATGGAATATTCAAATATTTATGCGTCTGCAGCGAAACCCTCCATTTTGGATTATTCATAACATAATCGACGATCAAAGGGGTCATTTCTTCTTTTTTACTCCACTCCGGTTGCAGGAATAATATGGCCTTGTCGTTTACTTTGGCAGCCTGCTCTTCGGCGAACAAAAAGTCGTGTTTATTATGAATAATCATCTTTAATTCATGCGCCTGCGCATATACATCCTCCTGAGGCAATTTTGTCTTTTTTGGAGACAAACAAATCCAATCCCAGGTTCCGGATAGCGAATAGGCTCCCGAAGTCTCAATATGAACTCTAAGATCTTGCGCTTTTAATTTTGCGGTTAACGGCTCCATGTTCCAGGTTAACGGTTCCCCACCGGTAATCACAACGGTTTCTGCATATTTTTTGGCATTTGCTACAATCAGATCCGTTTCGGTTGGCGGATGCAATTCTGCATTCCAGCTTTCTTTTACATCGCACCAGTGGCACCCTACGTCACAACCGCCTATTCGGATAAAATAAGCCGCCGTTCCGGTGTGATATCCTTCACCCTGAATGGTGTAAAATTCCTCCATTAAAGGCAACATCTCGCCTTTTTCTACCGCTAATTGAATTTCTTTTTTCAGCATTTTTTTCTAAAATAGTCTGCAAAGATACGGATTTTGCGTTTTTATCGCTCTAAAACATAAAAAGCTTATTCAGAATTAACTAAAGTTTATCAGTTGACCGAAACACAAAATAAAAAGCCGATGAAAATTCATCGGCTTTTGCTAGATAACAACGGTTGTTATTACAATTTTTTCAAGGTATCGGTAGCGTATTTGTTACCCGGTTCCAATACTAATAATTCCTTAAGATTTTCTATAGCTTTGGCTTTTTCACCATTGTTGGCATAGTATGCTCCAACATACGTATAGGCTTCGATCAGGTTGTTTTTAGCTTTTTCCGTTTCGCCTTTTTCTTTTACAATTTTAACATATTGCTCGTATGACGAAACCATTACTTTTTTAGATTCCGGCGTATCCATCACACGGTTAACTTTGGCTTTGTATAAGTGCGCATCCTGAGTGGTTGGCGAAGCTGCAATTACATTTGTAAAGGCTGCATCTGCTTTTACCAACTCCTCTTTTGGAGATGTTTTCTCATCATAATCAAAGTATAATGCATATCCTAAATAGAAGTTATCATACAGGAAGTTTTTCGATTTTTGGTTTTTAACAGCCACTTCGAAGATTTTTCCAGCTTCTCTATAGAATTTCTCTTTGAAAAGTTTTAATCCGATTTCGTTTAATTCTGTAGCGATCACAGGGTCTTTTTCAACTCCTTTGTTGATTTCTTCTATCCCTTGGTCGAACATTACTTTTTCGTATTTTCCATCAGCACCTTTAGACAAGGCGATTTTAGCCAAACCTAAATACAGGTAATCTCTTGCGATAATTTTTTTAGCTTCAACTTTAGAAATATATTCATTTAAAGCTTTCACACTTTCCTGGTGATTTCCATTTTCGTGAGCCGAGTATCCTAAATAACGTAAGATTCTAGGGTTTACTTTGTCTAACTGTTGCATTTTTTTGGCTTCAGCTTCCAAAGCTTTGTAATCTTTTGCCAAAATCAGGAAGTCAGCGTGACGCATACGAGACTCTAACGAATAATCGGTTAAGCTCATATATTTCTCATAGTACTCCAATGCTTTTTTCACATAAGCATTATAGTTTGACGTTTCGCTTGCACCCCAGTGGTAATACGTTTCCGCTAATTCTCTGTAAACCGGACCGTAATTAGGGTTGGTTGCCACGATTTCGTTGAATGATTTTACCGCTTCCGGGAATGCTTTTGCATTTTTGGTGATAACCGCCAATTTGATTTTAGCCATCAACAAGGTATTATCATAATCGTATGCATTACGATACGCGCTATACGCTTCGTTTGTGTTACGCTCTCCATAATACGCATCACCCAGACTTAAATAAGCCTGTGCCGATTTTGGATCAACAACCAAAACTTTTTTCAGGTTTTCGACTGCTTTTTTATAATCAGGTCTTTCCGATTTTGTATAGGCTCTACCGATTAATAAAAATTCTTCGGTATCTTTCTTTTTAATATCTTTTGTTGCTTTGGCAAAATTGGCTTCCGCCCCAAAACCATCACCGTTATCCAGGTTAATTTCTCCTAGTCCGATATAGTTGATTGCTCCTTTATCTTTGGCTACGATACCTTTTTCAAAGAAGATTTTTGCCGAGTCGGTCGCTTGTTCGTTAAGATATAAATCTCCAAGATAGAAAAAGTTTCTACCATTATTTGGATCCGACGCTACTAACGATTTTAAGATCTTTTTCGCTTTTTCATACTGCTCTGCATCAACTGCTTTTTTCGCCTGCTCCAAATCCTGTGCAAAAGTGGCTGTACCAATCACAGACAGTAACAAACTAAAAACTTTTACATTCTTCATTTTTATAGTCTTATTTATTATTATTTGGTTTTCTAAATTTAATTACGCACCTGAATTTCCCTTGTTGGCATGATTGCCGGTACCAATCCGGATTTCAGCATAATGCGTTGGCCTTTCTGTCCTGCAACAAAAGAGGCAAACCCCATGCCTAAACCGGTTGTTCCCTGAAAATTTAACATATAAAGTTTTCGGGTAATCGGGTAATCTCCAGTTGCAATGTTGTTTTGTGTTGGTTTAAAGAACTTATTATTCTTAAGTTTATTGTTATTTACCCCTAAAACTTTAACATTTAAAACGGCATTTTGTAGTTCCCGTGGCGTTTGTAACAACCAGTTCACTCCAACAACACCAACCGCATCGGTATGGGTTGCAATATAATTGAGCAGTTCTCCATTCGATTTTAGTGAAAAAACGCCGTTTGCAGGCAATTCTTTTGCTCCGGCAAAGTCTTTTAGGGTTCGAACCGTACTGGAATTGGCATTATCGAATACCAGATTTTTGATTTTTGTAGATTTTTTCCCCAACATCACCGACACAATTTCCTCAGTTGTAATAGTCGAATCGGCCTGTTTGGCATTTACGATAAAAGCCACGGCATCGGTTCCGATTTCGGTAATACGGGGGATAATTTGTTTGCTTCTGAAATTTTTCAATTCCAGTGAATCCAATGTTCGGGGTAAAACGACAATCTCGGATTTATTCTGATACACGGATTGTAGTATTTCGGTTTCCGTTTTTTGTTCCAGTGTTAATTTCGCCCGATCGTATTCGTTTTCAAAAAGTATGGCTTCATCATCTATAATGGGGAAAATGGTTTCTTCAACCAGAACGGTTGCTTTACCAGATACCGGAGTTTCTTCGACATCCTCGGTCGCAGCTTCTGATTTTTTACATCCCATCTGAATCGCAAGCAAGCTAATCCCGAAAAGCAATCCCAATCTAAAAATATTCTTTTTCATAAAGAAAATCAACTCAATTTCGAATAAGGTTTAGCTACAAAGTTAGTCCTTTTTTACTAGTATCGAAATTGAAGTTGCTAAATTAAAGTTATAATTTACTTAATTATCATCCTGTTGCAACAACCGGACAAAACGAATCCCGGCATAAACAATCAGTATCACGGCTAATATAACCCTATTCCTGTACGGTAGCTCAACCGGCATCGATTTCCAGATGATCAGTGTTGCAGCCATAAAAAGATATAAACTCAGGAAGACAAGTCCTAAAACAAACAGAAATCGCTGTTTAGGCGATTTCTGTCTAAATTTTTGAAATATATTCATAGAAAATAATTATTCTCCTACTTGAATAGTAATTGGTAAGTTATACGCTACACGAACAGCTCTACCGTTCTGAACTCCCGGTTTCCACTTAGGAGCGTTTTGTAACATACGAATTGCTTCTTTACCCATTCCGTATCCCGGATCTCTCAGAACTTTAATATCGGTTAAGCTACCGTCTTTTTCTACTACGAAACCAACAATAACTCGCAATACTTTCACTCCTTCGTCTACCTCCGGTGATCTAAAGTTTTTCTGAACGTATTTGTTGAATCCGGCCATACCTCCTGGGAATTCCGGCGCCACTTCTACGGCCATATATACTTTGTTCGGGTTTTCTTCAACGATATCAGAACCTTTTGGTCCTTCTCCGGATGGTTTATCGATATTGATATCCCCGGCTTCTTTATCCCCTTTGATATTCTTTTGTCCAGGGTCGGCCGTTTCCAGGTCTTTTACCGTTGGCGGATCTTCATCACGAACCAATTTTTTATCCACAACCTTTGGTGGTGGGAATTTCACCTGATCGTTAATCGATTTCGGCGGTTCCGGCGGTGGTGGTGGTAATACCGGTTCATCTTTTGGTGGTGGTGGTAACAAAGCCGTCTCGATCACCTTGTCCAGCTTCTCCTCTTTTTTGCTACTAAGTGTATCGGAAAGATATCTTGTAACCAAAGGAGCGCTAACCGCAGAACCGAACAACAAAATTCCGATAGCCAGAGCTCTTGTTGTGGTCTTAGGGTTTTCTGAACGCAACTGATATGCTCCGTAAGCCTTGTTTCGGCCTTCGAAAACCATATCAATCCACCCTTTTTTAAATATGTTTAATCTTGACATAATTTCGTTTTTTAAAATTAGCTCAAAGGAATTAATTCATTCCCTCTTTGTCTAACATTTTAAGTTCATCAGGTGTAATATCCACGATAGCGTAAGTCGGTACCGATGTGATAGCCATTTCATCTAAAATATCCACTAAATTTTTATAGTTGGAATCTTTAGTCGGCTTGATTACTACAATAAGACCTTTCTTCGGATCAGCACCATAAATTCCTTTTACTTTCTCGATCTGATCTAAGATTACCTTACGAATACCATCTTTCCCAAAACCAGCTACTGTTGGTCCTTCAAGAGGAGACAAAGGCTGACCTTTGAACCATAAGATCTTATTATCTTTTCCAATCAAAATCGTTAACGAACGATCGTCAGGAACAGTTAACTCAACAGGATCCTTTTTATCTGGATCTTTATCCGGCATCGCCAAATTCATTGACTGAGGTTTAGACAACGAAGTCGTTAACATAAAGAAAGTAATCAATAAGAATGCCAAATCCACCATCGCTGTCAAATCGACACCGGCGTCTTGTTTTTTACTTCTTACTTTCTTGCCTTTACCGTCACCGCCGCCTGTATTTAATTCTGCCATTTCTACAGTTTCTTTTTAAATTAAAAATCTTCGCTTCTCAAACCGGTAACCAAGAAAAACTTGTTTACTTTCTGTTTCTGTAGAATATCAATTACCTTTTTCACAGTAGGATATTCTTCTTTCGCATCTCCTTTGATAGCAATCTTAAGCTCGGCAGTGTTTAACTCTTTTGTCGCCAAACGGGCTGCAAGTAACCACTCTCTTAATTGATTGTCGGTTGAATCATACGGAATACCTGGCTGAAGACCTTCTTTATTACGTTCTTCTCCGGTTAAAGCTAATAATTGCTTTAAACTACCAACTGGCACTCCAAATCCATCTACAAGAGAGAATTGTTTTTTCTCCTTGTCTGAAAATTCTATATTGTATTTTTCACCTATCTTTTCCAAAGTCAGAATTCTGATATCCTTACCAACTACGCCGAAGAATACTTTTCCTTTACCTACGGTGATGGTTGCCAAATCGGAATCCGGCAATTTTGTTTGTACCGTAGAAGCAGGCGTATCTACCGGAAGTGGCTCAGGAAGCTTTGCTGTAGATGTCATTACAAAGAAAGACAAGAGTAGGAACGCCACGTCACACATCGCGGTCATGTCGATCCTAGTGCTCTTCTTTTTCATTTTTGCTTTAGCCATTCTCTATTAGAATTATAATTGCAGTCAAAACAATTGACCTTTTAACTGCAACTGATTATTAAATTAACTCTTTTACTCAATTATGCGTTGTTACGCGCTTTGAAACGTCTGTAAGTTTGCGTAATTGCAAAACCAGCCTCGTCGATAGAGTAAGTTAATTTATCAATCTTAGATGTAAAGATGTTGTAAGAGATAATCGCTAAAGTAGACGTACCGATACCAGTAGCCGTGTTGATAAGTGCTTCAGAGATACCTGTTGCTAATGCCGCCTGATCCGGTGCACCTGCTGCAGCTAATCCAGAGAACGCTTTAATCATACCCGATACCGTTCCTAATAGACCCATTAACGTACCGATAGATACTAAAGTCGCGATAATTGTTAAGTTTTTCTCTAACATTGGCATTTCCAATGAAGTAGCTTCTTCGATTTCTTTTTGGATTGTCTCAGTAGCTTTCTCACTGTCAAATCCTTCTTTTTTAACCTCTTGGTATTTAGTTAAACCAGCTCTAACTACGTTAGCAACTGAACCTTTTTGCGTATCACACTCAGCGATAGCTTCTTCGATTTTACCTTGGTTGATTAACCCTTGTACATTTTTAACGAAAGCTTCAACATTTCCTTTACCAGCTGCTTTAGAGATAACGAAGAAACGCTCGATTGAAAATACTACAGTCATCAAAAACAATCCCATTAACACTGGAACGATATATCCACCTTTGAAAACCATTCCTAGATAGTTTCCTGGTAGTGGATGACCATTCGGATCACCGTTAACAAAGTTAGATGGATGACCCATTACGAATTTCCAAATCAAAATTCCGATTACAATACAGATTACAATAGCTAAACCTGCAAATAAACTTGATCCGTTAGAGCTAGCTCCCTTCCCAACATTTTCGTTAGATACTTTTGTCATTTTTTTTTAATTTTTAGTTTTTTGATTTTATTATAACTACCTTCTTACAAAATGAATATTTTCGTCTTATAAGATTCGCAAATTTATGTTTTTAGAGTAAATAAAAAAATAAAAAGCATTTTTTTTAAGCACACACAACAAATTATTTAACAATGAGTATACTTTTCTTTTTAAATTCCCGAACAACTATTAACATAACTTTAAATTAATAACGCTTTATTGTTACTATTATTCTTTTAGTATCGTTATCTTTTGCAGTTTTTTATAATAAAGCCGTAATTTCATCATCATAAAGCCATAAACAGGAACAAAATGGTTTTGTATATTTGTAATAAGTCAATTTCGTAATACTATTGCTACAATCAACATGACAGCTACTAAATTTTCAGAATCCATACGTACAGGATACGACTGTAAAGGAGAACATATTATACTGGGAGGTGCCCTTCTAAACGGTGAAGCCGTTCCGGATACGCTGATAAAAATCCCATTAAAAACCATCAACCGTCACGGATTGATAGCCGGTGCTACCGGTACCGGAAAAACAAAAACCATACAGGTACTTTCCGAACAATTATCTCAAAACGGAATCCCCGTAGTGATGATGGATATCAAAGGCGATTTTAGCGGTGTGGCCATGCCCGGCGAAGTAAAACCTTTTATTACCGAACGCCATGAAAAAATGGGAATCCCCTACGAAACCAAAGCGTTTCCGGTAGAGCTGCTAACCTTATCCAAACAAGACGGTGTTCGTTTACGGGCTACGGTTTCCGAATTCGGACCGGTACTATTTTCCCGTATTCTGGATTTAAACGATACCCAAAGCGGTGTGGTTTCCGTTATTTTTAAATATTGTGATGATCATCAAATACCGTTGTTGGATCTGAAAGATTTTAAAAAGTTACTGCAATATGCCACGGAAGAAGGTAAAGCCGAATTCGAAAAAGAATACGGACGAATTTCGACTTCCTCTACGGGTTCCATTCTGCGAAAAATCATCGAATTGGAACAACAAGGTGCCGATATTTTCTTTGGTGAATTATCATTTGAAATCAACGATCTGATGCGTATCGACAGTAACGGAAATGGCTATATCAACATCATCCGACTTACCGACATACAGGATAAGCCCAAGCTTTTTTCCACTTTTATGCTTTGCTTGTTAGCCGAAATCTACAGTCAGATGCCGGAACAAGGCGATAGCGGACGTCCGGAGCTTGTTATCTTTATAGACGAAGCCCATCTGATATTTGATCAGGCCAGCAAGGCCTTATTGGATCAGATTGAAACCATCGTAAAATTAATCCGTTCCAAAGGAATTGGTATCTACTTTATCACCCAAAATCCAACGGATGTTCCAAATGGCGTTTTGGCGCAATTGGGTCTTAAAATACAACATGCGTTGCGTGCTTTTACCGCCAACGACCGAAAAGCAATCAAAATGACCGCTGAAAACTATCCGTTATCCGAGTTTTACAAAACCGATGAAGTAATCACGCAATTGGGAATTGGAGAAGCTTTGGTCACCGCTTTAAACGAAAAAGGAATTCCAACACCATTGGCCGCCTGTATGATGCGCGCACCGATGAGTCGTATGGACATTCTGACTCAAAGTGAGATCGATACGATCAACAACAATTCGAAGCTGGTTAAAAAATACGAGGAAACTATCGATCGTGAAAGCGCCTACGAAATCCTAAACAAAAAAATCGAAACCGCTCAGGAAGTCGCCGCTCAGGAACAACAACGCAAGACCGAAGCAAAAGAAGCGCAGCGTTCGGAACCGCGTCAAAGTTCGGCCATGAATCCTATTGTAAAAGTACTAACAAGTGCCACTTTTATACGAGGTGCTTTTGGCATCCTTTCCAAAATACTCAACAAATAATACATGAAAGGTTATCTAACTATAGGATTACTAATCCTTTCCAATATTTTTATGACACTGGCCTGGTATGGTCATTTAAAATTTAAAGAATTAAAATGGTTTGAAAATGCCGGATTGATCACTATTGTATTGATCAGTTGGGGATTGGCGCTTTTTGAATATATGTTTCAGGTTCCGGCCAACAAAATTGGTTTTCAGGGTAACGGTGGACCGTTTAGTCTGATGCAATTAAAAGTGATTCAGGAAGTCATCACACTTGTTATATTCGTGATTTTCTCCCTACTCTTCTTTAAAAACGAAACGTTCCGCTGGAACCATGCCGTAGGTTTTTGCTTCCTGATTCTGGCCGTATATTTTATCTTTAAAAAATAACCGATTATGAAAAAATATCAAATCCAAAACACACCGTTTATAGTCCCTACGACCGACGGCAAACATATTGAGGAACATCACGGTAAAATCGCCACCGGCAATACCGAAATTTCGATTGCCCGTATGATCGCACCGCCACATTGGAGTGAACCTTTCCAAACACCCGAATTTGACGAATATACCTATATCATTAAAGGCAAAAAACAATTTATCATCGAAGGCGACACGATTGTTCTGGAAGCCGGTCAATCGATCCGAATTGAAAAAAATGCCCGGATACAATATTCCAATCCGTTTGACGAACCCTGCGAATACCTTTCGGTTTGTTTACCCGCTTTTACAATCGAAGCGGTACATCGCGAAGACTAATAAAGCCACACCTGACAGGTTTTAAAAACCTGTCAGGTGTAATCCAACAAAAAGGGTTGCTTTACCAGAGCAACCCTTTTTATATTACGACTGTTGTAACAGTTCTAAAATTTTCTTTTCGACTTCGTCCGTTTCCCATTGGGTATCGATGCCCGGAATTTTCATGATCTCTTCCATGATAGCATTCTGATGATTTCCAATCGCCAATGCTTCCGAATACGGTCGGTAGCTAAACGTTACCCGATCGTATAACGGCAACCATTTTTCCGGATGCTTTAACGCAAACCACTTTTCGATTTTCTTTTGTAGTAGGAATTTTTCATCGGCCGTTTTCGTACTCATTTCCATAAAATTACGGTACGACAATTCTGCAATCGCATCGGCATTTGGCTTACGGATTACCTGATATTCTTTAAAAATAGTCTCCCAATCGTCACCAAACTGTTCCATCAATCCGGCTAAACAGGTAATATCTTCAAAACCGGCATTCATCCCTTGTCCGTAAAACGGTACAATGGCATGCGCCGCATCTCCGATTAACGCTACCTTATCCTCATATGTCCACGGATAACATCGCATCGTTACCAACGAACTGGTCGGGTTTTTAAAGAAATCATTAACCAACTCTGGGATTACCTGTAAGGTATCCGGGAAGTATTGTTGGAAAAATCCTTCTACCGCTTCCCTATCGTGTAACGCTTCAAAGGAATTCTCCCCTTCAAATGGCATAAATAAAGTACAGGTAAAGCTTCCGTCCATATTGGGTAAAGCGATCAGCATAAAAGCACCACGCGGCCATATATGAAACGAATTTTTATCGAGTTTATGCGTCCTGTCCGGATTGGCGGGTATATTAAGTTCTTTATAACCGGTGTCGAGAAAATCCTGAGAATAATCAAAACGGTTTTGGCGTTGCATTCGGTGGCGCACTCTCGAAAAAGCACCATCGGCACCGAAAACTTTATCGTATTTCAGTTCTTCCCAGGCTCCTTTTTCGGTTTCACCGATATGAAGTGTCGCATCGGCCAGCGTTACATCCCAGATTTTCTTTTCAAAAAAGAATTCCACGCCTACTTCCTCAGCAAGTGTTAACATCAAACGGTTTAATCCGCCTCTGGAAATGGAATAAATACTTTCTCCGTCGATTCCGTAGGGTTGATACGCCAGCTCTTTATCTACTAAGTGTATCGCTCTTTTATCCATCGGAATAGCTACTTCCCGAATCCGATCTCCTATTCCTGCGCCATCCAGTGCTTTCCAACCTCTGTGTGACATCGCCAAATTGATTGATCGGCCGGAAAAGGCTATTTTCCGAACATCCGGACTTCTATCATAAACGTGAACAACATGTCCCGCTTTTCTCAGATATATCCCCAATAATGTTCCTACCAAGCCAGAGCCAACAATGGCTATACGTTGCTGCGTTTGCATGAAATCTGTTGTAAATAATTGGCGTAAAAATACTTAATAAATAAAGAACGACAGCCGTTTTATACTGATTTTATTATAATTTTCACTTTTGCCAAAAGCCCTAATTCCAGCCTTTCTCGAAATCTTTTAAAAAATAACAAGAACCTTAATTTTTTATTAAATTTTAAACATTTCCAAATAAATAGTATTATTTTTAAGATAACAACTTAAAAACTATTTATTATGAAAGATTTAGTCTGGTTAATTGTAGTTATCTTACTACTGGGATGGCTGGTTGGTTATTTCGGTTTCCGGGAAGCTGTTGGCAGTTTCATTCATATTTTATTAATACTGGCCATAATTGGTATTTTATACCGATTGGCAACCGGTAAAAAACTATAAAAACAAAAAATCCCCGAATGGGGATTTTTTTATCGATTGAATTTTATTTTCTGTCCGACGTTTAGTTTTTGCGATTTGGCCAGTACACCACACATGTGGAATAACATTCTTGCGCCAACATTTCCGTCCCAGTCATCATCGCCCGGAGCTACTTCCACCAGGTCAAACCCTATGATTTCCTTGTTGGTTTCCGCCAATCGGCTTAATAAATAAGCAGCTTGTTCAAACGAGAACCCTCCCGGTACCGGTGTTCCCGTATTCGGGCAATACCATGGATACATTCCGTCGATATCAAAAGAAATACACACTTTTTCCGGTAAGGATGCGATAATATCGTCACATTGTTGCGACCATGTTTTTCCTTCAAACGTTTCCGCTTTCAAGTCCATATCGGTATGCACCAATACCCGGCTTCCTTCTTTTTGAGCCACTTCCACTTCCTGTTCGCAGAAATCGCGGATTCCAACCTGAACAATTTTAGAAACCTGCGGAATTTGCAAGGTGTTATACATAATCGAAGCATGCGAATAGGTAAACCCTTCGTAGGCAATTCTCAAATCCATATGTGCATCCAGGTGTAAAATACCAAAACTTTCGTGTTGTGATGCCAATGCTTCATAGTATCCTAACGGCGTACTGTGATCTCCACCAAGTAAGGCTACTTTTTTCCCTTGTTTCATCCAATGCAAAACACGGTCTTTCACTTCGTTTTTCAGGTCTTTACACACCTTATTAATCTTATCCAGATCGGATTGTAATGCCGGGAACGTTGCGATATCTTCACCTGCTTCCAACGCTTCGATAATCGGTTGTGCCAGACTTTTATATTTTTCGGAATTCTTCGCCCAGTGCTCCGGGGCTTCATCCATATATATTCCTAATTTCCACAATTCCGGAAACTCCTGATGTTGTAAATCCACCTGAAAAGAAGCATCCAAAATGGCCTCCGGACCTTCTGAAGCACCAGCTCCGTAGCTCACAGTAACTTCCCACGGCACCGGTACAATTATAATCTCACTTTCTTCGGCAGTAAAGGGTAATCCAAATACACTTGCATCGGCCAATCCCGGTTGTGACGGATCAAAACTTTCTATTTTTTGCTGTTTGTTCATTTTACTTTTTATAATGGTACGTTTACAACTAATGTGTACAAAGATAGTAGCATTAGCAGAATTCAGAAAAAATATTCCCAAAAAAAAGACCGGCAATTTCCGGTCTTTTTAGATTTTATAGCTATTTGCTTTTATTCAAAATTCCTTCGCGTAAAATCTGTCCGAATTCATACATATCTTCAAACGAACAATAGAACGGTACCGGAGCCAAACGGATCACATTGGGTTCCCGCCAATCGGTAATGACTCCATTTTTCATCAGATAATCAAAAAGCGCTCTTCCTTCACCGTGTAAAAACACCGACAACTGACACGCTCTTTGCGTCGGATCAGAAGGTGTGATTACTTCGAATTCACTATCCACTTCTTTATCCACTTCCTGAAGAACAAACTCCAGATAAGCGGTTAACAAATCTCTTTTTTCGATTAGCTTGTCCATTCCCACTTCGGCAAACATTTCTACAGAAGCCAGATAAGGCGCCAGTGACAACACCGGTAAGTTACTGATTTGCCATCCATCGGCACCGCGAACCGGATCGAATTGCGGCTCCATTTTAAAACGACGCTCTTTATTATGTCCCCACCATCCGGCAAAACGTGGCAAGCTGGTATCGTTATGATGCATTTCGTGGATAAAACAACCGGAAGCATTTCCCGGTCCGGAATTCATATATTTATAACTACACCAAGCCGCAAAATCGACATTCCAGTCGTGTAACTGTAATTTAATATTTCCGGCTGCATGCGCCAGATCCCAACCTACATAAGCACCATATTTATGACCGGCTTCGGTTATCGTTTTCATATCAAAAACCTGTCCGGTATAATAATTCACACCACCAATCAACACCAAAGCCAACTCGTCGCCTACCTCATCGATCTTAGCCAACACATCTTCCAAACGGATATTGTGTTCGCCTTCTCTACGTTTGATTTCTACGATAGTATCTTTCGGATCCAGGCCATGAAAATGCACCTGACTTTGGAACATATATTGATCACTTGGAAACGCTTTTTCTTCACAAATGATTTTATATTTTTTGGCTGTTGGTCGGTAAAACGTAACCATCAGCAAATGTAAATTCACCGTTAGGGTATTCATGACCGTTACCTCGCTTGGTTTTGCTCCCACCACCGTACTTAAAGGCGCAGCAAAACGCTCGTGGTAATCCCACCAGGGTTTATCTGCATAAAAATGACCTTCTACCGCCAGATTACCCCAATCGTCCATGATTTCATCCACATAGGCTTTGGTTCTTTTGGGTTGTAATCCCAAAGAATTACCGGTAAAATAGATTACCTGTTTTCCATTTACCTTTGGAAAAATAAATTCGCTTCGATACTTTGCCAACACATCTTTTTCATCCAGCTGTCTCGCAAATTCACGTGTATTTTGAAATGTCATTGTTTGTTGTTTTGGTTTTGCGTAAAAATAAGAAAAAATAAATTTTTGCGTTTGTTAATACAATACCGATATTTCATACATTTATAACAATTAAATATTTTTTAGTGATGAAAAACAATGTTAATTCCCTTATCATAGGAGTAGCCGTTGTTCTGGCAGCTTTCCTATTTTCCAACGCCTTTAAAAACAGAAATCAAAGCAACGACACGATTAGTGTAACCGGGCTTGGTAAGAAAGATTTTGTATCGGATCTGATTGTATGGAGCAGTTCTTTTTCCAAAAAGAATATGAACCTGAAAGAGGCTTATGCGGCACTCGACAAAGATCGCGAGATCATTAAATCGTATCTGATTTCGAAAGGAATTCCGGAAAATAATATTGTTTTTTCGGCAGTTAACATAAATAAGGATTTCGAATATACTTATGATGGCAACGGTAATACGCGCCAACAGATTTTTACCGGTTTTTCACTTTCCCAGAATGTACAAATCGAAAGTAAGGAAGTTGATAAAGTGGAAGGCATTTCCCGCGAGGTGACCGAATTGATTAATTCCGGGGTGGAATTGTATTCCAATCCACCGGAATATTATTATACCAAACTGGCGGAACTAAAACTGGAAATGATTGCCGAAGCGACCAAAGACGCCAATGCCCGCGCACAGAAGATTGCCGAAAATGCCGATGCCAAACTGGGCAATCTGAAAAAATCGGATATGGGTGTTTTCCAAATCATCGCGCAAAACTCATCGGAAGAATATTCCTGGGGTGGTTCGTTTAATACGGCTTCCAAAAAGAAAACCGCTAACATTACCATGAAACTGGTATATCAGGTTCGATAGTCCCTATAAAGTCATAAAAAAAGCGTTCCGAGGAACGCTTTTTTATTTTATTAACTTACAGGATTAACATCGCATCACCGTAAGAATAGAATTTGTATTTTTCTTTAACCGCCTCTTCGTAGGCTTTTTTCATTAAATCGTGACCACAGAAAGCCGAGATCATCATCAATAATGTTGATTTTGGCGTATGGAAATTGGTGATCATACAATCAGCTACGCTAAAGTCGTAAGGTGGGAAAATAAATTTATTTGTCCATCCTTCGTACGGGTTTAGTGTTTTGGCAGACGAAACCGAACTTTCCATCGCACGCATAGTCGTTGTTCCGACAGCACATACTTTTCTCTTGTTCTGTTTTGCTTTATTTACAATATCACAAGCTTCTTCGGTAATACGCAATTCTTCCGAATCCATTTTGTGTTTGGATAAATCTTCCACCTCAACCGGGTTAAATGTTCCCAAACCTACGTGTAACGTAATTTCAGCAAAATTGATCCCTTTGATTTCCAAACGCTTCATCAAGTGTTTGGAGAAGTGTAATCCGGCAGTTGGCGCTGCTACGGCACCTTCTTCTTTGGCATAGATGGTTTGATAACGCTCTGCATCTTCCGGCGTTACGGCACGGTTGATGTATTTCGGAATCGGCGTTTCACCCAATTCCAACAATTTTGCTCTGAATTCCTCGTAAGAACCATCGTAAAGGAAACGAAGTGTTCTTCCTCTGGAAGTTGTATTATCGATAACTTCCGCTACTAACGAATCGTCATCACCGAAATATAATTTATTACCAATACGGATTTTACGAGCCGGATCTACCAATACATCCCACAAACGTTGTTCCGCATTTAATTCTCGTAACAAAAACACCTCAATTCTCGCTCCCGTCTTTTCTTTATTTCCATATAGACGAGCCGGAAAAACCTTGGTATTATTCAGCACCATTACATCACCTTCTTCAAAATAATCCAGGATATCTTTAAAAAGTTTATGTTCGATGGTTTGCGTTTTTCTGTTGACAACCATCAAACGCGCTTCGTCTCTGTTTTCAGCAGGAAACTCTGCAAGCAATTCAGCCGGCAAATTGAAATTAAAATGAGATAACTTCATTGTACAAATTTTAAATTGAGTGCAAATATACTATCGTGAAACAGGGGTTGTCAAGTGTTTTAAGTTTTATTTTTCAAAACCCTTATTTTACAGCACTTGTTCCGCTATCCGGAAACCGATTTTGCGAAGATCGTCCCAAAAACCGGGATAGGATTTGGAAACCACTTCGGCTTCATTAATGATCAATGATGTCTTTATTGCCAATGGTGCAAAAGCCATAGCCATCCGATGATCCTGATAGGTTTGTATTACTACATCCGACTTTATTACTTCGGAGGCTTCCAAGGTCAGGCTATCGTCGGTTATCGTTATAATGGCTCCGAGTTTGGTCAATTCGTTTTGCAACGCCACAAGACGGTCGGTTTCTTTTATTTTGAGGGTATGCAATCCGGTAAGATGACAGGCTTTATGTAGTCCGAAGCAACTCACCGCTATGGTTTGTGCGATATCCGGTGTATTCTTCAAATCGAACGTGACCTGTTCCTGATTGGTTATTGCTATTTTTCGCAGGGTAACGTTATCCTCTTTAAAAATGGATTCCACACCAAAATGGCGGTAAATTGCCACTAAATCACTATCACCCTGAAAACTGTTTTCTTTATAACTGGATAAAGTAATTTCCGTTCCAACCGGCGCCATCGCTACTATGGAATAATAATAGGATGCCGAACTCCAATCGCTTTCCACTGTAATACTTTTTGATTCCATTACAGATTTTGGACGAATCGTGATACGATTGCCTTCAAAAGTTGTTTCGACTCCAATTTCCTGCAACAATGATAACGTCATTTGGATATACGGAATGGAGGTTAGTTCACCTTCGAGAATAAGTTCCAAACCATTTTCAAGACGTGGTGCTATTAAAAGTAAGGCCGAAATATACTGACTGCTTACATTGGCTTGCAAGCTTACTTTCGATTCCGTGAGTTTTTTTCCGGAAATCCGAATCGGCGGATATCCTTCATTTTTTTCATATTCAATCACAGCGCCCAATTGCCGTAATGCATCCACCAAAATGGAAATGGGTCTTTCCTGCATACGCGACGATCCGGTGAGTACGATTTCACGTCCTTCCTGAGTTGCGAAAAAGGCGGTCAGGAAGCGCATAGCGGTACCAGCATGATGAATATCAATCACAGATTCCTCCGACTGTAGCGCTTTTGTCATCATCAAACTGTCATCTGAATTAGACACATTGTTCAATTTCAGATTGGGATACAGTGCCTGAAGCAACAACAAACGATTTGTTTCGCTTTTGGACCCTGTAATAGCAATTTGGGATTTGAGGTTTACGTCAGATAGTTGGAGTTGTAGATCCATAATTTTATAGCGCGCTATAAGGCGTTGTATTTATTTTAATTTTTCGTTGTTGTGATGGCGGTCGTGATCCCTTTTGGTTTTCAGATCCATTTTTTTATCGAACGCCGCCTGTAAATCCACGCCCGTTTGGTTGGCCAGACATAAAACCACAAAAACCACATCGGCCAGTTCTTCGCCCAGGTCTTTGTTTTTATCGCTTTCCTTTTCGGATTGCTCGCCATAACGACGTGCGATGATCCGTGCCACTTCGCCTACTTCTTCGGTTAACTGTGCCATATTGGTCAGTTCGTTAAAATAGCGAACCCCGTGGTTTTTAATCCAGTTATCTACGTCCAGCTGTGCGTTTTTTAAGTCCATTTTTATGCTTTTTTAAGTA
>NZ_JASLCE010000012.1 GCF_030146175.1 Flavobacterium sp. | reverse complement strand
ATTTACCAACAGCGGCTTTAACGGTCGATTCCCTTCAGGTGAATAAAGTAATGATGGGTGATCTGAATCTGGAGGTGACCGGTGAAGATTCGTTCCGAAAGTTTAATGTAAATTCCTCGATTATCAATGATCACGTAGAGAACTTCTTCCTGAACGGTAATATCGAGATCATCAATAAAGAAAGTATACTGGCGCTAAATGCCGGGTTTACCCGATTTAACATTAGTCCGATCGGACCGCTTCTGGGAAGTATTTTCTCCGATATGCGCGGTTTTGCCTCGGGTAGGGCGTCGATTGCAGGAAGCGTCCGGAATCCGGAAGTAGACGGCAGCCTTTACCTGAATGAAGCCGGGATGAAAGTCCCGTATCTCGGTGTGGATTATAATTTCGAGGAAAATGCGCTGATCAACTTGACGGAAGACCAGTTTATTTTCAGAAATATCGAACTCACCGATACCAAGGAAAAAACAAAAGGAACGCTTAACGGTACGATCCGACATAAAAAACTCGAAGATTGGCAACTGGACTTAAAACTGCGATCGGATAACCTGCTTGGTCTTGATACGCAGGATCACGAAGATGCGATTTATTATGGTAGGGCTTTTATCAAAGGAGAAGCTTCGATTACCGGACCGGTCAACAACCTGTATATCGAAATGGATGCCGAGTCGAACAAAGGAACCAGTATCAAGATTCCGTTAAACGATGCGCAGGGTATCGGAAACAACTCGTTTATCCACTTCCTGAGTAAAAAGGAAAAAGAAGCCAAGCAAAAAGGATTGGAAGAAGTCGTGCTGAACAAGTTTAAAGGAATTGAACTTAAATTCGAATTCCGAATGACCCGTGATGCCGATATCGAAATTATTCTCGACAAAAATACCGGCCACGGAATGAAAGGAAGAGGGGAAGGATTTATCACGATGGAAATCAACACCATGGGTAAATTTAATATGTGGGGCGATTTCCAGACCTATAAAGGAGAATACAACTTTAAATACCTGGGCTTAATCGATAAGAAATTTGAAGTAAAAGAATACGGAACCATTCGTTGGGATGGAAACCCGATGAATGCGGCTTTAAACCTTCAGGCGGTATATAAAACCGAGGCCAATCCGGCGGTTATTTTGGACAATGCGTCTTTTAGCCGTAAAGTGCCTACGGAAGTTTATATTATGCTAAACGGTAACCTGAGCAACCCGGAACCGGATTTCCGAATTGAATTCCCAAGTGTGAGTTCGGTATTAAAATCGGAAATCGATTATAAACTAAGCGACCGAGACGTCCGTCAGACACAGGCGTTGGCTTTGTTGGGAACCGGTGGATTCCTTTCGGCAGAAAGTGCTTCCAATTCGGTTTACGGAAGTTTATTCGAACGAGCCAGCTCTATTTTTGACGATATTTTTGCCGGTAGTGACGATAAAGTAAAAGTCGGATTTAACTTTGTTCAGGGCGACAGGACACCATTTGCCCAAACACAGGGTAAAGTTGGGGTTACCGTTTCGTCTCAAATCGACGATCGTATTACTATTAATGGTAAATTTGGTGTACCGGTTGGCGGAAACCAGGAATCGGTTATCGTAGGTGACGTGGAGCTTCAGTTACGCCTCAATAAAGACGGATCGTTAAAAGCAAGAGCCTTTAACCGCGAAAACGATATTAACTATATTGGAGAGGGGATTGGCTATACGCAGGGAATCGGACTTTCGTATGAGGTGGATTTTGATACGATGCGCGAATTATGGCGTAAAATCTTTACTAAAGTAAAAGAAAAAGACACCACCAATCCGACCGACCGTTTACCGGATTCGGATCTTGCTCCGGACTTTATTAAGTTTATCGAAGATCGTAAAAACAAAAACGCCGAAGAACCGAAAAAGGAACAGCAACGCGTGCCGGAAGTCGATTAAAATAACGGCCAACAACTAAACAACAACACTTCTTATTTTACAACATTTTTGCTGCGTTACGAATGTTAGGTTTTTGCTAAATATGCCTGCATTCTGTAAGGTATCTCGTGTTTATTTATTAAATTTACAATAAACGAATATATGATGTCAGAAACAATTAAGAAGATCGGTGTGCTTACATCCGGAGGGGATTCTCCTGGAATGAACGCAGCCATCCGTTCCGTAGTGCGTACCTGCGCCTACCATAATATTGAATGTGCCGGAATTTACCGTGGTTTCCAGGGAATGATAGAAGGAGACTTTAAAGAGATGGGACCACGATCGGTGAACAATATTGTAAATAAAGGCGGAACGATTTTAAAATCGGCACGATCAAAAGAATTTATGACACCCGAAGGGCGTAAAAAAGCCCATGATAACCTCAAAAATGCCGGAATAGATGCTTTAGTGATCATTGGTGGTGACGGAAGTTTTACCGGTGGACTTGTCTTTAATAAGGAGTTCAATTTCCCGATTATGGGAATTCCCGGTACGATCGATAACGATATCTTCGGAACCAGTCATACCCTTGGATTTGATACCGCTTTAAATACGGTAGTGGAAGCGATCGATAAAATACGCGACACCGCCAGTTCGCATAACCGTCTGTTTTTTGTGGAAGTGATGGGACGCGATGCCGGACATATCGCTTTGAATGCCGGAATCGGCGCCGGTGCAGAAGATATTCTGATTCCGGAAGAAAACCTGGGATTGGATCGATTGGTGGAATCCCTTCATAAAAGTAAGGCCTCCGGAAAATCGTCCAGTATTGTCGTAGTCGCTGAAGGGGATAGAATTGGGAAAAACGTTTTTGAACTGGGCGATTATGTAGAAGAAAATATGCCGGAATACGACGTTCGCGTATCCGTTTTAGGGCATATGCAACGCGGCGGATCACCATCTTGCTTTGACAGGGTATTGGCTAGCCGACTCGGAGTAAAAGCCGTAGAATCCTTGTTGGAAGGGAAATCCAACTTTATGGCGGGATTGATCAACGATAAAGTAGAACTGACGCCATTGGAACAAGCAGTTAAGGGACATTCGGAAATCGACAGGGAACTGTTACGCGTTTCTGAAATTGTTTCGATTTAATAATTTTTAAGAAAGAATGTGATGAAAGTAAAATTAGGAATTAACGGATTCGGAAGAATCGGAAGAATTGTTTTTAGAGAAACCATTAAAAGAGATAATGTTGAAGTTGTAGCAATTAACGATTTACTGGCTGTGGATCATTTGGCTTACCTTTTAAAATACGATTCGGTTCACGGTCGTTTCGACGGGAAAGTAGAAGTAAAAGACGGTCAGTTATATGTTAACGATAAATTTATCCGTGTAACGGCCGAAAAAGATCCGTCGTTATTAAAATGGGATGAAGCAGGAGCAGAAGTTATTGCCGACTGTACCGGTATTTTTACAACGCTGGAAAAAGCGGAAACGCATATTAAAGGTGGTGCCAAAAAAGTAGTGATTTCGGCACCATCGGCCGATGCGCCAATGTTTATCATGGGTGTTAATCACGATAAAATGACCGTTGCAGATACTATCATTTCGAATGCGTCTTGTACGACAAACTGTTTGGCGCCATTGGCAAAAGTTTTAAACGATAATTTCGGAATCGTAGAAGGATTAATGACAACCATTCACGCTACTACGGCAACGCAGTTAACGGTTGACGGGCCATCTAAAAAAGATTTCCGCGGTGGACGTTCGGCTTTGGTAAACATCATCCCGGCATCGACAGGAGCGGCCAAAGCGGTAACAAAAGTTATTCCGGAATTAAAAGGAAAACTAACCGGAATGGCGATGCGTGTACCGGTAGCGGATGTTTCGGTGGTTGATTTGACCGTAAAACTTCAAAAAGAAACGTCGTATGCGGAAATTATGGAAGTATTAAAACGATCTTCTGAAAACGAAATGAAAGACATTATCGGATTTACCGAAGACGATGTGGTTTCTCAGGATTTTGTTTCCGATACGCGAACCAGTATTGTAGATGCTAAAGCCGGAATCGAATTGAATTCAACGTTCTATAAAATCGTATCCTGGTATGATAACGAATACGGTTATTCTTCCAAATTAATTGATCTTGCGGTTTATGCCGGACAATTGAAATAAATCCATTATACATAATAAAAAAGCCTTCTCGCTATAGCGGGAAGGCTTTTTTATTTGGCTATATTACACCTGACAGGTTTCCAAAACCTGTCAGGTGTAGAAACTATTAGTTATTCTTTAAATGCAAATCGAAATAACGGGCGATTTTTTCATTTAAGTGAATACGGTCTTTACCGGATACATTGTGTTCGTGTGTCGGATAAAGGAAATAATCCACTTGTTTTCCGGCTTTGATACACGCTTCGATAAATTCCATACTTTGTTGTTGTACTACAACCGGATCCTGCGCACCGTGAATTACCAATAAATCTCCTTTTAATTGGTTTGCTTTATTGATCACACTCGATTTTTCGTAACCTTCCGGATTTTCCTGTGGCGTATCCATATAACGCTCACCGTACATTACTTCATAATATTTCCAGTCGGTTACCGGTCCACCGGCAACACCAACTTTAAATGTTTCGCTTTGGTTTAATAGCAATGAAGTAGTCATAAATCCTCCGAAACTCCATCCGTAAACTCCAATTTTATCCTGATTTACAAATGATTTTGATTTTAAGAATTCCACACCTTTCATCTGATCCGCCATTTCATTCTGACCTAATTTTCTATGGTTCACATGACAGAAATCTTTTCCTCTGGAATCACTTCCACGGTTATCCAATGTAAATACCACATAACCCTGTTGTGCCATATAATTGTCGAAAAGGTTGGCACCACCTAACCAACGGTTGTTTACCAATTGTGCGTGCGATCCACCGTAAACATATACCATTACCGGATATTTTTTAGTAGCGTCAAAATTAGCAGGATAGATCAAACGTCCGTTTAAAGGCGTTTTTCCATCTGCAGAAGTGATCGTTACCAATTCCATTTTCGGCATGTTGATTTTACCGGCATATGGATTTTCAGCACTGATCAATGAAGTAGCTTTTTTAGATTTAACGTTTACAATAGCTGCTTCGTTTGGTGTAGTCGTATTGCTATACTGATCGAAATAATACGCCCCGTTTGAACTCAAACTCGCTGCGTGTGTTCCGCTAACGGTTGTTAAGGTAGTTGTTTTTCCCGATTTAAGATCCACTTCATACAACTGACGGTCTAATCCGTTGTTTGCTGTTCCGATATAGCTGATTTTCGTTCCTTTGGCGTCAAAATCCAACAGGTCTTTTACCACTACATCTTTATAACCTAATTTTTTGATTAGTTTTCCATCGGTATTATAAAGGTACAATTGGTTGTATCCTTCATTTTCGGTCTGATATAAAAACTGATTTGGATTGTTTGGCAAGAACGTCAAATCGTGTTGTGGCTCTACATAAGTGCTGGCTTTTTCTTCGAATAAGGTTTTTACCAACGCACCCGAAACCACATCATACTGGTTTAATTTCAAATGATTTTGCTCGCGGTTTAATAAACCTACATAGATAAATTTCCCATTTGGATCCCAGGTTACACAAGTTAAATACTGTTCTTTAGGCTCACCTGTTTTAAGTGTTACTTTAGCATTGGTGTTTGCGTCAAAAATCACTAAAGTAACTTCTTCGCTCTTCATTCCGGCCATAGGATATTTGATATCTTTTACCTCGGCAACGCGGGCTCCGAAATCAATCAACGGATAATTGGTTACCATTGTTTCGTCTTTGCGGTAGTAGGCCAATTTATCTCCGGCTTTGTTCCACCACATTCCCTGGTGAATTCCAAATTCCTGACGGTGTGTATAGTCACTTCCGTTTACGATTCCGCTGTCGGTATCGTTCGTTACTTCGATGGTTTTTCCATTTGCATCGGTAATACGGATGTTATTTTTGTTTAACCAGGCTATGCGATTTTTAGCATCGGTTGCCAGTTGGTTACTCGCATCAGACGGAATCGATAAGGCTTTGGTAATGCTTTTTTGTGTCGCGTCAAATTCGACGATATAATTTGCTTTTTTACCGGCTACTTCAAAAGCCATGATATTCGCACCTTTCCACTCATAGGCGAACGGGAACATTCTTAGATTGAACTCGTCCTGTGGGAATTTGGCGCGTAAAGCGTTCTGAACATCGTCTTTGGTCAATAAGGTGGTTTCTTTCCACTGGTTGTTTTCGTTGCGGGTTACCAGATTCTGGTAGGTGTTGTCAAGATACGTAATCGCACTTACGTCTTTTCGCCATTGTGTGGCCAACATCGATTTCGGTGCATACGTACGCATGCCTGTAGTTGCTTCTTCGATGGTCAGGTTTCGTTGCGCATACGTCATCGAACCGGCTAAAAGAAACAGAAAAGTGAACTTTTTCATTTAGTACTAGAATTTTAAAAGGCTAAATTTATTTAATCTTATAGGATTATCGTGTTAACATCGACACAAAAAATACTATCAATAGCATTAGTTGTAGGATTGTCCATTTTGTTACAAATAAAAAAATCCGCTCAAGACTATTGATCTCAAACGGACTTAAACTAAAAAAAACTAAAAACTTAATTTAAAATCGAAAGTTCCTTCATACAATCTTTCATCATCTGATAGGTTCTCTCAATATCGTTATCCAATCCGATGGAGAAACGGATTAATCCGTCTGTTAAGCCCATTTCGGCTTGTTCTTCCAATGGAATTTCGGAAGATGTTGATGTTCCCGGAGCGCTGAATAAGGTTTTGTAAAACCCTAAACTCACGGCCAGGTATCCTAAATTACGGTTTTGCATCAATTCCATAAGCTCATTGGCTTTATCCAACGAACCTACGTCAATCGTTAACATACCACCAAATCCGTATTCCGGATTGATCATATTTTTATAAAGCTCATGGCTCGGGTGACTTGCCAATCCCGGATATACGGTTTTAATACCGTCTTTTTCAAATTTTTCAGCCAGATACATAGCGTTATGACTGTGTTGTTTCATACGGATATGTAACGTTCTCAGGTTTTTTAAAACACTGGCCGAACGCAAACTGTCCATTGTTGGACCTAAAAGCATGCTGGCTCCGTCGTTTACATTTTTTAAGGCGTTGATAAAGTCATGCGTTCCGCAAACCACACCACCAACTGTATCGCTACTTCCGTTGATGTATTTTGTTAAACTGTGAATCACCACATCGGCTCCTAATTTTGCAGGTGCTACCGATAACGGCGAAAAAGTATTGTCAACAACCAAAGTAAGGTTGTGCTTTTTAGCTAGTTTGGCAAGGCTTTCAATATCGGCTACTTCCAATAAAGGATTACTCACCGTTTCGCAATACAATACTTTAGTATTGGGCTGGATAGCTGCTTCTACCACGTCCAGTTTGGTAATGTCTACAAAGGTTGTTTTAATACCCAAACGAGGTCCGAAATTTTTAAGGAAAGCATACGTTCCACCATAAATGGTACGGCTGGACACAATGTGTTCTCCGTTTTGACATAGTTGCAATAGGGTTGGCGTGATCGCGCCCATTCCGGATGCCGCTACGTTGGCCGTTTCGGTTCCTTCCATTGCAGCCAAAGCTTCACCTAAATATAAGTTACTAGGGGAAGAGTGACGGGAATAAAGGTAGCAACCTTCGGCATTTCCTTCGAAAGTATCGAACATGGTTTTGGCCGACAGGAAGGTATAGGTAGACGAATCGGAGATAGATGGGTTAACGCCTCCAAATTCGCCAAAATACTGTAAGTCCTGTATTTTATCAGCCGGGTTGAAATTTTTCATGTTGGTATAGTTAGTTGTGTTATAAAATGTAATATAAAAAGTCAAAATAAAGTTATTGGTGAAAAAAAGTCAATGATAGTTTTTAAACTTAGATAATAAAACTATTAAAATGTATATTTGTAGTTTAATTTTTTGTTTTAAAGTGATTTACACTATTTTGACCAAATTTTTTTAATTCTACTAACGATCCGTATGAAATTCGATAACATTGATAAAAAATTGCTGCAATTGTTGCAAAATGACTGTAAGCTAACCAATAAAGAGCTTTCGCTAAAACTGAACTTATCGGTTACGGCCGTGTATGAACGCATTAAGAAAATCGAAAAAGAAGGCATTATTTCGCGCTATGTAGCACTTTTAAACCGGAATAAGATCGAAAAAGGATTTGTCGTGTTTTGTCATTTAAAACTAACACAGCATACCCGCGAGTTTATCAGTCAGTTTGAAAAAGAAGTGGTACAGCTAAACGAAGTCCTGGAGTGCTTTCATGTGAGTGGTGATTACGATTACATCCTTAAAATATGTGTAAAGGATATGGAGGAATACCGGGAGTTTATGGTTACAAAGTTGACTACATTACAGCATATTGGCAGTACTCATAGTACTTTTATGATTGGTCAGGTTAAAAATACTACATCTTTTGTGATTTAAAATATGCTTTTCGTAATTATTTATATTGCATTTTGCGAATAAATTCTTATTTTGGCAGATAATTAATCAAACCAAATAACTTATGAAAGCAAACCTTTTAAACATCACCGGAGTACAGGTGTTATCGAAAGAGAACCAAAGAAGTATTTACGGACAAGTATTCGTGGAAGAACCAATCGATTTGAGCAAATGTGGCTGTTCGTGCAGTGGCGCTGTAACCGGACCGTCTTATTGCGATCGCTATATTGGATGTCCACAGGTATACACTTGTGGTGAAGTATAAGATATCATAAAAACAAACCAAATCGATTTACTATGAAAACAAATCTTTTGAATATTTCCGGAGTACAAGTGTTATCGAAAGAGAACCAAAGACAAATTTTAGGACAGGCATTGGTTATAGGTGATATCTCCAAATGTGGTTGTTCGTGTAGTGGTTCGGTAACCGGACCGGCTTATTGTCAGCGTATCATGGTCTGTCCTCAGGTGTATACTTGTAATCATATATAAGCTATTCTAATCGCATTAATCTATTTAATTATGAAAACAAATCTTTTAAACATCACCGGAGTGCAAGTGTTATCGAAAGAGAACCAAAGACAAATTTTAGGACAAGTATTGGTTGAAGAACCGCATGATTTATCCAAATGCGGATGTTCTTGCAGTGGTTCCGTAACCGGACCGGCGTATTGCAGTCTTTATATAGGCTGTCTGCAGGTTTACAATTGTGGTGAAACAAAAGTATAATAAGATGCTAACTATTTAACCCCCAAACTATGAAAACAAACCTTTTAAACATTGCAGGAGTTCAGGTGCTAACAAAAGAGCATCAAAGAGCTATTACTGGAGAACAACTTGAAATTATTACCCCGGATTTATCCCTATGCGGCTGCTCATGCAGTGGTTCGGTAACCGGACCGGCTTATTGCCGTCGCTATATTGCTTGTCCACAGGTATATACTTGTTTGGAAGTAATGTAGTCAACACCACCAACAAAAAATAGTGAAACCCTGAATTTTCAGGGTTTTTTTTAGGTCTGGTTTTTATGAATACCGTTGTGGAGAGTCAATAGTCGTTAATGATTTACCATTAATTCGGTAAAGAAATTTTTAGAACTTCAGCTTTTCTGTTTCTTGATATTGGTAAAGCGATATCTTTTATATATAAAGTGGCACCATCTATACGGCTAATTTGCTTGCTATTGACAATATACGATTTATGAATTTGCAAGAAATCTTCTGTTGGTAATTGGTCTAAAATTTTTTTTAAGGTATGATGAATAATCAGCCGCTTACTATTTTCCAAGTGTATTTCAATATAATTCTGCATGCTCTGAATATAGAGGATATTCTTGGGGTGTACTTTTATCAAAACGCCGTTTTCTTTAAAAAACAATGGCTTACTAGTGTCTTCCTGCTTCCGCATCAAGTCATACATTTTCTTGGCTTTAGATACAGCATCTTTAAAATCTTCGAAAAAAATGGGTTTGACTAAATAATCTACGGTATTTACTTTATATCCTTCTAAGGCAAATTCGGAATAGGCAGTAGTGAAGATGATCATTGGTGATTTGTCTGTGATTCTTTTTGCAAATTCCATTCCATTGAGGAGTGGCATCTGAATGTCTAAAAATATTAAATCAATAATTTCGGTGTTTAATTTTTCTAATGCCAAATGGGCATTGGAAAAGCAACCTCTATTTTCCAAAAAATCAAATTCTTTGATGAATTCACTCAGACCTTCTCTGGCAATCCGTTCGTCATCGATTACAATGCACTTCATTAGTTATTCAAATTTAGTTGTAATGTTACATTGTATTTATCTTCGTCTGACGACAATGTTAATTTGTAATTGTCGGGATAGGATAAGTCCAGTCTTTTTTGAACATATCGCAATCCAACGCCATCTTTTTTGCTATCATTTAATGATGAATCTGTGGTATTTTCTATTTTAAGAAATAATTGATTTTCATTTGCCAAAAAGATTTCCAAATGAATAGAATTGCTTTTATCGGCAAAAGTAGAGACATGCTTAAATGCATTTTCAACGAATGTTGATAAAAGAAAGGGAATGATCATCAATTGGTTTTCGGGGATATTCCACTGACACGAAATTTGTAGATCCTCTCCGGATCGGTCTTTTTCCAGTTGAAAATAGTGCTTTAGGAACGCGATTTCATCGTCCAGTTTTATCCACTTGTTTTGAGATTCATAGACATAATAGCGCAATATTTTACTGTATCGGGAGAGTAATTCCAGCGCTTCGTCTTTGTCTTTTCGAATCAGGAATTGTAAGTTGTTTAATATGTTAAAGGTAAAATGCGGACTTAATTGCGTTCTTAAATGGTTTATTTCCGATTCCAGTACACTGTTTTTCAGGATCTCATGTTGTTTTTCGGCTTCTGTATTCTGTTTGAATAATTCTATCGAATAACTCATCCCGGAAATCAAGACGGTCATCATCAGCATTCCGAAAAATAACGACAGCATTAGATTCATTTTTACTACTGCTTCGGAAAAAATCATTTCAATAATTATATAACCTTCAAGGGATAAGAGTATGGCGGTGAGCATACTGGTCAATAAAGCATAGAGGATAAATTTTGCAGAGGCATTAATTTGTAAATACTCCTTTGCCAACCGGTTAATTACATAAATCACATGAATTCTCAAAGTTAGTGTAATGGCTATTGTAAACAGTAAAGTACACACAAAAGAGAAATCATCTGACAATTGCAGGAAGATTAGCAAAAACATAAAAAACCAAAATAAGTAATCCGTCTTTTTTATAGTAAACATAACATACTGTTGATTTTACAAAAGTAGCCTTTTCTCATTCGTTGCAATATTCGTTCGTCAACAAAAAATGACCGGTTGTCAAAAGTAAAAAATAGCCTTGTGGTTACGATATAGTTTTGCCTCACATAAATGATAAATATATATGAAAACAACAAGATTGCTGTGGGCATTACTTCTTTTACTAATTGTGAGTGCAAAAACGATGGCACAGGTATCCCTTAAAACGGAATATTTTGGTTCGTCAAGTTATATCGATAACGAGGGGAACAAGATGGAAAATGGAAAAGGGTCGGCAACGATATATCGCGGAAATATCAAAATCCCAATTTCGGTAAAAATGAGTAAAGACAGTCTTGTTACGGCCTGGATGGTTGATGTCGCAGGAACTTATGCTTCACTTGAAAATAAAAACATCAGTCAGGATTTGGTGCTGTCGAACATTACCAATCTTCAACTCTCGTTGATTACTATCCGTCCCTTAAGTCCAAAATGGTCCCTTATCGCTTTTTTGGGTGCGGGAGTTTACACTAATGAAACCCAGATTTCAAGAGTAAATGGCAACAGTATTCTGGGGAGTGGAGGCGCGCTGTTTGTTAAAAAAATCAACCCTAAATTAGATCTGGGAGGTGGACTTGCGCTAACCAATACATTGGGATATCCGATGTTATTTCCGGCGCTCTATGTGAATTACAATTCGGAAGGGAAATATACGTTCCGGGTTTCGATGATGAGTGGATTCCAGGCAGCTGCGGGATATAATTTCAACAACAAGTTTGCTTTACATCTAATTGCAGAAATGAACGGTCAACTCGCAATGCTTCAAAAGGAGAGGAAGAATGTCATGTTTACCCATCAATATTTTGTAACGGGTTTAAGGCCCGAATTGAAGCTAAACAAGCACATCAGCTTACCCATTACACTTGGCGTAAATGCCATGCGTTCTGTTTATTTTAATGAACGGACGTTAAAAAGCCTTTTTAGCGATAAGACAACCCATTCTAAGTTTGATTTTTCATGGTATGCGGCTGCCGAAATAAATTATAGATTCTAAATTATGGATAAACACCACCTACAAAAAATAATGAAACCCTGAATTTAAAGGTTTTTATACACCTTGTTTTTACGAATACCGCTACGAAATTGGTTGCTCCTTAAAGGAACGTTAAAAGCATTTTTATTTTGAAAATAATCCGATTTCGTCTAAACAAAATTCCTTAATTTTGTAATGAAATTTTTAAAAACACAACATAATATAATTATACTATGAGTTCATTTGACGTAGTTATTATTGGTTCGGGTCCTGGAGGCTATGTAGCGGCAATCCGTTGCGCCCAATTAGGAATGAAAACGGCCATTATCGAAAAATATTCCACTTTAGGAGGTACTTGTTTAAATGTTGGATGTATTCCGTCTAAAGCGATGTTGGCTTCTTCCCACCATTTCGAAGAAATTTCTCATTTTGCAGATCACGGTATTGAAGTGAGCGGTGAGGTGAAAGTGAACCTTGAAAAAATGGTGGCTCGTAAAAAAGCTGTTGTAGATCAAACTGCCGGAGGGGTAAAATACCTGATGGATAAAAATAAAATTACCGTATTCGAAGGAGTTGGTGCTTTTGAAAGCGCTACGGCTATCACGATTACTAAAAAAGACGGTTCGGTTGAAAAAATCGAAGCAAAAAATACCATTATTGCTACCGGTTCAAAACCATCGAGTTTACCTTTTATCAAAATCGATAAAGAAAGAATCATCACGTCTACAGAAGCATTGGAATTAAAAGAAGTTCCGAAACACTTGGTGATCATCGGTGGTGGTGTGATCGGGTTAGAGCTTGGACAGGTGTATTTACGTCTTGGCGCTCAGGTTTCTGTAGTGGAATTTATGGATCGTATCATTCCGGGTATGGATGCCGGTTTGTCAAAAGAATTGACAAAAGTGTTGAAAAAACAGGGAATGAAATTCTATACATCACACAAAGTTCAGGCGGTTGACCGTAACGGAGATGTGGTAGTGGTTAAAGCTGAAAACGCAAAAGGAGAAGTGATCACTCTTGAAGGAGACTACGCGTTGATTTCGGTTGGTCGTCGTCCATATACAGAAGGATTAAATGCGGATAAAGCCGGTGTGAAAATTACCGAAAGAGGTCAGATTGAAGTAAATGATCATTTACAAACTACTGCGTCAAATATTTATGCTATCGGAGACGTAGTTCGTGGAGCGATGTTGGCGCACAAAGCAGAAGAAGAAGGTGTGGTTGTAGCCGAGTTCCTTGCAGGTCAAAAACCACATATCGATTATAACCTAATTCCGGGTGTTGTATATACCTGGCCGGAAGTAGCTGCTGTTGGAAAAACAGAAGAGCAGTTAAAAGAAGCAGGAGTAGCCTACAAATCGGGAAGTTTCCCATTCAAAGCTTTAGGACGTGCGCGTGCCGGAGGTGATACCGACGGATTTGTAAAAATCCTGGCTGATGCTAAAACCGATGAAGTTTTAGGTGTACATATGATTGGGCCTCGTTGTGCCGATTTAATCGCAGAAGCGGTTACGGCTATGGAGTTCAAAGCTTCAGCGGAAGATATTTCCAGAATGTCGCATGCACACCCAACATTTGCAGAAGCAATCAAAGAAGCAGCTTTAGCAGCTACCGATAATAGAGCGTTACACGTGTAATTTTTGTAATCAAGATATAAAAAAAGCCCCGATGATAAACTCATCGGGGCTTTTATTTTATATTTAAGGGGATGATTTTCTACGTGCTACACCTGACAGGTTTCAAAAACCTGTCAGGTGTGATAAAGCATTATTTTACTTCAAAATACTGTCCGGTAAAGGTATAGATTGTAAAATCCTTTGTTACACTACCTTCTTCTGTTACTACCGGAAGATAAAGCTGTTTCTTTTGATTGTCATATTTGATCAATTGTAATGGGCGCTCCGGTCGGTCAACCACACTAAAAAAATCGAAGTCAATTTGTAGTACGTCTTTAAATCCTTCTTCCGTTTTAAACCATTTGGTTTCCTTTTTCAATTGGTTGTTTTCGATACTAAAAACCTCGATGGACTGACTGGCATCTTTAGAGGAGTAAACACCGTTACTTACCGCTAGGTAGTATGTTTTAGAACCATTTTTTAAGGTGAAAATTTCCGAATAAAAAGGAATATAGTCATCTTCGCTCCCTGTATCTTTAATCAATTTAGCTTGTACACTATTTCCGGATTGGTATTGGAATAGGTTTGTAAAATCGACCATTGTGCCGCCTTCCGAAGTGTCCCAACTATAGATTTTAAACAAGGAATCAGTACTGATCACAATATGAATGTTTTCCTTTTTTAAAGAATCAAAAGGATATCGGATGGATTCCGGATTTTTAGTCAGACAGTTCAAAAATGCAGTTTCAAATTTTTTGTTATCAGTTTCCAATGAATCCAAAGGAGTATCGTTACCATCCGTTTTATAGGCTGCAATTTTTTGATACATCTTCTGTAACTTGAATTCTTCTTCTTTTAAAGGAGAAGTCAGTTGTGGGGTTGGAGTAGGTGTATCGGCCTTTTTTTGTTTTTGATCACAACTGTTTAAAAATAGCGTTAACAAAAGGAATACGGGAATACAATTTCTCATGGTTTTGAATTAATTGGTGAAATAATGAAACTCGGTATCTTCGGATGCTAATCATGGCATTGCAATTTACGGAAGCTATCCGATAAATGTAAGCAAATCGTCATCAGTAATAGTAGGAATTTTAGTTAATTTATTATTTTAAAATTTATAAGAGTTGCTTTTTATTATCTTAGTATTATGATTGCTGTCTCTGACAAACAAGAGTCAAAATCGTAACTTTT
>NZ_JASLCE010000139.1 GCF_030146175.1 Flavobacterium sp. | reverse complement strand
TCCATTCCTTCGATTTTAAACAAACGAATGGTCATCTTTATTTTTCCCGTAATCAGTTTTTTCGGTTGGTCTTATGTCACCAAAATGAATACCGGATATTTTGTTTCCACTACTTTTTACGGTTATAACATTGCTCAGAATTGTGTTTCTTTTGCCGAAAAAACACCGGATACATTCCACATTATCAGGGATATTTACGTAAAAAACCGGGAAATGGCAAAAAAAGAAACTAAAGACGTAGCCATGAGTATCTGGTTATCCTATGATGAATTGCGAACCGCAACCGGGCTCTCTTTTGCCGACTTGTCTTTTCAGTTAAGTGAATTTAGTAAAACCGCCATCCGTAACAATCCGGTCGATTATTTATATCAGATCTGTATTTCCTGGATCGATTTCTGGAAAACAGGTATCTATTGGAATTACCCTGATTTTAAATTCCCTCTTTTTAACAAGTGTTTTATTGGACTATGGTGCCTCCAGTCGGCAATACTACAGTACCTAAAACTGGTTTTTGTTCTTTTATTTCCAATACAGTTGCATGACTTTTTTATTCGGAAAACCATCACTAAGGATCTGTTTTTTAGTGTGATCATCCATACTACAGCCTTACTTCAGGCTATGGTTACCTATGGTAATAATTCCAGATTTAGCTATCCGTTCGAATTTTTAATGGTAATTACCGTTATGCTGTTTTTCAAAAGGAAAGGTTTGTTGAATCATTAAAACATTACTAAAAAAAACGTTACTTTGTAAAGTTCTATTTTATTTGAAAGACCACTAATCCGATATGCTTTCCATACTGATACCTACATATAACGATGATGTAAGCGATTTAACCCGCGCCCTTATAAAACAGGGAAATGCATTACAATTGCCTTTTGAGATCATCTGCTGGGACGATTGTTCTTCTGATAATGTGGCTTCACAGAATAACAAAGCCTTATGTGCCGAATTTGACAACTATTCCTATTTTAGAAGTGACGCCAATATGGGCGATACTCAAACCCGGACGTCATTGGCTTTAAAAGCAAAATACGATTGGCTTTTGTTTGTTGACTCGGACGTATTACCCGGTTCGGAAACCTTTTTACAAAAATACGTTGCACTCATCGCTTCGCAAAACCCGGTTATTTTTGGCGGATGCCAATATACCGATCATCATGATAATCAGACGACCATGTTACGATGGACTTTCGGCCATTCGCGCGAATCACAAACGGCCGAATCCCGAAATCAAAAACCGTATCATTATATCTTTTCCAGTAATTTTCTAACGGATAAAAATACTTTTCTAAGTATCAAATTCCCCGAAAAAAACATTTACGGTATGGATAGTTTTTTTTCGTATCAGTTGTATCAGAAAGCCATTCCGGTACTGCATATCGACAATCCGATTCTGCATCTTGGCCTGGACAAAAACGAAATCTTTTTCCAAAAATCACTTGAAGCCGTTAAACTCCGAAAAAATATGTTTCCGGAATTACCCGGTATCGAAAATATTAATTCGCTGCTAAAAAACTACAACCGACTAAGACGTTTGCATCTCGACAGTGTTGTTGGCCTGTTCTTTAATTTGTCCGAACCCGTTTTACGAAAAATGATTCTGGGAAAAAACAGAAGTTTGTTTTGCCTGGATTTGTATCGATTGGGATATATTTGTGTGATCAAATAGTGTCGTATGGCTTTTTTTTCCGTCATCATCCCTTTATACAACAAAGAAGCGCATATTCAAAGCACTTTAAACAGTATTCTGAATCAGACGTTTACTGATTTTGAAGTCGTTATTATAAATGATGGTTCAACGGATCGCAGTCTGGAAATAGTAGAGTCTTATACCGATAAACGGATTCAGTTATTTACAACTGAAAACCGTGGTGTTTCTGCCGCACGGAATCTGGCTATGCAAAAAGCATCCGGTTCCTATTTTGCTTTTATCGATGCCGATGATTTCTGGTATCCGCAACATCTCGAAAAGTTATACGATACCATTATCGCGTTTGATCATCTGAGTGTTTTTAGTACTTTACAGGAAATTGAAACGCCCAACGGAGTTTTCCCGGCTAGTCATAGTAATCTAACAACGGATTTGCTACAGGAAGTCGATCTTTTTGAAACCAGCCTTACCCGAAGTATATTGGCTATATCATCTCTCGCCATACATCGGAACGTCACGGAAACCGTCGGCTTTTTTAATGAAACGATTTCCAATGGAGAGGATACGGACTATTTTATCCGTATCGGATTTCGTTATAAAATCGGATTGTATAACGGCATTACGTCACGCTATGCTTTTGTGAGCGGAAGCTTGTCCAACCGGGCATTCCAAAGGGAACGTTATTGCGATTTTGAGCAATTTGCCGAAATCGAAAAAAGCAATCCTACGGCCAAAAAGGTAATCGACCTCAATCGGTTTTCCTTAGCCATTAAGTGTAAAATCTATGGTGATCGGACAAATTACAACCAACTGGTTCAATCCATAGACCAAAGTAATTTAGTTTTTAAACAACGGTTGTTACTACAACTTCCGGCTCCGACTTTAATACTACTACATCGGTTTAAAAATTACCTGGAAAAGAAAAACATCCGTTTAAGTGCGTTTTGACGCTGTAAAATCGGCATATTCCCGAATATAATCTTCTTCTGAATAAACATCGGAAGAAACCACCAGACATATGGCTCCGGAAGAAAAATTATCCAGTTCCCGCCAGATTCCTTCTTTGATCAATAAGCCTTTATTGGGGCGATTTAGTGTTACTTTTTCCTTTTTGTCACCATTGTCCAGCAACACATCAAAACTACCACTCAATGCAATCAGAAATTCTTTTTGAGCAATATGGGCATGGCCTCCGCGGTAAGCTCCACTCGGAACATCATATAAATAATAAACCCGTTTGATCTCAAAAGGGATCGTATCTTTTTCCACTACCGCCAAATTCCCTCTCGGATCTGCTATCCTCGGAATATCGATAAATTCTCCTATCGCTAGTATTTCAGTCATATAAAGTGTCTTCTTTCTTTTTTAAAATTTCCCTGTAATCCCTGATTCCCTGTAATCCGATTCTAAATTTTGGATAGATTCCGGACAATGGTACATATTTTTTCCGACCTAAAAAAAATAGGTATTTTAAAAGGTAATAGTAGGCTCCGGTTTCAAAACGCTTGTAAAAACCAGCCATTTTTGCATAAATCAACCGATCGGAAGCCACGTCATCACTCGAAGAATAGCTTTCGTGAATGACAATACTTTCGGGGTAAAATAAAACTTTCAGTCCCTTATACAACGCACTCCGGAGGAAAAACAACGTTTCCGCATCCTGAAATCGGGCGCCGAGTCCAAACCATTCGTTATAAACACAATTCTTTTCCCGAAGTGCTTCCGTTTGAGCCGTCACTTCAATGGATAATACTTTATCCAGATCATTTTTTCCTAAAAAAACGGGGCGCTTCGGATAACGACTAAATGGCTTTCCGTCCGTCGTAAGTGTCTGAAAACAAATTAACGGAACCGATTGGTTTTGGTTATACGCATCAACAATTATTTCGCGGAATCCTTCCGGATAGCATACATCATCATCGGCTATCAGTACAATTTTTCCGGTTGCCTGATGAAGAGCTATATTCCTGCTTTTGGAAAGTCCTTTTTCAAAAACATTGATCACCTTTACATTGGGATAATCCGAATACAGTTGGTGTGCGGCTGTGGTCTGGTTAACAATGAGAATCCGAAACGAATAAAAAGGCGAAGCAGTAAAAATACGATCCAGAAAATCCAGCGAATCTCTATTCATGGTCGAAATCAGGATCTCTAAATCATCATTTTTAAATGCGTTCTCCAATTTGTTTTTATATTTACACAAATATAAAAATTTCTGCATCGGTAATGAAAATACTTTTAGTAGGGGAATACAGCCGACTCCATAATTCATTAAAGGAAGGCCTTATGGCTTTGGGGCATCAGGTAGTCTTGGTGGGTTCCGGTGATCACTTTAAAAATTATGCTGTCGATTACTCGATTCGTACGAAATGGACGACACAATACTGGTTAGCCCGAAAAATTAAAAATGCGATTTACCGTTTTACTGGTCTGGATCTGGAAATGACCGAAAAAGCTATTCGTTTTTACCGGCTTCTCCCCCAATTAAAAGGCTTTGATCATATCCAATTAATCAATTCCGATGCGCTTGAAACCCATCCGAATTGGAGTCGGAAGCTTTATAAAAAGTTATTTGATCAAAATCCGAAAGCCAATCCTTCGTTATTGATTTGCGGAGACGAAACACCGGTAAACGATTACCTGCTACAGGACAAACTGAAATACTCCGTTTTAACGCCGTATCTAAAAGATCGGTCGTTACAACCGGAATTTGAATATTCATTAAAATATACCTATCCCAATTACCGGAAACTTTTTAATTGGGTTTCGGAAAACTGTAAAACACTGATTGTTTCCGATCTGGACTATAAAATCCCAATGGAAGCCATGGGCTATACCGTTGCATTTATTCCCAATCCGATTAATAGTGATGCAATCCCCTTTACCTCCAGCGCAATTACCAACAAGATTGTTATTTTTTTGGGTATCAATCGACTGAGTTATACCAAAAAAGGGATTTCTTATTTTGAAGCTGCATTGGAAATCATTCAAAAAAAATACCCGGAACAAATTGAGGTTATTGTGACCGAAAATGTTCCGTATTCCGTTTATATCAACTCCTATAACAAAGCCCATATCCTACTGGATCAGGTGTATGGTTTTGATCAGGGTTATAATGCGCTCGAAGCAATGGCTAAGGGAAAAGTAGTTTTTACCGGTGCCGAAACGGAGTTTACCGAACATTATAATTTATCCGAAAAAGTAGCTATTAATGCCGTTCCCGATGTAGCAGCACTTGTCTCAGAATTGTCTTTTCTAATCGAAAATCCGCAGGAAATTACCGCCATCGGACAACGCGGCCGACAGTTTATCGAAAAGGAGCATTATTATACCACAATTGCAAATCGGTATTTAGATACGTGGACTAAAAGCAAATCCTAATCAGGAAAGCACTATTCTGTAGTATTCTGTTGGTAATAACTGCTATTTTCCTTGTTTTACAGATCTGAATCCCAGAAAAAACCGATTTTTTTCTTCTAAAAAATACAGTATCAGTTCAGTAAGAATCCTTTAAAAGCTGTTTCAAATTCTGATCATATTGTTTATATTAGCTTTTTAAAGATTCCAAAAAAACAGAACGTTAATTCTTCCCCATACATGAATACAAACATCATCTCCGACAAAGCGCAAATAGGCAAAAATGTAACTATTGGCCATTTTTGTATTATTGAAGACCATGTGATTATCGGAGACAATACCGTTATCAAAAGTTATGTAGAATTAAGAGCAGGTACCGTAATTGGTGCGAACTGTTATATCGATTCCCGGGTTTCTTCTTCCGGAAATTGTACAATTGGTAATAATGTAACGGTGCGCTATGACAGTATTATTGCCCGTGGCGTTACAATTGGAGACAATACGTATATCTGTCCCAAAATGATGACCAACAATCTGGACAATAATATGCAGCAAATTGGCGGAGCTTCTATCGGTGCCAATGTCTTTATTGGTACAAACAGTGTATTGCAACACGGAATAACCATAGGCGACAATAGTGTGTTAGGCTCGATGTCGTTTGTCAATAAAGATATTCCCGAAAACGAAGTCTGGTTTGGTAATCCGGCACGTTTTCAGAAAAAAAACCTATAAGTTTTCCCGTTATAATTTGATGATTTTATATTGCTTTAAAAGCTCTTTTTCGTTGTCCCAGTCACGACTATAATTATTTTTGATCAGTTTGGCCGGTACACCACCAATCAGTACATTACTTCCCAAATCCGTGTAGTCTTTGGTACATAATGAATTGGAAGCGATGACGCAAAAATCAGGTGTACGGGTAAACGCCATAATCGAAACCCGGTTCGAAACCGCATTATGCGTTCCGATGGCA
Source organism: Flavobacterium sp. (assembly GCF_030146175.1). Classification (GTDB taxonomy): domain Bacteria; phylum Bacteroidota; class Bacteroidia; order Flavobacteriales; family Flavobacteriaceae; genus Flavobacterium. Next base: position 1,280 of record NZ_JASLCE010000139.1, on the reverse strand, counting down.
ATCGCACCCGTCATTGGATATAAAGCACCGGTTAGTGTATTGATCATTGGATGAGAATTGGTATCGATCACCTGCGATTCGTAGCCTATACCCGACCAGTCGCCAAGCGTAATCCGTTCGGTACAAACCAGTTTAACATCGGATCCGAGACAAGCCATATAGCCAAATTCGCAATAGGCCTCTTTCCCGATATAAAACAGGACATCTTTTCCCATATGCGCCGGTCCGTTAAACACTAATTGCCCTTCCAGCCAGAACTCCGCAATGCCTTTTTCTTTTTTAGCTTTTTCAAAACGTTGTCCAAAGCCAATCATCGCTCTGGTAATTGGTCCTTTAATCTCTATCTGACCTTCGATGGTATGAAAATGTACTTTTCCGTAAAAAAAGACCGGTAGTTTTTTCGCTACATCAAACGGAAATTTTTTAAAATTGAAATAAAGTGTTTTGGTCCAGTTAACGGAATAAAGAAAGCGCAACTTACCCATCTTCCTTTTATATTGCTTCTTTATGGTCTTTAACACGCTCATTTTTTTGTTATATATTGTCTTAGTAGTCCAAGTATTTTTATCTTTTTGTCCAGTTGGTACAGGGAATACAGTCCGGAAATCAGTACTAAAATCCCCATTATTACATACCGCAATATACCATCTTCCAGATACATCGCAAAATAGATCAGGAGTATCCATGCGAAACAACAGGTTCCGATTTTATAAAACTCCCGTTCGAAATAAAAATTATAACGGTATTTCGCAATCCCTGTTACAATGATCAGGTGTAGCACATAATAAATTAAAAGGCTCACTCCCAAGCCTTCCAAGCCATAGTAATAGTAACCGGCAATATTCAATAGAACCGAAAAAGTATTAAATCCGATTGCCGTTTTAATAAAAATACCGGTATCCCCTTTTGCAATTAAAATATAGCCTACCGACCAGGAGACTGCTTTAAAAAACATCCCAAATATTCCCCAGCCGACCATTGCTATAATCGGTGTAAATTTTGTAGAATACAACAGATGAATCAACTGTGGCATCAGCATAATAAAAATCAGAATCACCGGAGTTAGCAATAAAACACCTATCAATGCCTGCTGATTAACACTTTCTCTGACTTTCGCATTATCGTTTGCAATCACCGCCAGTCTCGGATAATAGTCCGTTCCCATCGCATTAAAAATAATTCCAACATAGGAATTAATAATTGTAATTCCGGCATTAAACAGTCCTACTTCTTCCACATCACCCGAATGACTGATAAATATCTGGACAATATAGGACGCC
>NZ_JASLCE010000101.1 GCF_030146175.1 Flavobacterium sp. | reverse complement strand
ACGTTTCTTGTAACGGTGGTACTAACGCTTCGGCTACTGTTGCCGTAACTGGTGGAACTGGTGCTTATACGTATTCATGGGCTCCAACTGGTGGTACTGCTGCAACTGCAACAGGATTAGCAGCAGGAACTTATACAGTTACTGTTACCGATGCTAATGCATGTACTACAACGCAATCATTCACTATTACACAACCAGTTGCTTTAGTGGCTACATCTGCGTCGCATACAAACGTTACTTGTAACGGTGGTAATGACGGTTCTGCTTCAGTTGGTGTAACAGGTGGTACAGGTGCTTATACTTATTCATGGGCTCCTTCAGGAGGTACTGCTGCTACCGCTACCGGTCTAGCTGCAGGTACTTATACTGTTACGGTTACCGATGCTAACGGATGTACAGCAACTCAGTCATTTACAATCAACCAACCAGCTGCTACTACTATCACGGCACAACCGGGTAATAGTACGATCACTGCTGGTGGAACAGCTACGTTTACAGTAACTGCTACAAATGCAGCTTCTATCCAGTGGCAAATGAGTACTAATGGTACAACTTGGAATAATATCAATAATGGTGGTACTAACCCAGTAGTTTCTGGTGCAACTACCAATACATTGACATTAACAAACGTTCCGGCATCTTACAACGGACACCAGTTCCGAGCAGTTGCTGCTAGTGGTACTTGTGCCCCTGTAAATTCAAACGCAGGAACATTAACAGTAAACAACTTGGTTATCCTTGCTGTTAATGATGACTTCTCTGCTACCCCAGTTGTAAATGCAACGGGTGGTGTTGCCGGAGATGTTACCGCGAATGACCTTTTAGGTGGTGTACCGGTTAACGACAATGACATTACGATTACTTTAGTTAACAACGGTGGTTTAACCGGAGTGACTATCGGTGCTAACGGAAATGTAAACGTACCGGCGCTTTCTGCTCAGGGAACATATACATTAACGTATTCAATCTGTGAGGTTGCCAACAGTACAAACTGTAGTACAGCTACTGCAATTGTAGTCGTTGCTCCTCCAATGGGTATCGCTGATTTCAACTCGGCTTCTGTGAGTATCTTCCCTAACCCGGCAGTTACAACAGTAACCATTAAAATGATGAATAACTACTCTAATGCAAGTGTGACTGTGTTCGATATGAACGGACGTCAGGTGATTCGCCAAAACTTACATAATGAGGAAAGCAGCATCAATGTTGATCAACTTGAAGCAGGAGTTTATATCTTTAACATCGTAACCGATCAAGGTAAAACGACGAAGAGAGTAATCAAAACGAATAAATAATCCTGATTCGATTTTATAAAAGAACATCCGCCATTAGGCGGATGTTTTTGTTTTTGGAGGTTGTATGCGCTATTTATAAACGCAAATAAACTTACTTCTCAAACCTGACAGGTTTCTATTCACAACACGAATAAACCTGTCAGGTTTTACTATAAATAAAAATCTCTCTTATATTCCAAACCTTATAAAATGATCACTAAAACCTGATAAGCTTCCATTCGCAATACAAATAAAACCTGCTCCTCAAACCTGACAGGTTTCGATACACAACACTTATAAACCTGTTAGGTTTTGCCATAAATAAAAATCTTTCCTCATATAACAAACCTTATAAAATGATCACTCAAATCTGATAAGGTTCCATTCGCAACACAAATAAACCTGCTTCCTCAAACCTGACAGGTTTCTATTCACAACACGAATAAACCTGTTAGGTTTTGCTATAAATAAAAATCTATCTTATATTGCAAACCTTATAAAATGATCTCTCAAATCTGATAAGGTTCCATTCGCAATACAAATAAACCTGCTTCCTCAAACCTGACAGGTTTCTATTCATAACGCTTATAAACCTGTCAGGTTTTACTAAATAAAAAAGGCAACTCGATGAGTTGCCTTTTTGTTTTTTATTTTAAAAAGAATTATTTCGCAGCGTTTACTTTCTGACTTAATTCCATTGAAATAGCTGAACGCTCGTATTTGATTTTTCCAGCCATAGTTTCCACTACAATTGAATCATCATATAATTCAGCGATTTTTCCGTGCATACCCGATTTGGTAACGATCTTATCGCCTACTTTAATATTACCTTCAAATTCTTTCTCTTTTTTCTGACGGGTTTGTTGCGGGCGAATCATTAAAAAATACACCACAACAAACATTAATATAATGGGTAAAAAACTTCCGAATTGTCCTAATTGTTCCATATTATAAATTATTTTGCTTTTGGAGTTACATCAGCCTTAATGGTTACTACTTCACTACCTTTAGCTGTATTTGTAGTTAAGGTTACTGTTTTTTGTTGTTGTCCTGGTTTTCCGGATGAATCGAACGTTACTTTCATTGGAGCCGAAGTTCCCGGTTTGATCGGTTCTTTTGGCCAATCCGGTACCGTACAACCACAACTTCCTTGTGCGTTAACGATGATCAAATCAGCTTCTCCTTCATTACTAATTGTAAAAACGGTTTCTGCTTTATCCCCTTCATTAATAGTTCCGAAGTTGTGTTCTTCTTCGTTGAATTTAATTACCGGTAATTTTCCAGATGCTTCATTGTTTTTCGCAGCTGCGGCTACACTGGCATCATCAATTTTTTCGGATGCATTTTCTTTTTTACAAGAAGTTGTTAGCACTAAAGTTGCAATGGCTAACATTCCAAGAGTTTTGTTAATCATATTCGATTTTTTTACAATTTTACATTAAACCTCTTCCGGTTTTTATCAGTCTGTTGTCTTTTTGATAATCCTTTACCAGATTATCTAAAATTCCGTTGATAAAAATACTACTTTTTGGAGTAGAATACTCTTTTGCAATTTCTAAATATTCGTTAATTGTAACTTTTACCGGAATCGATGGGAACTTAAGAAACTCACAAATAGCCATTTTCAGGATAATCGCATCGATTTCCGCAATACGTTCCGCATCCCAGTTTGGCGTTTTATCTATAAATTCTTTTGTTAATTCCGGATTGTTCAGAACGGTTTTACGGAACAGGTTACGTACAAATTCCTTATCATCGGCATCTTTGTATAATTTTGAAACGTAAAATGAATCCGGATCACTGCTGTTCTTAATTTGTTTCAACTGTTTTTGGATCGCTGTATTCACCAATGGAATATCGTCAATCCAGGTTAGTTTGTGATCTTCCAGATAATCGTATAACTTTTCGTTAGGTGCGATAATCTCGGTAAAAATATCTACCACAAACTGCTGGTCTTCTTCAAACGTATTTACATTGTTGCGCATATACGTGTCGTACAACTTACTCTTCTTGATCGCATCCAAAAGGATCAGAATATAGTCGTCATTATTTTTCCAGTTATTGATCTTACGATCTTCCAATGCAATACTCAGGGAATTATTCTCCGAAAGAATATCCAGTACCGCATTATTGATAAATTTTTTATTCGGATTGCGTTCTTCTTGAGTCGCCAGGTGTTTTTTACTCGATTTATCAATAAAATCTTCTTCTGCTTTTTTGATTTCCACCAAAGAAGAGAGCATAATTAAATATAAATCCTGAATATTTTCGATACTATGAAATAGGAATTTCTCTTCCTTTTCAAGATTATCGGAACCGTTTTGATGCATTGCATAAATGGATTGCATCACCTTTACACGAATATGTCTTCTGTTTAACATCCTGCTGATAAGAACTTTTAAAAATTAAAGAAGCGAAAGAACAATCTTTCGCTTCGCAAAATTAAAAAATATATTGTTGGAAAACTACTACTTCGCGTTTTCTTTTTTACGGGCATCGATACGCTCCTGTGCCATTCGCATAGCAGCCTGATGTGTTGTAATGCTATTTTCTTTGGCGTAGTTAAAAATATCCAATGTTGTATTGAAGATATTTTCGGTTCTGCGCATTGCTTCTTCTTTACCGTATCCGGCAATTTCACCATATACATTGATGATTCCACCAGCGTTAATCAAGAAATCCGGAGCATATAAAATGCCTCTTTCCTGAAGTCTTGCACCGTGGATATTTTCAACTGCTAACTGGTTATTCGCTGCACCGGCAATAACTTTTGCTTTGATTTTTTCAATAGTGTCATCGTTAATCGTAGCTCCTAATGCACATGGTGCATAAATATCTACGTCTGCACTATATAAATCGCCACCGTTAAAAACCTGAGCACCGTATTTAGCACCTACTTCCTGTAGACGCGCTTCGTTGATATCTGTAATTTGTACTAAAGCACCTTCTTTACTGATCAGTTCTACTAGCGTTTCTCCAACGTGACCGATACCTTGTACTAAAATTCTTTTTCCTTCCAGGTTATCCGTTCCAAACTGATATTTTGCAGCCGCTTTCATACCCATATAAACACCGTAAGCTGTTACTGGCGAAGGATTTCCGGAACCACCTCTTGATTCTGAAATTCCGGTTACATAAGGCGTCACGTCACGGATAAGATCCATATCAGCTGTTGTTGATCCTACATCTTCCGCAGTAATGTATTTTCCGCTTAAGGAATTCACAAACTGACCGAATTTTGTGATCATTTCCGGAGTTTTATCCACTTTGGAATCTCCGATGATAACCGCTTTACCACCTCCAAGATTTAACCCGGAAATAGCTGATTTAAAAGTCATACCGCGGGAAAGACGTAAAACATCGTTTAAAGCTTCCCACTCATTTGTATATTTCCACATTCTGGTTCCTCCTAAAGCAGGTCCTAAAACTGTGTTATGAACACCAATTATTGCTTTTAAACCAGTATCTTTGTCGTGACAAAATACGATTTGCTCATGATTATCAAATGAAACCTGCCCAAAAACCGGGTCGATTTTATGAAGCTCATTAGCACTTGTAACTTCTGTTATCATGTTTTTTTTATTTTGAGGTTGAAATTTATTCAAAAATAGACTGCTAAATTACACTTATATTCAGAATAATTCAACACAAATCGTTTTTTTTAATTATTCAATAATAATTATTTTCAAAAACAACTTTGTAAATCATTATCAAAAACAACTCCATTTTAACAGAATACAAAACAATAAAACAACCTACAGGATTAAAAAATGAAAGAACTTCAATATTTAAACAAATACTTCATCAAATATAAATACCGATTTTTAATCGGTGTTATTATCACAATCGTAGCGCAATTCTTCACCTTATACACGCCAAAACTGGTTGGAGATTCGATCAAGGCACTGGAAAACAGCAAACTCGATCCCAATGCGGTACGACAACTCTTAATGGAAAACATCATTCTCGTTATCGTTACCACATTAATCGCCGGTTTCCTTACTTTTTTGATGCGTCAAACCTTAATTGTAATGTCGCGTCATATCGAATTTGATCTTAAAAACGAAGTATTCCGACAATACGAAAATCTATCGCAGAATTTCTACAAAAAAAACAGAACCGGCGACCTGATGAACCGTATCAGCGAAGACGTTGGTAAAGTCCGCCAATATGTTGGGCCGGCCGTAATGTATTCCATCAATACCTTTATACGTTTTGCAGTAGTAACGGTACAGATGTATATTATTTCACCGGAGCTTACCCTCTATTCGCTGCTGCCTTTACCGTTTCTGGCGTATAGCATTTTTAAAATCAGCTCCGAAATCAACAAGCGAAGTACCACCTACCAACAAAACCTTTCCAAACTGTCTACATTTACACAGGAAATGTTTTCCGGTATCCGCGTGATAAAAGCCTATTCCATCGAAAACGAAAAACAGGACGACTTTACAGCCTTGTCACAAGAAAGTAAAGACAAAAACATGCGCCTGGCCAAAGCCAATGCCTTGTTTGGTCCGTTAATGATCCTATTAATCGGAGCCAGTAACCTTGTTGTCGTATATGTTGGCGGAATGATGTATATTAACGGTAGTATTCCGGATATCGGTGTAATCGCACAATTTATCCTTTATATCAATATGCTAACATGGCCGGTAGCGTCGTTGGGATGGGTATCATCAATGGTTCAGGAAGCCGAAGCCTCACAAAAACGAATCAACGAATTCCTTAAGATCAAACCGGAAATCCAGAATACAGTACCGGAACACACTCCTGTTAATGGTGAAATCACTTTTGAAAATGTGACCTTCACCTACGAAGATACAACGATTACCGCTCTTAAGAATGTAAACCTTCAGATCAAAAAAGGTCAAACTTTAGCCATATTAGGAAAAACCGGTTCCGGAAAATCCACATTACTTTCCTTGATCAGTCGTTTATACGATGTCAATGAAGGTGCTGTAAAAATTGACGGTCACGATATTCGGGAGTTAAATCTGTTCGATGTGCGAAACCATATCGGTTTTGTTCCACAGGATGCTTTCCTGTTTTCGGATACGATAAAAAATAATATTAAATTTGGAAATGAAGCTGCAACCGATGAGGAAGTAATCGATGCGGCTAAAAAAGCAGTGGTTCATAAAAATATCATCAAATTTAAAAACCAATATGAAACGGTTTTAGGCGAAAGAGGGATCACTTTATCGGGTGGACAGAAGCAACGGGTATCGATTGCGAGGGCTCTTATCAAAAACGCTCCTATCCTACTTTTGGACGATTGCTTGTCGGCAGTGGATACGGAGACGGAAGAGGCAATTTTAAGCAATTTAATGGTTTTTTGTAAAGATAAAACTACAATAATCGTTAGTCATCGGGTGTCTTCCGCTAAAAATGCCGACCAGATCATCATTCTGGACAACGGAAAAATAATTCAGCAAGGAACTCATAATCAATTGGTAAACCAGGACGGTTACTATAAAGATTTGTACTTTAAGCAACTTTCGGAAAAAGAATTACAATAAATGTTGGTTTTTTTGGTTTTTTTTTAGATTTTTGAGTTCTACTTAACACCATAAATTATTGACTGAAGGATTATGAGAGAAAATGAAATGTTAGAAAAAGAAGAAATTTTTTCTAAAGTTTTACGCGCAGGAAGAAGGACGTATTTCTTCGATGTGAGAGCGACAAAGGCTGATGATTATTACATTACGATTACCGAAAGTAAAAAATTCACCGAAGATGATGGCTCATTCCATTTCAAGAAACACAAAATTTATTTATACAAAGAGGATTTTGCCGCTTTTAAAGACATCTTAAACGAAATGACTTCGTATGTTTTAAATCATAAGGGAGAAGAAGTAATTTCAGAAAGACATCAGAAAGACTTTAAAAAAGAGTATTTTTCTGAAAAAACAGAAGATGTAACATCATCTTCCGGAAGTTTCACTGATATTGACTTTGACGACATTTAATATTGAATAAAACAGTACATTACCAAGCCTGAAAAAATACCATTTTCAGGCTTTTCTTTTTGTAACACCATCGTTTTCTATCGCTATAAAAGTTTACTTTTGCTATAGTCAACCAGTAAGTCCAGACGAATATGCCGAAAATTTTAATTGTTGAAGACGATACCCGGGTAGCCGAATTACTCAAAAGAGGATTGGATGAAGAAGGTTTTGATACCCAACTGGCCTACGATGGCGAGATGGGGAAAAAGCTCTCCCTGTACAATACCTACGATCTGGTAATTACCGATATTATTTTACCCAAAATAAGCGGAATCGATTTGTGTCTTTCGATACGCAAAAACAATCCCGGTCTTCCGATTATCATGCTTACGGCTTTGGGTACAACCGACGATAAAGTGGACGGATTTGACGCCGGTGCCGACGATTATCTGGTAAAACCGTTTGACTTCCGGGAATTACTCGTCCGTATCCGGGCGCTGCTCAAACGAAGTAGTTCGGCGACCAATTATACCGATAAATTCACCTATCAGGATCTGGAACTCAATTACAACACCAAAACCATTCGACGTGCCGGAAAAGAGATCAGTCTGACGCCAAAGGAATTCAAACTCCTGGAATACATGATGCAGAATGCCGAACGGGTGCTGAGTCGTACCGAAATCGCCGAAAAAGTATGGAACACCCATTTTGACACCGGCACGAACTTTATTGACGTATATATCAATTACCTTCGAAAAAAAATAGACAAGGATTTCGACAACAAACTAATCCATACCAAATCCGGAATGGGTTTTATTTTAAAACTGGAAAGCGATACGTAGATGACCATACAAAACCGACTAAGTTTATTGTTCACTTTTCTAACGGCATCCATATTGTTGGTTTTTGCAGTGATTATCTATGCCACCAGCGAAAAAAACAGGGAAAATACGTTTTACCGAACGCTTCATAAAGAAGCGCTCACCAAAGCCAATCTGTTTTTTAAAGCCAAAATCGATACCAAAACCCTACAGGCTATTTATACCAATAACCGTTCGATCATCAATGAAGTCGAAGTGGCTATCTATGATGATCATTATAATCTTTTATACCATGATGATGTAGACATCGACGTCGTAAAAGAGAACACCAAAATGCTGAATTCGGTTTTAAAGAAAAAAGAAATCCGTTTTTACCTCGACAAATGGCAGGCCGTTGGAATGCGGTACGAACATGAAGGGAAAAACTATATCATTATGGCCGCTGCCTACGATCAGAACGGGTATCATAAAACCTATATTGCCAAAAGGAACATCCTGATCGTATTTTTGTCGTCCATTATTTTTATTTATATTATGGGACGCATTTTTTCGCGTAAAGCCTTGTCGCCTATGACAAATATTGTTGCCAATGTAAAGGAAATATCGGCTACCAATCTCGATTTACGGGTACAACTTCCCAAAAACAAAGACGAAATTGCCGAACTGGCCACTACGTTTAACCAAATGCTCGACCGACTGGAGAAATCATTTGATGCTCAAAAAGATTTTGTTTCGAATATTTCCCACGAATTGCGAACGCCTTTAACGGCTATGCTAACCGAACTGCAATTATCGGCCGGAAACCTGCGTACCAACGAAGAATACCGGAAATCGATCGACAATGCGATTAATGACGCTCAAAAGCTAGTTCGTTTGTCTAATAGTTTACTGGATTTGGCCAAAGCCAATTACGATCAGACCGAAATTGTCCAAAAAGAAATCCGACTTGACGAAGTGTTATTGGATGCCCGAAACGATGTGCTGCATAACCAACCCGAATTTAAAGTCAACCTCATCTTTGAAAAGGAAATTGAAGACGATGATTTTATTTCGGTAAAAGGAAATGAATATTTGTTAAAAGTAGCTTTTATGAACCTTATCGAAAACGGCTGTAAGTTTTCGAAAACAAAAGAAAGCACGATAGCGATCACCTACTTTAAAGACAAAACGATTATTCGTTTTCAGGATAACGGAATCGGAATTGCCCCGAACGACCTGCCGAATATTTTCACTCCTTTTTTTAGAGGCGATAACAAAGGATTTGCCAACGGAAACGGAATTGGCCTGTCACTCACTCAGAAGATCATAACGCTCCACAACGGTACGATCTCGGTCGTCTCCGAACCCAACGAAGGAAGTACCTTTACAGTAGAATTACCGCATGTATAAACATTTATTAGCAACACACATAATCCGGTACAACCATTCAAAATTTGAAATTCAACATTTAAAATAATCCAAACGTCTTTACTCTAGTCTCTCCAATTTAAAACAGCCCAAAGTGTTATCCGGTACAGCACATTCAAAATTTAAAATTCAACATTCAAAATAACACAAACTTCTTTTCTCTAGTCTCTCCAATTTAAAACAGCCCAAAGTGTTATCCGGCACAACCATTCAAAATTTAAAATCTAACATTCAAAATAATCCAAACGTATCCGGTACAGCACATTCAAAATTTAAAATCCAACATTCAAAATAACACAAACTTCTTTTCTCTTTTTTCTTGTCTCTTTACTCTAAAACAAGTTTCCCCGGCGTGATTCCAAATTTTTTCCTGAAAGCGGTTATAAAGTGTTGTACATACTCGTAGCCACAATAATCCGCCACCTCAGCAATAGTACGTTTCTGATCCAGTAAAAGGTGTTTTGCTTTTTGCATACGCAACTCGTGCAGATATCCGAAAACCGTCGTATTAAAAACCTCTTTAAACCCTTTTTTCAACTTAAAATCGTTTAAGCCCACTTCGTGCGCCAATTCGACCAACGTATACGGATTACTGATATTCTGTTCCAGTAACGTCCTCGCGTAATGTATTTTTTCGATATCCTGCGCTTTCATCGACTGCTTTTTTTCGGACGATTGCTGTTCCAGCTGTGCTACCTGTAGCATAAACAACTCGATTGCCTTCGACTCGATAAACAACCTTTTGAGCAAACCGGAATGCTTACTGTTGATGATCTCCGAAATGATACGGTTCATTTGTGGTGTAATACTCATATTCTGCTTACTCACCATCGTCATGGCGCCTTTTTCTATAGCCGAGAAAAAAGCCTCCATACCCGGATTTCCGATACTCGCAAAACGCTTAAAATAATCTTCCGTAAAATGAACCTCAAAAAACTCGTTGGTTTCATTTTGCTTTTTAAAATTAAAGAACCCTTCGAAATCTTTGGCGTACATCAGATTGTGTTCCTGCGGTTTAAAATGGAATAACTCACGGGAATGTTTTGTTGTAGCCATACTGTTTCCGGTAAGTGCAAAATGCATTTCCACGACCGAATAATTACTCTCCACCTTTAACGAAAGATCTTCTTTAACACGCGTATGTCCTTTGGTTATATGAATACCTTCAAACCACAAATCCAGGATATCGGAAGAACCGAATTTCGGATGTTCGATCGAAATACGCTTCTCATTATACGCTTCTTCACTTTTAAAATTCTGAGGTAATTCCCGTTCCAACAATATATCGTTCAGATCGGTATTGGTAATCGTCATTTTCATAAATAATCCGTTTTGAGTAATTGATAATCCGTTTTGAGTACACCTTAAAAACAGATAAAACAGAACTTTGTCAAAGATATAATTTATTTAGAAACAATCTAAATAATAAATTAAATAACCGCGAGACGTATGGCAAAGAAAGAAAATAAAGCGCAACACATTATTAATGCTACGTTAAAAGTAAAGCACAAAACCTATATAACACCCCATTATCTGAGAATTACATTAACCGGCGTGGATGTCCCAAGATTTGCTGCCGCGACTGTTGGAGAAAACAATAAAATTTTTATCCCGCCGGCTGGTGTAACGGAAATTCATTTTCCAACCTTCGAAAACGGTAAATGGCTACCGTTACCGCCTGAAGTTAGTCCGGCTGTGCGCACCTATACACATCGGGGTATCGATTTGGAAAAAAACGAGATGTATATCGATTTTGTAGCGCATGGCGATAACGGACCGGCATCGGCCTGGGCGATGCATGCCAAAGAAGGCGATCCGCTGGGAATAGCCATGTACGGTTTAAAAACGGAACTCTATCCGGAAGCCGACTGGTATTTACTGGCCGGTGACGCCACCGCAATTCCGGTAATCAGTGCTATCCTGGAAGACCTTCCGGAAAACACCCAAGGCGTAGCCCATATTCTGGTTGAAAGTCCACAGGAAATCCAACCGATTCAAACCCGTTCGAAAGTGGTTCTGAACTGGCATTTTTACGGTGAAAATTTGCAAAATACCATACTCGAAGACCGTATTCGGGAAATAGCGTTGCCCGAAGCCACTACGCGTCGTTTTGGTTATGTTGCTGCCGAATTTTCGGCCGTTAAAGCCATACGGAATTACCTCCGCAAAGAACTAAACTGGACAAAAGAAGAATTATATGCCTATTCCTATTGGAAATTCGGAACGAGCGAAGAGCAATCGGCTACAGAACGCCGTGCAGAACACCAATCCGTATAGGAATTTACCCTAACACGCAATCATGAAACTATTTAAAACAGCCACTACCACTATTACGCGATTTGATATCCGATTTGAGAACGTCTCCTTTGGTTATATCAAAGATCATAACATTGTAAACCGTGTGTCTTTTTACGTAAAAGACCAAAATACTGTGGCATTGGTAGGTGCTACCGGTTCGGGTAAAACCACTCTTACCGGTTTAATTTCCCGAATGTGGGATCCCAAAAAAGGACGTATTAAAATTGGAGGTGTTCCTATTTCCCGTATGCCACAACAACAGTTAGCGAACTATGTTACGCTTATTTCGGCTACCACTCCGTTACCGGACGATACGCTGTACAACGCCATCTGGTCGGCCAATCCGAAAGCCAGTCCCGAACAGGTATTCGAAGTACTCGAAAACGCGCGTGTTATTGATTTCGCCTGGGAATTACCCGATGGTATGCATACGCAATTACGACATCCGGAATGCCATCTTTCCGAGCCGGAAAAACTGCGTATCCAGATCGCACGGGCTATGCTGAAAAATACGCCTATTCTGCTTTTGGACGAAACCGTCGCTACTTCCGGAGCAATGGATATGCTATACCTTCAAAAAGCCAAACAGGAGCTAATAAAAGACAAAACCGTTATTATTATTACCCGGAATCCGGAAACGATCAAAAATGCCGATCAGGTGTTTGTGCTTCATGACGGGAAACTCGAGGAGCATTCGAATGCTGTTTTTTATTATAACCACACCCATCAGTGGAACCTGCAACTGGAATTTTAAAACGATCCATAACTAGCTTTTTTTGATGCAACGTTTTTAAGGGTTTCTGCGATTACCTCAACGAAACCTTTAAAAACAATATGGTTTAATCGAGTTCGTATTGTTGCAATTGTGCGACCACCGTTTCCAGTTCCTGTTTTACAAAAACATATAATGCACTAAGCGATTCGTAGTCGTTGGTTTCTTTTGCCATTTGTTCCAGTAATTTCAATTCGTCTGCTATTGAGGTTATTTTTAAACTTTCCACACTAGGTCGGATCTTGTGAACCAGTTTACCCAATTCGGCAAATTCCTGCTTTTCCATCGCTTTTTCCCCACATTCGATCAGTTCGGCAACCTGCGCTCTAAAAACGTTTACAACTTCCCGGATAAAATCGCTACTGTTACCGGACAATTCCCGTAGCATGTCCAGATCGTATAACCGGCGTTCCGGCGCTTCTTTTACCGGCGTTCGATCGTGTACGGTATATTTAGCAATCAACCCGATCAATAACTCTTCGTCAAACGGCTTGGTAACATAATCATTCATTCCCGCGGCATAACAACGGTCTATTTCGGTTTTAAAAGCATTAGCCGTTAACGCAATAATTGGCGTATTCAGTTTTAATTCATTACGGATTGCCAGTGTCGCTTCGATTCCATTCATTTCCGGCATCTGAATATCCATCAGGATAATATCGAATTTTCGCTGTTTTAAAATTTCCAGTGCCTTTAAACCATTTTCGGCTTCTTCTACCTTACAGTTGTAATATTTGAGTGAATTCTGAGCCACCATACGATTTAGTATGTTGTCTTCCACCAATAAAACCGAAATATCCTTAAGACTTCCGGGTTCCATTTTTCGTCCGGCAGTCTGTATTTTTTCCGGATTTCCTTCTTCCAGTTTCAGGTATACGTGAAACGTTGTTCCGTTTCCTTTTTCACTTTCAATTTCAATCCGACCTTTCATCAGTTCGACCAATTCTTTGGTGATAAACATTCCCAATCCGGTACCGCCATATTTTTTGGTCGTCACAGCTTTATCTTCCTGCGAAAACTTTTTAAAGATATTTTTCATATAACCGGCATCCATCCCGATTCCGGTGTCTTGTACCGATATTCTAATTTTTTGCCATCCGGTTTCTTCTTTGACCAAAACACAGTTGATGTTAATGGCTCCGCTAGCGGTAAATTTAATAGCATTCCCCAACAGGTTAAACAATATCTGTTCGAGTCGCAACTCATCTCCTTTTAACACCTTACTCACCTCCGGAGCTACGTTTTTATTAACGGTTAGTCCTTTTTCCCGTGCTTTCGGACTTAAAACGGTAATCACGTTTCCGATCGTATTTTCCAAAACGAAATCGGTATTTTCCAACGTCATTTCACCGGCTTCAATCTTCGAAATATCCAGTACATTATTGATAATCGCCAAAAGATGCTTGGACGCAATCTCGCTGTTGTTGATATAATCCCGCTGCGTTGATGTGAGCTGTTGTTTTCCCAGTTCTCTTAGAAATCCGACAATCGCATTTAAAGGCGTCCGGATTTCGTGACTCATTTGCGCCAGAAATGCTTCCTTGGATTTGGAAGCCTGCTGTGCTTTTATCTTCTGATCTTTCAGTGCAATTTCCAAGCGTTTCTGTTCCGTAATATCGAGGTGGATTCCAATGGAACCGATCCATTGCCCGTTATCGTCATAATTTGGTCCGCCGCTAATCGCCCACCAGCGTTTTTCGCCTTTTTTATTTTTAACCGGCAACTGAAACAAATTCGAAATCCCGTTTTCCCGCAATTTCCGTTTGGTTTTAACCAGTTCCAGGTGCTCTTCAAACATAAATAAATCCGGGGCATATTTCCCAAGGATTTCATCCAGTTCGTATCCCGAAATCGACAAAAAGCCCTGGTTCGCATACAGGATATTTTCATCGCGATCCACTTCGATAAGCCCCATATTCATGTTGGCTATGATATTCCGGTATTTTTCTTCCTGTGCTTTCAGACTGTTTTCGGCTTTTTTCCGTTCGGATATATCCTGAATAAAAGCACAGAAAAACTTCTCCCCGTTGTGTTCGATTGGCAATATCGAAATCTCAATAGGAAATTCATTTCCGGCGCGGTTTAAGCCGCTCAGTTCGATGCGTTTATTTAACACCGGTCCTTCTCCGGTTTCCAGATAGCGTTTTAATCCTTCGCTGTGTTTGGCAACATAGCGTTCCGGTATAATGGTTTCGGCCAGATTCTTACCCCGAACCTCAATCTGCGACCAGCCAAACATTTTTTCCGCCTGTCGGTTCCAAAAGGTGATTTTCCCTTTACTGTCGATATTGATAATCGCATTCAGCGACGCGTTCATGATCAAACGATTGCGTGCTTCACTCTCTTCGATCAGAGAAAGGGCGTTTTCCCGTTCGGTCACATCGGTATATTTCCACAAATGTCCCATTAAAGCACCATTTACCAGAATCGGAATATGATCCCGCTCAAAAAAATGCCCGTCGGTGGTTTCCATAATTTCGTTGGTAACCATCATTTTGTTTTTAAAAACAGTTTCGAAACGTTTTTTAAACAGTACGGGATCTTTAAACAAATGGCAACGTTCGGCCATAATGGCTTTACAATCCGCTCCAATCAGGTCATCGGGCGTTTTTCCCAATGCAAAAAAGTCGCAAAACAACTGATTCGCAAATAGTATGTTTCGATTTTTATCCTCCACCATAATCCCGGACTGAAGATTCGCCAGGAGTGTTTTAAGCAACTGAATGGTATGGTTGAGGCTTTCTTCGGATGCTTTTCTTTTGTTGATCTGTTCGCTCAGATAACCGGAAATAAACAACAGATCGTTTTTTTCCTGATCGCTAATCGCAATCGGTTCTTCGTTAATTTGTTGCAAACTATCATACAAATTATCGATCGATCGTTTTTTAAGCTCGTATTCTTTTTTCAGGCTGTCGTGTACTTCGTTATATTCCCGTTCACTTTCCTGAAAAGCGTGATGCATGATATTCTTCTCTTTTTCATAACTCCGGTACGTCGCATCAATAACCGCCAGAAAATCGTTCAAATCGTTATTATGCCGAAGTGCTTTAGGCAAATACTTATTGATTTGTCGTTGTAATAGTTTATGATACGTCATAGTCATTCCATTTCATTAAGTCCTGTGATTGTCATCGTCTGGTTATGAAATTCACAATTTGAGAAAGGCTGTAAAGGCGATATTTCCCCGTAGGAATAAAATCCGGTTAATAATGTTTGTGCGCCAAACATCTCGGCTACGGCCTCGACCTCTTCGTCTATTCTATTTCCTAATATTATTTTCCGTCCCACACAACTGATCAATAATGCAAGCTTAGGACTGGCCTGAGTTATCGTAAGACAGGAACCGGCGGCATCACTGGCAGCATCGATCAATTTATCAAAATTTGCTTTCATAAATTTCACCTTAGCGCCTTCGGGCAAATCCCCGGCAAACGTCATCGTTTTAGCTACATTATCAATAGAAAGTATGGTCCGCACCACGGTTTCGTTGCCACCTTCCAACGTAAGCGACAATGGAAAGAGTAAAGCTGATCCCGGTAATTCGGCGGCATATTCCCCGAGATAATTGATATACAAATCCAGGGCATTTTTATGATCAATCTCATATACGATGTTTTGCTCAGACCGGGTTACAATACGTTCCAGTCCAAAAGCCTCCCATCCTCCTAACGAACCGTGCGATAACACGAGTTTTTCGCCATAAAAACCAATAGCTACAATTTTTCCCGGTTCGGGATAACCATTTAATCCGACATAAGTTTTTTCAAACCGATCGGCATCGCCTGCCAATCCACCGGTGATCAATACATGATCGGGTTTCACCGCATTCATCCCTTTTACCAGCTCACTGCCGTTTACTTTTCCGCCATCGGACAACACCAACACCAGTCGCAAACCGGCAACCGGCATACGTTGGATGAGTGCCTTTCCGGCTTCATAGGCCGATATAAAATCATCGATAGCCACCATAGCCGTTGTCATCGTTGTAGATGCAAATGCACTGGCGCTAATGGTAATCGTCCCGTCGCACACTTCCTTGTCGTAAATCTCTCCGGAAGACGAACACAAAACGATATTGGCAGCAGGAAACTGTTGTTTTAAAAAATCGTAGGATTCCGGGGCGCTAACCAATTCGGGTGCGCCAAAGCCCATTACCAGTTGTGCTTCGGAAAAAACGAGTACCTCATCGTTTCTAATACTGGTAAAAGCTCCGTCCTGATAACATAACAAAGCCGTTTTCATACTACTTTGGAATTATAGGTTATCGGAATCATTTCCGGTTTTAAAATACCGGATGCTGCCAGGAATAGCATTGCTAAAAATAGTTGCGGTCATAGGAATTTGGGTTTTGGGGGATCGTGCTACCTAAATTACTAAAAAAACACCGTTTTGCTAACTTTTTAAATCCTAATTTTAACTAAAAATAAAAAATTAAGGTTTATATTACTGAATAACAACAATATTCCTTAATTGCATTTTTACAGTATAAATAGCCACTCTAATATTTTTCTAATAATATTCTAAAGTGTCTCTAACAGCCCTGTTCGAATTCTTGTCTTACTTTTGCCCTAATAATAATTATAATCATGGACGATTATCCCGAATTAAGTACTAACATTTCTCTATAAAGACAAGCCGATGTTGTTTGTCTTATAGCGACAAAAACATGGATGTCATGAAATTCTTTTTTTCAATCATTAGCTTTTTCAGACCGGTTAAAAAAGTGTTACCGGTTAAAAATTACGATACTTTTCTAGGACTTGACCTGGATTCTTTTTTGGCTGAAACCATAGGCAGGAAATCGTGTTCGAACGAAATCCGCTTGTAACAAAACCAACCTTAAAAAAGTATCCGAATGTTTAGCTCAAAAATAAAAATTACCCCAAAGGGTTTTCCGGTTTTTGAAACCAATCGGCTTTGCGAAGTGGCAAAAGCCGACACCACTACTATTTACGCCTTATTGGAAAGTCGGCCGGAAGGATTGTCCGAAGCGCAGGCCGACGAAAAAAGAAAAGTTTACGGATCAAACGAGATTCTACATGAAAAACCCGATCCGTGGTACAACCAATTATTGAGTGCGTTTATCAATCCGTTTATCATTGTACTATTGGTATTATTAATGATTTCGGTTGTGATGGACATTATTCTGGTCGAACCGGGACAAGAGGATTATAAAACCATAGTCGTGGTGAGCGTTATGGTTATCTTAAGCTCCTTACTTCGTTTCTGGCAGGAATTCAGTAGCAATAAGGCGGCCGAAGAACTTAAAAATATGGTCGAAACAACGGCTACGGTATTGCGTGGTACTTTCGGAAAACAGGAAGTTAATTTTAAAGATATCGTACCGGGTGATGTGGTGTATCTTAGTGCCGGTGATATGATTCCGGCCGATATTCGCATTCTGCAATCAAAAGACCTGTTTGTGAGTCAGGCGATTTTAACCGGAGAATCGCTTCCGCTGGAAAAAAATGAAACCCCGATAATGGCCGAAGATTCCAAATCGCCTTTGGAATTTGATAATAGCTGTTTTATGGGAACCAATGTTATTAGTGGTACGGCAACCGCTATTGTTATCGCAACCGGAAAAGACACCTATTTGGGCAAAATCGGCAAAGCCCTTAGCGGCAAACGTCCGGAAACCAGTTTCGACAAAGGCGTTAATAAAGTAAGCTGGCTATTGATTCGCTATATGCTGGTTATGGTTCCGCTGGTTTTTGTGATCAATGGTATAACCAAAAACAACTGGCTGGATGCGTTGCTTTTTGCTATCGCGATTGCGGTTGGATTAACCCCGGAAATGCTTCCGATGATCGTAACCGCCAATCTTGCAAAAGGCGCCAAAAACATGAGCAAACGGAAAGTAATCGTCAAACGGCTTAACGCAATCCAAAACATCGGCGCGATGGATATTTTGTGTACCGATAAAACCGGAACGCTCACCATGGATAAAATCATTTTGGAACGCCACCTCAACGTTTTGGGAAACGAAGATGACGAAGTTTTAAAATGGGCCTATTTTAACAGCTTTCACCAAACCGGACTTAAAAACCTGTTGGATGTAGCCGTACTCGAACACGTTGAACTGCACGATTATTTAAAAGTGGAGGAAAACTACCGTAAAGTAGACGAAATCCCGTTCGATTTTCAACGCCGACGTATGAGTGTGATCCTGGAACAAAAAAACGGCAAACAGCTACTCATTTGCAAAGGTGCCGTGGAAGAACTGCTGGGACTTTGCTCCCATGCCTTTTATCCCGGTGAAAATGCGCAGATTCATATTGAAAACGATGCCATTGTACCGTTGGACGATAGCATCCGGGCTACGGTTATGCAAACCTCCAAAAAACTGAACGAAGACGGTTTACGCGTTTTATTGGTTGCGATTAAAGAATACGACAGTCGAAGTGCAAATTATAGTATCGCCGACGAAAACAATATGGTACTCACCGGGTTTATCGGCTTTCTCGATCCGGCCAAACCATCAGCCAAACCAGCCATCGAAAGTTTACAAAAACTAGGTGTTTCGATCAAAGTATTAACCGGCGACAATGACATCGTCACCAAAAAAATATGCCGGGACGTAGGAATTCCGTTTCATCAGGTCTTATTGGGAAATGAAATGGCACAACTCACAGATGATCAATTGATCGAACGTTTGGAAACCACCAGTATCTTCGCCAAATTAAATCCGGTACAGAAATCCCGAATCGTTACCTTATTTCAGGAACAAGGTCATACCGTTGGTTTTATGGGCGACGGAATTAACGATGCACCGGCATTGCGCAACGCCGATGTGGGTATTTCGGTGGATACCGCTGTTGATATCGCCAAAGAAAGTGCCGATATAATTTTATTGGAAAAAGATCTGATGGTGTTACGAAAAGGAGTGATTTATGGCCGCCGGACTTTCGGGAATATCATCAAATATATCAAAATGACCACCAGTAGCAATTTTGGCAATATGTTTAGTATGCTTGGCGCCAGTATATTTTTGCCATTTTTGCCGATGCTACCGATACAATTACTGATTCAGAATTTGTTATACGACATTTCCCAAATTTCCATTCCATGGGATCGAATGGACGACGACTTTCTGGAAAAACCGCAAAAATGGGATGCCAACAGTATTAGTCGGTTTATGTTGTATATCGGACCGGTAAGTTCCGTATTTGACTATATTACTTTTGCCGTTTTGTTTTATGTTTTTAAAGCGAATGCACCCGAACACCAACATCTGTTTCAAACCGGATGGTTTGTAGAAGGCTTGCTCTCACAGGTATTGATTGTTCATATGATTCGTACCCGAAAAATTCCGTTCCTACAAAGTTGGGCCACCGCTCCGGTAGTTGCGTTAACCTCATTGGTAATGCTAATCGGGTTGTTACTTCCGTTTACGCCATTTGCGCATTCGGTAAACCTGCAACCGTTACCGTTAGCCTATTTCCCATGGTTAATCGGAATATTAATTGGGTATTGTTTTCTGGTACAATTCGCTAAAGAACGTTTTATCCGCAAATTTGGTAGCTGGTTATAGTTTTATATCCACTAAAGTCGAGGCAATTTTTTAAGCAACCGGGAAGAACTGTCAAAACGCTTCACCAGCATTAGTTGTAAAGTGGCAGTGCTTACACCGACCTGGTTGCTTTGCTCATAGGAAACATACAATCGGTTCATCAGGAAAGAAAGATTAACCGACCAGTCATTGATATTATAGCCAGACGCAAAGCGGAAAAACAAACTGGGATTCCAGTCAATCTTATCTTCGAAGTTTTTAAACCCCATGGTAACGCCCGGCGTTAAAGACCCAGTTACAAAAAATTGAGGGTTGATCACCCAGGTATAGGCATACCCAAGGCTTGGTCCGATCTGATACAATTCTTTTCGGAAACCAAATACATTATCGGCGCGAACCCGGTTGTAATAGGCTCCTCCGCCGAGTAAAAAGCTACCCGCCGATTTTAACTGCACCTGAACCTGATCGAAAGCCGCGCGATAAGAAAAGCGTTCTCCGTTAAACACATACTGGCCAAAAACGCCAATATTGGTCAGTTGTGCATCGGGATACATATTCAGCACGTCATTTTCCGTATCCTCATAATACAATCCTTTATAATCCAATCCGAAGAAGTCGAGAACAATTTTCCGTCCGTAATAATGGTATTCCAAATCAAAATACCGGGTTTCTCCTTTCGATTTATCCGCCAGGAAACCAAATCCGTAACTATAACTCAATCCGGAATTGCCCCAGGTAAAACCTGCTCCAATGGCAAACGGACTATTGGCTGTATATTCTTTGTTATCGGCATCCGGGTATTCGCTGTTTAGTGTCACAAACTTTCGGGATAAATAGGTCCGAACCGAATATTCCTGAGGGAATTTTCCGATATAGGTACTATCAACCTGTGCGACTACAGTTGGTATTCCGGATAAAAATAGTAAAAGCAGGAGCCATTGGGGAACTGTCATGTAGTTTTATTTTTACAAGATTCTAACGTAAAATCAAATGGTATATTGTGATTCCCGGTGTGCAATCAGGGTTTCGCCCCAACTATTTAACGACCATAATACCTGAACCAGATCTTCGCCTAAAGGTGTGAGCGTATACTCCACTCGTGGTGGTACTTCCGGAAATACTTCTTTTTGTATCAATCCGTCGGATTCCATTTCCCGTAGTTGTTGGTTTAAAACCCGACGGTCGACTACGGCAATCCCTCTCAGCAATTCACTCGGTCGGCGAATACCTTTATTCATCTGCCATAAAATCGGAATTTTCCATTTTCCGCTAATGGTATTCACGGCTTCTTCCAACGGACAAATCTTATTTTCGGTAATGCGTATTTTGGTTTTCATGTTTTTTATCAGATTTTTTATTGTAGGACGATACTGAAAATCAGTAAAAGTGTCCTTTTTCGCCCTATGGGGTAAAAAAATGCGGTATTGTGTGCCTCATTTAAAGCGATGATCTTTACAAAAATAACAGAAAATACGATGCCAACACTACAAGAACAGATCAAAGCCCTGAACGAACAACTCGTCACACAGGTTCCGCTGGAAACCCTTAAAAACTTCCAACGCTCCATAACCGATTTACAAACGACCTATTCCGA
Source organism: Flavobacterium sp. (assembly GCF_030146175.1). Classification (GTDB taxonomy): domain Bacteria; phylum Bacteroidota; class Bacteroidia; order Flavobacteriales; family Flavobacteriaceae; genus Flavobacterium. Next base: position 16,887 of record NZ_JASLCE010000101.1, on the reverse strand, counting down.
AAAGGATACTATTAAAATCGGTGCTGCATTTCCGGAATTTGAACTTACCGATCCATCGGGACAAACAATTCATTTACAAGATATTCATACGCAAGAAACCCTGATCATTGCCTTTTTCAGAGGTTCCTGGTGTCCGTATTGCAATCTCGAATTACAAGCATTGGAAAAGGCATTACCTCTTTTTCATGCCAAAAAATCCCGACTGATTGCCGTTAGTCCGCAAAGCCCCGTTTATAACGACAACCAACAACAAACCCATCGGTTATCCTTTCCCCTGCTAACCGATTCCGAAAACAAACTTGCACAACAGTTGGGCATTACCTTTCGCCTACAGGATTTTGTACGTCCCGATTACCAAAAATTAGGTATCCAACTGGAGGATTTCAATGCTGACAGCAGTGGTATTTTACCAATTCCTGCTATATTTGTTATCGATCGCAACGCTTTGATCCGTTATATTTACCTTGATCCCGACTATCGAAACCGTATTGAAATCGCAACATTAACAGCCCAATTATGACCGTACGAAAAGGTGCCCGAACCATCGCTCAAATCCCTCCGGAAATACTGGAACAACTCAACAATGGCAGTATCGAATCGGCCAACCTAAACGAATGGCTGGCCATCAATCCGAAACAACTGTTGGAAACGGTACTCACGCAATGGAACCGCAAAGACTACCTCAACGATATTCTGACCGATATTGCCAATTTGAAGAAACAAACCGTTACGGTTGTCAACGAAATGATTGGTGTGAGTCTTTTAACCCAAAGTTATCTTTACAACGATACGACGCTGTTTGAAAAACTCGCCACACATCCGTCGGATACCGTACGTTGTTGGGCGACTTATTTTATTGGAAAAAGTGAGCTTTCACTGGAAGAAAAACTGGAACGGATGCGTCCATTTGCCACGGATAGCCATTTCGGCGTACGGGAAATCAGCTGGATTGCACTCCGCGCCGACATTACCGAAAATCTGGAACAGGCCATTCGTTTACTCACGCCGTGGACCGCATCCGAAAACGAATATATCCGTAGGTTTGCCTGCGAATCCATTCGACCAAGAGGCGTTTGGTGCAAACATATCGAAGCCTTAAAAGAAACACCCGAACCGGCAATCGTAATTCTGGAACCGTTACATTCGGATACTTCCAAATATGTCCGCGACAGTGTGGCTAACTGGCTAAATGATGCTTCCAAAACCCGACCGGATTTTGTGGTCAATCTGTGTAAAAAGTGGGAAAAAGAAAGTCAAAGTAAAGAAACCGCTTCTATTATTAAAAGAGCCTTACGGAGTATAAACGGTTAAACGATTATTAAATCGTATCTTTGAACTAATGCAATTATTCCGGATATGTCTGATATACGCCTAAAAGTATTTTATACTGTTGCCAGTCACTTAAGCTTTACCAAGGCTGCAGACGTCTTATGCATTACCCAACCGGCAGTTACCAAAAATATTAAAGAACTGGAAACCGAACTGAACATCCGTTTGTTCGAACGCCGGGGAAGCAAAATAACCCTTACGGAAGCCGGGGAAATCCTATACCGACATGCGGAATCGATTTTTGAGATTTACCGGAAAATCCAATACGATCTCGGATTACTCAAAGAAAAACAGGCCGGTGAATTATTATTGGGCGCGAGTACGACACTGAGTCATTATATCCTTCCTCCGATACTGGCTAATTTTTACAAGCACTTCCCGGATATCCGAATTTCGTTACTTGATGCCAATACCGAAAAAATAGAAGATGCCGTATTACAGAAAAAAGTAATTCTGGGGATTGTGGAAGGAAAATCAAAAAATAAGGATTTAAAATATGTCCCTTTCCTAAAAGACGAAATTGTAGCCGTTGTACATACTTCGCAGGAATTGGCAAACAAAGATAGGATCAGTAAAGACGAATTTCTTAGTATTCCATTGGTGTTGCGGGAAAATGGCTCCGGAAGTTTAGAAATCATCGCGCACGAACTCCGAAAACACGATATTCAGCTAAACCGATTAAACCTTATCATGCAACTCGGCAGTACGGAAAGTATTAAATCGTTTCTGGCAAATTCCAATTGTATGGCTTTGCTTTCGATTTCGGCGGTTAGTAAAGAAATCGTAGACGGACAATTTAAAGTTATCGATATTGATGCCATTGACATTAAGCGTGTCTTTTACTTTACGCATTTACAAGGACAATTGGAAAAAATACCGGAAATGTTTTTACGATTTGCGCAAAACAGTATAACCAAAAGTTATAGCTTATAACTATTTATCATTGGTGTCACCTTGTTTATTGACGGAACTTTGTCGGACAAACAAAACAAAACACTATGATCTTTACTTCGCTTACTGCTAACTACAAAAAAGGACTCTACCTGCTTGGTATTACCTTATGTCTTTTTCCTTTTATCAGTGCGCCATTAGCACTTTTATTCGGTTTTATCTTAACTCAGTTTATTGGCAATCCGTTTGAAAAAATCAGTCATAAACTCACCAAAATCCTATTACAGTTTTCCATAGTCGGATTGGGATTTGGGATGAATCTGACCGATGCATTACAAACCGGTAAAGAAGGTTTTCTTTTTACAATCGGATCCATTACGGCAACCCTTATCCTTGGCGTTATCCTTGGTAAATTTTTACGGATTCCGCGAAAAACCGGTTTCCTGATTTCGGCCGGAACGGCAATTTGTGGCGGAAGCGCGATTGCCGCACTAACACCAATTATAAAAGCCCGCGAATCCGAAATATCGGTTTCACTGGCAACCGTTTTTATTCTGAATTCAATTGCGCTGTTCCTGTTTCCGTTTTTAGGACATTTATTTGGAATGAGTGAATCCCAATTTGGAATGTGGTGTGCCATTGCCATACACGACACCAGTTCGGTTGTAGGTGCGGCGCAACGGTTTGGTGATACGGCCCTTCAGGTTGCCACTACTGTAAAATTACAACGTGCACTTTGGATTATTCCGTTATCGCTGGTCACTTCCTTTGTTTTTAAAAATAAGGAAAGTCGGATTTCAATTCCCTATTTTATTTTTCTTTTTGTATTGGCGATGCTTTGGAACAGTTACTTTCCCGATTTCCGGGTTTTAAACGACACCATTGTACTGATAGCCAAAAAAGGTTTGGTGGTCACTTTATTTCTTATCGGAGCCGGATTAACCCGCGAATCGCTTAAAAAAGCCGGAATACGCCCTTTATTACAGGGAATACTGTTGTGGCTGTTTATCTCCGTAGTGTCCTTGGCCGTGATCTGGACAACCATCGTCTAAATCGTGCTTCAATAACTATAGGTTATTGTCCAAAAGTCCGATACTATCTTCCATTTGTCCGATAAGGTATTTTTCAGACCGTACTATTTTTGTCTGCAAATAAATTAAAACAAAATGATACGAAAAATACACCCTTCCGAAATCGAAGAAACCGTTACCTTATGGTATACCGCCTCGGTAAAAGCACACGATTTTATCCCTGCCGAATACTGGGAAGCCCATAAAACGGAAATGGCTACGACCTATTTACCCAACTCCGACACCTTTGTTTTTATCGAAAACAATACCATTGGAGGATTTATTTCCATGGTCGATTCCTTTTTGGCTGCTATATTTGTAGCTGTGGACCAACAAGGCAAAGGAATCGGAAAACAACTGATCGATTTTGTAAAACAGGAACAGTCCGTTATAGAATTAAAAGTTTATAAAAAGAACGCCCCAAGTATCCATTTTTATCAGAAACAGGGATTTACCCTTGTAGAAGAAAGTTTGGAAATTGGTACCGGGGAAATCGAATGTTTAATGCAATGGCAACATCAGATGCAATAATGCTACACAACCTTGAATTTCCGGACGATACACGTCCGGTTATTCTATGTGATTACAACTACCAGCAACATCCTATATTGTTTGAAATGCCACCGCATAGTCACGATTTTTATGAAATTCTTTTTTTTGAAAACGGCAACGGCACCCACTATATTGACTTTGAAGCTCTACCGGTTTGTAGTGGCCGGATTTATAGGCTTCTACCCGGGCAAATACATTATCTAAACGACACTTCGCTTCGCGCCAAGGCGTTGCTTTTTGATAAAAACTTCCTGGATATTGCCGCTTTACAATTGCAATTGTTTGTTCCGTTTCAGGAGCCTAAATTTGTAGATAGCACATCCGAATCCCAACCCGTTTTTAAGAAACTGTTGGAGCTAATCCAAATGGAGCAACAAAGTGATACGATCAACTTTAATTTGATCAAACATTATTTGCAGGCGCTTTTACTCGCTTTGGACAAACACTATAAACCGACCGCTAACAAAAAGCTAAACGACCGGTTATATCCTGTTTTTGAATTGATCAAAACACATTTTACTACCGAACGGGAACCCGGATTTTATGCGACCCAATTACAGTGTACGCCAAAATATCTGGGTACTCTTTTAAAATCGGCTACCGGTAAAACCTTAAAACAGCATTTGGATCAGCAGTTACTGTTTGAAATCAAAAAGCAATTGCTACAAGATCAACCTATTAATACAATTGCTTATAATTTACAATTTGAAGATCCCTCCTATTTTGGCCGCTTTTTTAAAAAACACACCGGGTTAACGCCATTACAATTTCGGGAAAAAGCCCACTTATATCGCGATAGTAAATCCTATTCGTTTTCGAAATGGGCGAATTCCTGATTAAGCAATTCGCAATCCGTTTTCTACTTTAAAATCGGTAGACAATAATATAATGTCACCTTCTCCGGCAACAGCACCCAAAACCAGGCATTCGCTCATAAACTTTCCGATTTGTTTTTTAGGAAAATTCACAACCGCAATTATTTGTCGGCCGGTTAAGGCTTCTTTAGTATAGTGTTTGGTGATTTGTGCCGATGATTTTCGGATTCCGATTTCGGCTCCAAAATCGATGGTTAGTTGATAGGCCGGTTTACGGGCTTCGGGGAAATCGTTAACTTCCAGAATGGTTCCGACTCTCATTTCTACTTTTTCAAAATCGGCCCACGAAATAGTCTCTTGGTTCATTTTCTTTTTAGATTCGTTTTTTCAAAATTAGCAAATCATTCGGTAAATTCTTATCTTTAGGCACTTTTAACAATCCGATAAAAATGGCCCGTACTCCGTCAAATATGTTACCGTTAGGCACTATTGCTCCTGAATTTCACCTAAAAGACACCAATTCGTCGGATACGTTTTATTCGTTTTCCGATTTAAAAGGCGAAAAAGGAACTGTGGTGCTGTTTATCTGCAACCATTGTCCGTTTGTACACCATGTTATCGAAGAAGTGGTCCGAATTGCTAATGACTACCGCGTACAAGGCGTTGGCTTTATCGCGATTTCGAGTAACGATATTGTTAATTATCCGCAGGATGCCCCGGAATTAATGACCGAATTTGCCTTTGAAAACAAATTCGAATTTCCCTATCTGTATGATGAAACCCAACAAGTTGCGCGCGACTATGATGCGGCTTGTACACCGGATTTCTATTTATTCGACAGTTTGAATAAACTGGTCTACCGTGGACAATTGGATGACAGCAGACCCGGAAACGGTATTCCATTAAGCGGAAGTGATTTACGTGGCGCTATCGACGGAATCGTTTATAACAGAGTGATCAATCCGATTCAAAAACCCAGTCTGGGCTGCAATATTAAGTGGAAATAATGCAGATATAAAAAAAATACCTACCTTTGCCTTGTGTAAACAAAAAGAACACCATGTTAAGTAGTCCTCTATTAACGGTTATCAGGCCATTGCTTTCTGTAAGGAAACGCAGTCTGGCTGTTCTATTTTCGCACAACAAAGCCTTCATCAATTAGGCCCCGTATATAGTTCGTTTTTCTTTTTGCATATATACGCGGGTACATCCTTTACACTTTATACAGTAAATTAATTTTTTTCGGCCGATAAACGCTGCCGGACTCTTTTGTATATTTATCATGACATCTAAAAAGTTTTTTGCATCCCTTGTTGCACGTCAAATTATTTGGTTTGTAGCGATTACCGCTTTAATCGCAGGTTTGTATTTTGTAAAATTCCACGGTTTGGCCTGGGAAGTCCTCTTACTTCCGATAGCTCTAATGATCATCATTGCTGTCGACACCTTTCAGCCGCGCCACTCCATTCGTCGTAACTACCCGTTAATTGGTAGAATGCGTTACCTGTTCGAATCGGTTCGCCCCGAATTCCGACAGTACTTCTTTGAAGGCGAACTGGACGGAAAACCTTTTAACCGACGTCAGCGATCTATCGTTTACCAACGTGCCAAAAACGAAAAACAAACGATATCCTTTGGAATGCAGGACGACCCGAATCGTATCGGATACGAATGGGCGGCACACTCCGTATATCCTAAAAAAGCAGATGAATCAACTTTCCGTATCACGATTGGAAATACGCAATGTTTGCAACCCTATAGCGCCAGTATTTTAAACATCAGCGCGATGAGTTACGGAGCGTTGAGTAAAACGGCCGTTACTTCGCTAAACAAAGGCGCCAAAATGGGTGGATTTGCGCACAACACCGGCGAAGGTGGTATTAGTGACTACCACCGTCAGGGAGGTGATTTGATCTGGCAGATCGGAACCGGATATTTTGGTTGTCGTAATCAGGACGGTACGTTTTCGAATGAATTATTTGCCGAAAGAGCTGCTTATCCGGAAGTAAAAATGATCGAGTTAAAGCTGTCGCAAGGTGCCAAACCGGGCCATGGCGGATTATTACCAGCGGAAAAAAACACGCCGGAAATTGCTAAGATTCGTAGTATCGAACCGTATACCACGGTACATTCGCCATCGGCACATACGGCGTTTAGCAATGCTATCGAACTGTTGTATTTTATCAATCAGCTACGACAGTTATCTAATGGGAAACCGGTTGGTTTTAAAATCTGTATTGGTCGTCAGGACGAATTTGTAACCATTGTAGAAGCCATGATGGAAACCCGGATTTTCCCGGACTTTATCACTGTTGACGGAGCCGAAGGCGGAACCGGAGCTGCTCCAATGGAATTTATCGATTATATGGGAATGGCCTTATCGGATGCACTGGTATTTGTGAGCGCTACCCTACGCCAATACGGAATTCGCGAGCAAATCAAAATTCTTGCGGCCGGAAAAGTAATTTCTGCTTTCGACATGGCAAAAGCGCTTGCTTTGGGTGCCGATGCGTGTTATAGTGCGCGTGGAATGATGTTCTCTCTGGGATGTATTCAGGCATTACAGTGTGACAGCGGAAAATGTCCGGTAGGAATTGCAACTCAGGATAAAGCGCTATACAAAGGAATTGATATTACCGATAAGAGTGTGCGTGTTGCGAATTTCCATAAAAATACGATGAAAGCTTTAGGTGAATTTATCGGAGCCTGTGGCTTTGAAAACCCGAAAGAGATTACACCAGGTGTATTTTACCGCAGAACATCGGGGAATTCCAACCAGAGTTTCGCCGAGTTGTATTTTAAAGAAAAAGAAACGAATAGTAAAAAGGAAATGTCTAATTTTTAAAGATAATAGTTATGAAACCAATACCTGTATTAACACTGACCGATTATCAGTTACTTCGTGAATTGACAAAAAGTAGTCAGAACAGTACCAGTAAAAAAGAAATAATGCAATTGTCGCAGGAGTTGGACCGAGCCATTGTAAACAAAAACGATGTCCTGGAAGACAATATTGTACGTATCAATTCTTTTGTGGAAATTGAAGATACAAAAGCCAAACAACGTATGAAAATTCAGATTGTATTGCCGCAACTTTCCAATATCAAAGAAGGAAAAGTATCGGTAATTGCACCGCTGAGTATCGCGCTGATCGGTTTTAAAGAAAATGACGAAGTCGATTGGGAAATGCCGGCCGGAGTAAAATCACTCCGAATTATTTCGGTTTCCAACCCGATTGAAGAATAATCCTAAAAAAAACACCTTCCTACACTGACGGTGTTTTTTTATGCCTACAGCCTAACGTTCCAGAATAATCTCCACAGGTCGGTTGGTTCTTGGTCCGAACTGCATTGCCTGTCGTTCGTTTTGTGCCGAACACAATACATACATATTGTAGCTGTTTAACGGAACGATTTGTGTTTTAAACAAGCCACCGTTCGCCTTTCCGTCGATATCTTCTACTTTAATCGAAAAGTTTTCAGCCGGAAATGTGTTTGCTACCGAAAGCAGATAATTTTCTTTTGCAAAAGGAAAAAACCAACGACTCTTCGCATTTTTATCGGTTTCTGCGGTAATTCTTTTACCGGTATCGTCAATCTTATAATTCAGGGAAAAAACCAACGCCTTGTTTGCATTGGTCCAACTATAGACATTATTCAGGTTGATCACATCATTTCCCGCACTATCCACAATTGTAATTTTTAAATCTTTGATGGTTTCTTTTTTACCATTTTCATGGACATCCAACACCAGATAGGACGTAAAATCGTAACCGCAATGTTGCGCGGCAACCTGCGCTTTGGCAGTAAAAAAACTAAAAAACAACGGTAATAGATATAGGTAACGCATAATCATTAAATAAGGATTGTAAAAATACAAAAGCAAATAAAAAAAGCCCCCGAATGAGAGCTTTTAATTTTTGTATGAGATAATTTATAATATGACTCTAAACAGTCATCGTATTTCTTTCAAAAACCGGTGTATACCTACGGTTCGCCTTACCTAAAAGCACCTTAGCTATTTGTTCCGAAATCGGATTACCTTCCATTAGTCGGTCCAACCAGAAAAATTCTCCGGCCGAATTGATTTCAAGGAAATAATACTCATCGTCCGGTGTTACAATAACATCGATCGCGCCGTAGTTCACTTCATACATATCCATAAGTTGTAGCAACTTATCTTTTAAATCCGAAGGCAATTCATACGGTGTCCAATCTTTTAACAACTCAACGCCTTCACGACGCCAGTCTAATCGGGCATTATCCAGTTTTTGAGAATCGATTTCGAAGGCAAAAACCGCATCGCCTACGATTGTAATTCGCAATTCGACTTTTTTCTCCAGTTTTTCCTGGAATTGCATCGGACAATATTGTAAGGTGTCAATTTCGTCCAGATCCTCTTCCTTGATCAGGTTGGTAAATACCACATTTTCCACTCCGTTTCTATCGATCGCGAAAGAACTTTGCATTTTGGTAATCACTCCTTTCGGATGTTCTCTTACAAAACGTTTTGCCTCTTGCGGACTATTGGTAATACAAGTTTCCGGAACTTTCATCCCTAGAAAATCGGCAACACGCATTTGTTCTTCTTTACTATCCAAACGTCTGTATTTACTATATTTTCCGATCTGGAAACAAGGTAAACTTTCTAAAAATCCAAACAAAGTAGCGCGGATTTCGCCATAGGTACTACTCAGATATTCTCTTTCCAGCACTTCACTCAGGTTACCCCCCAAGTTCATACTGCGTCTGTACCATAAGGCCGCACAATCATGAAGATCCACACGGGTTCCTTCATAATCCAGGTATATTTTCCATTCTCCGTTTTCAAAACAGCTGCTTAAACTATATTTAAGCGGGTATTCATCTACATTAAAACGGATCGGTTCACCGCCGTGTTCTCTAATTTTTCCCGATACGATGTCGATGCATTCATTATCCTGAGAATGCGTAATGATCAATACTTTTCCCATAACTATTTTTTTTTGTTATCTACAGACCCGAACCGGGCGTTTCACTATAACAGTTATTACTAATTTTCAAATACAAAGCAGAGCTGCCTTAGCAGATTCTTGCTACCAGTTTTTCGGCTATGGTTTGCCCAATCGGGTAACCTAAATCCCGTTGAATCATGCCCCACTCCCCTTGAGGGTTTACTTCCAGAAAGACATATTGCCCTTCTTTTTGGCGGATCATGTCAATCGCTCCGAAATACAGACCGATGTCGCGCATCATTTTTTCCAGCGCCAGACAGATCGGTTCCGGTAAGGTATATAATTCCCAGGACGGCATAATATCTTTTGCCGCACGCCAATCGGTTTTTCCGGCTTCTGAAGCCTGGGCATTAATTTTACCGGTAAAAAAAATACCGTCGACATAGATAATTCGCAGTTCATACATTTTTTCAATGTTTTGCTGGAATATCATCGGACAGTACGCTAAAGTTTCCAAACGCTCCAGATCCGATTCTTCGATTCGGGTCGTTGGAAAAAAAGGAGTATCCCCTTTCATACTACGGGATAAAGAGCCGTGTAATTTGGCAATCATGTTGCCGTTACAAACCGTATGGAAAAACGTTTTTACCTTTTCAGGCTCATTGGTCATAAGCGTTTCCGGTATGTTTAAACCCGATTTACGGGCAAAGACCAGTTGTTCCAGTTTGTTTTCCCCTATCCGGTGATCCAATTCCATAGGATTCATCCAGGGAAGATGACGGAGGGATTCAAAAAAAAGACTACGCATGGTAGTATATTCCTGAAGATACATATTTTTAAAGGCGTCGTCAAGATCGTCCGGCACACCAATGTACCATAATTTCCTATAGTAAACGGCCTCGATAGTATCCAGAGAAACCAATACTCCATCTTGCTTTAATCGGACAGCGTGTCCACTTTGATCAACTGTATATTCAAATTCCAGCTGATCGGAAAAAGTATCGGAATTTAATCGAAAAACCTCTTTTCCCAGTTCTTTTAAACGTTCTATTACAATATCGATCGTATAGAAATCATTACTGTGGCTTATACATAATATCATGGCATACAATAAAAACAGGCAATGTCCCCAAAAGAGGTCATTGCCCGTAAATTTTATTACAACATAGTAGGATCTGTGTCTGGCACTAAGATTGGTCCTCCAGTTTCATCGTTATCCGATGGATATTTCATTGTTTGCATCATATCCAAGTTTTTAGAAGTAACGATTGGCCCAGGTCCGTCTTCGTTATCCGATGGATATTTTAATGTAACGTAGATCGTATCAGCAGTTTTCAATGTGATGATATCACCACCTTGAACGGTACTTTTTTCCTCGTTAGACAATTGGTTCTCTAAGAAATTCGCAAAAAAAGGCTTTTTAAGGTCTTTATTATTTTTCATAATTACTAAATTTTTAAAGTTAATTGAGTTGTCGAGTGTTATTTGCAAATAATTGACATTCCCAAAATACTATTTTTTTTATCGCTTGGGCAAAAAAAATCAGTTTATATAAAAAATAAAAACAAACAACTGGTTACAAGAACATTACACCTTTTAACAAAAGTTATAATTTAATAAAAAACTGTTAAATTTAACACAATACTAATATGCATGCATATTAAAAAATGACATTTTAACACTTCAAAAAGAATAACAAGGACAAAAACCACTCAAATCGCCTAGTATTAAAAACAAAAAAAACTGCCATATAAGGCAGTTTTTACTATATGTATAAAATGAATATTATTTTACATCCATTAATTCCACATCGAAAATAAGGGTTGCATCCGGTGGAATAACACCTCCAGCACCACGAGATCCGTATCCTAAATAAGAAGGAATCACGAAACGCGCTTTATCACCAACCTGTAGTAAGGCAATACCTTCGTCCCATCCTTCGATAACGTGACCTTTTCCTAATGGGAATTCGATTGGTTGTTTTCTTTTATACGAGCTGTCGAAAACCATTCCGTTTTCCAAAGATCCGGAATAATGAACTGAAACCGTTTTACCTTTTTCAGCTTGTTTTCCGTTTCCTTTCTGGATCATTTTATAACGCAATCCGCTTTCTGTTTTTTCAAAACCGGCAGCCAGTTTTTCCAATGCTTCTTCCGCCTGACGTTTTTGCTCGGCTAAACGTTTTTCACGGGAACCTTCGAAAGTACGAAACGATTCAATAGCATTCCATTTTTGTGCTTCGTCACCTACTCTTACGATTTCAAGGCTTTCGATAACATCATCCTGAGCGATTGCATCAACGATGTCCTGTCCTTCCACTACATGTCCGAAAACCGTGTGCTTGTTATCCAACCAAGGCGTTTCCACATGCGTGATAAAAAACTGAGATCCGTTTGTTCCAGGTCCGGCATTTGCCATCGATAACACACCTGGTGTATCGTGTTTTAATTCCGGGTGAAATTCATCGTCAAACTGATATCCAGGTCCACCAACACCACTTCCAAGCGGGCAACCTCCCTGAATCATAAAATCGGCGATAACTCTATGGAATTTTAATCCGTCGTAATACGGTTTTCCCTGAGGTTTTACATCGTTCTCTAAATTTCCTTCAGCCAGTCCTACAAAGTTACCAACTGTTCCAGGTGTTTTATCATATGTTAGTTTCACTAAAATAACACCTTTGTTCGTATTAAATTTTGCGTAAATTCCGTCTTGCATTTTTTTTTAATTTTAAATATAATGAGCAACAAATATAAGTTTATTTTACAAAATGTGAATTTCTTTATTTACGCTTGTACGTGAGTGCATAAATAATAATTGAGGCTACCGATAACATCGCGCCACCAATTGAAAAGGCGTGCCATTTTCCGAAATTCCATAGCCAAAGTCCGAAAGCCGATCCAAGTGCCGTTCCTAAAAAGCTAAACGACATATATACGGTATTCATCCGGTTACGCGCTTCGGGTAATAACGAATATACCCGCGTCTGGTTGGAAATATGTACCGACTGTAATCCGACATCGATAAACACGATTCCGATCATAATTCCGATCATACTTTCTGAAGAAAAGTAGAATACTATAAAACTAATCAATAATAGCAAACAACCATAACCAATCACCACTCTCGGATTTCCTTTATCGCCCAGTTTACCAACCAAAGGAGCCGCCAAAGCACCGGAAGCACCTACGATACCGAAAAGTCCGATTGTCGCGCTGTTAAAATTAAACGGATCACCGGATAACAACAATACCATCGTGGTCCAGAAAGCACCAAACTGCGCAAAACTTAGCGCGTTGATTAAAGTGGCTTCGCGTAACATCGGTTGTGTTTTGATCAACGAAAATAATGACTGCAATAATTCGCCATAGGTTCCTTTAAAATCGGGTTTGTTTACTGGAAATTTTTTCTGAATCACTACTACAATCAGCACGCACAATACGGCTGCAATCCAAAACATACCGCGCCATCCGAGCCATGCTCCAATAAAACCGCTAACGGTTCGCGAGATCAGAATTCCAACCAATAAACCACTCATCACTGTACCGATGACTTTTCCTCTTTGTTCGGGCGAGGCTAAACTGGCCGACAACGGTAAAATCAACTGCGGAACAATCGAAGCAGCTCCGATCAGGAAACTGGCTATTTGCAGCATTCTGAAATTGGAAGCCGTAGCCGCGATAATAAGCGCTACAACTGCCGCCAATGTTGTAAACTGGATTTGTTTTTTACGTTCCAGTTTATCGCCCAACGGAACCATAAAAAACATTCCGATAGCATATCCGGCCTGTGTTAGATAGGTAATTGTACCGGCCTGATCTTCGGGAATAGCGAATTCTTTTGCGATAAGAATAATTAGGGGTTGACAATAATACAGGTTTGCGACAATTAAACCTGTTGCAATGGCCATAAAGCCAACATCTGTTTTGGATAAGTTCATGCCGCAAAATTAATCCGATATGTCTTAATTAAATCTTAAATTACAGGAAAAGATAAACAACCTATGTTGAGAAAAACGGACAAACAGTATATTTGTAAAGCACTTTTCTGACTTTTTCCGAAAAGCATCCATCAAAAAACACACTATGGAAATTCCAAAAGATTATTTAGCAACCAATAAAGCCACCTGGAACCAAAAAGTGGACTACCACGTGGATTCCGACTTCTATAATATGGAAGCCTTTTTAAACGGTAAATCAACATTAAATGATATTGAACTTCATTTATTGGGCGACGTAACCGGAAAAAAAATATTACACCTGCAATGCCATTTTGGTCAGGATACTCTTTCGCTGGCCCGTATGGGAGCCAAAGCTACCGGTATGGATTTGTCCGACAAAGCCATTGCCAAAGCCCGCGAACTGGCCGAGCAGCTCAATCTCGATGCTACTTTTGTTAGTTCCGATGTATACGATTTACCCAATCAGCTGGAAGGCGAATTCGATATTGTATTTACCAGTTATGGAACCATTGGCTGGTTACCCGATCTGGATAAATGGGCGAAAGTGATCCATCATTTTCTAAAACCCGGTGGAAAATTCGTTTTTGCCGAGTTTCATCCGATGGTATGGATGTTTGATTATGATTTTACAAAAATCGAATACAGTTATTTTAATACCGAAACGATTATTGAAACGACCGAGGGTACTTATGCCGACAAAGAAGCACCTCTAAAAAACGAGTCGGTAAGCTGGAATCATCCTCTTTCAGAAGTATTCCAATCGCTTATTAAAAATACACTGGAAATTAATACCTTTGAAGAGTACGATTATTCGCCATACAGCTGTTTTAATGAAGTAGAAGAATTTGCGCCAAACAAATTCCGTATCAAACATCTGGATAACAAAATACCAATGGTTTACGCTATTGTCGCCACAAAAAAATAACCTATGAAAAGCTTATATAACACGAATTCCAATCAGGAAATCATTGATCGAATCAACCAATTGTCGCCCCATTCCCTATCGCATTGGGGAAAAATGACTGTTAGTCAGATGATGGAACATTGTCAGGCGCCGTTAAAAGTGGCTTTTGGGGAATTAACAATACAACAAAGTCTGATCGGCTTTTTATTTGGCCGAATGGCAAAAAAGAAATTAATCAACGATAAACCTTTTGATCCGAATATCCCAACAGCAAAAGAATTTATCATCACACACGAACCCGATTTTGATGCTGCGAGGACTACCTTAATAGAACATGTTAGCCGTTTTCAAAATGGACCTTCGGTGATTAAAAATCTAAAGCATCCATTTTTCGGACCAATGACGGCAGAAGAATGGGATATTGCACAGTGGAAACATCTAGATCATCATTTAAGACAATTTGGTGTTTAACCTAACTGATTATGATTGCTCTGAATAGAATTTTTCTGGCAGTTAGTTGTATGACACTTTTTTCCTGTTCAAAAAGTGACTCTGACTATAAACTATCGGGGACGTTTATTAATACATTCTATTTAGAGCAATCTAAAACAAAACGATTACGGGATATTCCTTTTTATGGTACCGAAATAACGTTTGAAAAAGACAGCATTCTTTTTTCAAACGGATTTGAAACCGGAAAACTGGCCTATACACAAAAAGGAAATCAATATGTTTTAAAGGAAGCCTATCAAAATAATGGTGTTTTAAAAGATATGATTCTGGAAGCAACTTCCGATACTACTTTTACCCTAAACGATACCGAATACACTACGACTACCACACCTTCGGTTTTTACAAAATCCAAAACAACATTTGAGTCGGCACTGGCAAAAAAAGTAATTGACGGTACCTACGAAATACTATATCCGGAAACGTTAAAAAACACTCGTGTTACTTTTTCGGCTTTTACCATTACCGGACTTCCGGATTACAATCGCTATGACCTCTGTTATTCCGGCGATTGTATTCAAATGATCACCGACACCATTAATAGTATTTCTTTAAATCGACCGGATGGTTCTACCGCTATCTTTGGCTGGCAAAATGGTCCGCAGCAAACACTAGAACTGTATCGCGTTTCCGATCCGATACCGGATAGCAAAGGCGGACAACGAATTACTCAAAAGGCCTTTATTCTTAAAAAAACCGGGAAATAATCTCATTGTTATTTTTTAGACTATTTTTGCGAAAATTTTTGAATATGCGCATTGATATCATCACCGTTTTACCCGAATTAATCAGGAGTCCGTTTGAAGCTTCTATTTTAAAAAGAGCGATCAGCAAAGGTCTGGTAGAAGTTCATTTTCACAATCTACGCGATTATAGCACCAACAAGCACAAAAACGTAGACGACTACCAGTTTGGCGGTGGCGCCGGAATGGTGATGAGCATTGAACCGATTGATGCTTGTATTTCAAAATTAAAAAGTGAGCGCGACTACGACGAGATTATTTATATGACTCCGGATGGTGCCACATTAAACCAGAAAATGGCCAATTCGATGTCGTTATTAAAAAACATCATCATTTTATGCGGGCATTATAAAGGTGTCGATCAACGTGTGCGCGATCAGTTTATCACAAAAGAAATTTCTATTGGCGATTATGTATTATCCGGTGGTGAACTTGGTGCGGCCGTTTTAGCCGACAGTATCATCCGATTGATTCCGGGTGTATTGAGTAACGAAACTTCAGCCTTAACCGACAGTTTCCAGGATAATTTGTTATCACCACCTATTTATACCCGTCCGGCGGAATACAAAGGATGGAAAGTTCCGGATATTTTATTGAGCGGAAATTTCCCTGAAATCGAAAAATGGCGGGAACAAAAAGCATACGAACACACCAAAACCCGTCGTCCGGATTTACTGGAAGACTAATAATCAAGCGAATAGCTTTTTTATTCTACTTGCATTTTTTATTGTTTTTTACTACAAAAACACTTGCAAAATAATGTAAAATCACTATCTTTGCGCCCATATTTGGACCAACCTCTGACGATATCCGTGAATGTTGCTCTGATTCAAAACAATTAACATTAACAATCATGTCAAATTTATTAAAATTTGTTCAAGACGAATTCGTAGCGAAAAAAGATTTCCCTGAATTTGGAGCTGGTGATACTATCACTGTTTATTACGAAATTAAAGAGGGTGAAAAAACAAGAACACAGTTCTTCAAAGGAGTTGTTATCCAAAAAAGAGGTGCTGGTGTAACTGAAACTTTCACTATCCGTAAAATGTCAGGATCTGTAGGAGTTGAGCGTATCTTCCCTATCAACATGCCTGCTTTACAAAAAATTGAAGTGAACCAAAGAGGTAAAGTTCGTAGAGCTCGTATCTTCTACTTCAGAGAACTTACTGGTAAAAAAGC
>NZ_JASLCE010000154.1 GCF_030146175.1 Flavobacterium sp. | reverse complement strand
CAACACTGTTTGTTTTTACGGATAAAGTAATACTAAATATACATTTTATTTAGTCTGTATCCACAATACTTTTCATTTTATCTTATTTACGGATCATTTTGATGATTTAAGTACATTTTGCACCTAAAAAAGGGATACAAAAGTACCCCTTATCATTTTTATTTTTATCGAATTAGTCTTCCGAATAGTCTTTACGATTGCTATTGGATGGTAATTCAAAAATTTCCAGATCGAAATAATTTACCGAAGCAATAATATGATCGAAGATATCGGCCATAATATGTTCGTAATTGATCCAGCGTTTATCCGAAACAAAGGCATAAATTTCAATCGGAATCCCTTTATCCGTAGGTTGTAAATGGCGAACCATAAGGTTCATTTCTTTATTAATTCCGGCATGACTTTCCAAATAGCTCGTCAGGTATTTCCGGAATAACCCAAGGTTAGTCAGATTCCGACCGTTTATGGCCAATTCTTTATTGATACTGTTATTCGTATTAAATTTTTCAATATCGGACTGACGGTGATCGATATAAGAAGTGATCAATTGAATTTTCTTAAAATGATCCATTTCATTCGGATGAATAAACCGAACACTATTTTCTTTTATCAGAATATGGCGTTTAATACGCCTCCCGTTGGAATTTTGCATACCACGCCAGTTTCGGAACGAATCCGAAATAAGACTATACGTCGGTACGGTAGTGGTCGTATTATCGAAATTTTTCACTTTTACCGTCGCTAGGTTGATTTCAATTACATCGCCATCGGCGCCGAATTTATCGATTGTAATCCAGTCGCCAATTCGAACGGTATCGTTTACCGTAACCTGTATACTGGCCACTAATCCTAAAATCGTGTCTTTAAAAATTAAGATAATAATTGCCGAAATGGCTCCGAAAGTTCCCAATAAGGTTTTAAAATTCGTATCAAACAGGATCAATACCAAATAGGTGATCGCATAGACCCAAAGAATGATCATGATAACCTGCGTATAACTATCTATCGGTTTATCACTAAATTTTGGTTTTTCCTTTAGATAATCCTTTAACGAATTAAAAATACTTCGGATAATCCACAGCGACAGGAAAACCATATACACTTTGACACTTTTTCCGAAAAAGCTTTCCCAGTACACAAAATTTTTAAGGATTACCGGAACGACTTTACTGATAAAGTAGAGTGGGACCAGATGGGCAACATATTTAGCCGTTTTATTGGCTACCAGGAAATCGTCGAAACTCGATTTTGTTTTTTCGGCTATGATAGCCAATATAATAATGAGTATTTTTTTAAAAATATAATCTAAAATATAAGCGATTGCAATCAGGATTACAATGTTGATCGCCAGGTTCAGATACGAAGCCCAGGTATCGCTGAAATCCATGTTTTTCAGAATTTTATATGCCCAATTAAAGATTTTCATATTTTAAAATTACAGAATTTTTTTTTCAACATAAAATGTCCCGAACGGAATTACCGAAGCAACACAAACAATAAGGTATTTTTTTAGCGACCAGTTTTCTTCCATTTTAAGCATACTGGCCAAAACGATATAACCGATAAACAATAAGCCGTGAGCCATTCCAACCATACGAACCATTTCTGGTTTGTCGTACATATATTTTAAAGGCATGGCTACAAATAAAAGCAGCAGGAGGGAGATCCCTTCCAAAAAGGCAATGATTTTAAAGAAACGCAACATTATTTTAGTATTAAATAGTTGATAATGAGTTATAAAAAAACCGGCTAAATATCCGGGTTTTGTTGCGCCAAATGTATAACAGAAAAGCAGAAAATTCGTTAATTATTCACTAAAAGATATAAAAAAAACTGTACTATTTTAAGTACAGTTTTATATTATGTAAAATAGGAATCTATTCTTAAAAAGCCAAAAACGCTTTGTTGTATTCTCGTAAGTCAGAGATATTGTTTTTGTTTTTCAGATCCGAAAATAATGAAATAAGATATTCCAGACTTTCAAGATCCGTTTCTTCCGGTCTTACGATTTCTGATTCATTTTCTTCAGAATCTTCAAGAGGTTCATCGTCCGGAATAGCAATTAAAAATGCGTTATATTCTTCAATATGTTCGTACGTTAAACGTATCGCTTTAACGAGCACAGGATTTTGTTCGTCCAAAGCTAATTCGCGTAATTTTTTTAAATCTCCAATTAATGTCTCGGCATCAAATCCTTTTTTGAACAGGTCAAGTTGGATTTTATTAATTAATTTTTGTGCATTCGGATTTTCCACAGTACTATCAGTTGAATTTTAGGTTGCATTTTTTATAGGTATGCAAAAATAAGGTTTTATATTTTTTTTACTAACAAAATCTGATATTTTTTCTGTCTTTTCTGGGGAATGAGACTAGGAGGGAGATTTTTTTAAGGATAATGAGTAAATGAAAAAGCGTGAAACAGCCTCACTGACCAACCGAATAAAAAACAAATTAGAGGAGATAGTCCAATACATATTAATCTAACTTAAATCTTAATCAATGCTAATCTTTGCCTTGAATTTTATTGGGATTTTTTTCTTTAGCTACCTTTTTTATATACTTAATCCGTTCCAAATGACCTTTTCGTGAAGCTTCGGTTTTACTTAAGTCTATAGCGGAGGTAAAAGTGTGTGGCAATGCTGAAATACCATTGTTTTTTACATGCACTCCTGTAACTTTCGGATTTTTTGTGCAGTAATGTGTTTTTGAGAAATTTATTTTTAAGCTACGCTCTCGTAATTCCTCGATTATTTTTGGCGTTATACTTTTAAAATCAACAGGACTAGAAATTGTAATATCATCTACATAAACAGACAATTTAAAACCTTGTGAAATATATTTATCTAAGATGTCTCCACAACTATGATAAACTACCAATGAAGCTAAAAATGATGATGTAGGGCAACCTTGTGGAATAGCACCCTCTTTTGTACAAAGACGAGTAATTAATCTTGCAATATCGGGATAGAATCCCTCTTTGCGAAGTGCACTTTCAACACTTGTATGATGCACTGATGGATAAAAATCTTTTAAATCTGTTAGAAAGAAAAACTTGTTTCCTTGATGATGACGACCATTTAATACAGCATCTTTCTTTTTCAATCCACCATAAAAATATTCCGGTAAAGTAAGCTTGTACAAAGCATTTTTTAATAATAATGATTGTATATACTTCAGTTTTTTTATAGGAGCGTTTATTGGACGAGTTAATGCTACTCCATTTTCATCATATCTGGGTAAACCTTTATCATCCGTTTTAGGCTCATCCCAATTGTTATAAAAATTACTCTCGTTGGCATCAATGTCATTTGCTAGTTGAACCAAATAATTTTTATCAACTTTTAAAACATAAGCTAAATCTTTGATTCGGGTTTTCAATATTTAAGAAATAAAAACATCACTAATTAATCCTTTAATAGACGGTTCTAGTATCTTAAAGGCATCACGTTTCGACTCAGCAATATCCTCTATGTCTAAGGAAAAGAAAACTAATACCGGCATTGGAATTGAAAGTGCATTTGCAATTTGTTTCAAGATGCCTAAAGTTGGTTCTTTTTTTCCTTTTTCAATCGAAGAAAGATATGACTGAGATAATCCACATTCGACAGCAAAATCGGATTGTTTAAATCCTTTCTGCTGTCTTAAATCTTTTATGGCATTACCTATATTCATGGTATAAAATAATTTAATGAAAAAATGAGAAGTGTGGAAATTAGAATAATCCTGTATAATCATCAATTCCGAAGAATTTACACAATTTCAGGACAAGATTAAATACTTGGATAGTTATTTGAAGATTATTACTCTTCTTTTCACTATTTGACATTTTTTCTAACTCTACTAGAACATCTTCAAGTAAAGCTTTATCTTCTTCCGAGAACGCGTACCCGTCCTTTGTTAGTAACGACCTAACTCCATCTAGAAGCTGGTCAACTCTTTGTTTGTTTTGCATAACTATATCATTTTAATTACAAGGGAAGCACTATGCTGCCTGCTTAATCAGCTGCGTGAACCCATATAGGATACAGTCCTATTAACACTTCTCGATTTCCTGCTTAAATAAATGGAATCAATTCTAATCAATTCTAATCAATTCTAATCAATCCTAACTAAATAGGAATGAATACTTGATCAATCTTAAGTTTAAGCAATTTTGCAAGGATAACGATGCCTGGTCAAGTTCGATTCGCATATACAGCGGTTCAACTTCAACAGCTTCTCGTTGCCGTTACAATAACCCTAACGGGTGGAGGTTTTTACCCTCTTCAACAGTTTTATAAAAAACTCTTGGGCTCACTAAACAAACAATTTCAAAGAACTGCTCTGCAAATATAACAAAAATATTTCTATCAGCAATAAAAAAGTTATTAAAAGTGTATTTATTTTTCTATTAGAAATAATTTTGTGGTTTTAATTATTTCAATAAATACATTATAATACGCCAAGTATAGTATAAAATTTAACTTAATTAAGCACAGGTTTCAATGAAAAAGCTATGTGAAGGAAAAACTAAAAAAACTGACAACAGAAGCTTATCCAAAATAAACTATTTTCAACTACAAAATATAATCGTTGGACATGCTATAGAATGG
>NZ_JASLCE010000147.1 GCF_030146175.1 Flavobacterium sp. | reverse complement strand
GTTTAGGTTTAGGTAAAATCGGTGGATCTGCTATGGACGCTATTGCTCGTCAGCCAGAAGCTGCTGGAAAAATTCAAACAGCGATGATTATTATCGCTGCTTTATTAGAAGGTTTAGCATTCGCTGCTTTAATCTTAGGAAAATAATAAAGAAGAGAAAAACAATACCTGTAACGGTTGGTTGCAGGTGTTGTTTTATTTAGTAAGAAAAAATTAAATCATAATATATTCAGTATAAAATGGAGAAATTAATTAACGATTTTTCATTCGGTTTATTCTTTTGGCAAGCGCTTATCTTATTAGTGTTAATTTTACTTTTGGTTAAATTTGCCTGGAAACCAATCATGGACTCAATCACGGCTCGTGAAGAAGGTATTAGAAACGCAATTGCTTCAGCAGAAAATGCGAAGAAAGAAATGCAAAACCTTAAAGCTGATAATGAAAAATTGTTAGCAGAGGCTAGAGCTGAAAGAGATACTATGATCAAAGAAGCTCGTGAAATCAAAGAAAAAATGATTGCCGATGCAAAAGAGGAAGCTCAGGTGCAAGGTAACAAAATGATCGAGCAGGCTAAAGCTACAATTGCTAGCGAAAAGAACGCTGCGATGGTTGAATTGAAAAACCATGTATCGTCATTATCATTAGAGATTGCTGAGAAATTATTGAAAGAAGAACTAGCTAACAAAGAAACTCAAACCAAATTGGTTGAGAAAATGTTAGATGAAGTAAAATTAAATTAATCGTTATGGCAAGAGCAGCGATTAGATATGCAAAAGCAATTTTAGATATTGCAAACTCAAATGGCCAGGCGGCTACCGTAAACAACGATATGAAATCGATTGTTACGGCTGTTGCGGAAAGCACAGAGTTAAAGAATTTTTTAGCAAGCCCGGTAATTAAGGCTGATGTTAAGATTTCGGCATTATCAGAAATATTTGCTTCTGTACAGTCAGAAACAAAAGGGTTATTCCGCTTACTTTTAGAAAACAAACGATTTGAGATTTTACCAGAGGTAGCGTCACAATATAATGCTTTGTTCGACGAAATGAACGGTGTGGAAACAGCAAAAGTAACGACTGCTTTTCCTATTACCCCGGAATTGGAAGCAAAAGTTTTAGCGAAAATCAAAGAGTTTTCCAATAAAACCATCACTTTGGTAAACACTGTAGATCCGTCTATTTTAGGAGGATTTGTGTTGCGAATTGGTGACAAACAATACAATGCTTCAATAGCAAACCGATTAAGAGAATTAAAAAGAGAACTAAGTAATTAATATTTACCACACTGCAAAGTGTTTAAATTATAAATCAAGATGGCAGAAATTAAGCCTGCTGAAATTTCAGCAATATTAAAGAAACAATTATCTGGTTTTGAATCAGGAGCCACTCTGGAAGAAGTGGGAACAGTTCTTCAGGTGGGTGACGGTATCGCCCGAGTTTATGGTTTATCTAACGCACAATACGGTGAGTTAGTACAATTCGAAAACGGGTTAGAGGCAATTGTATTGAACCTTGAAGAAGATAATGTAGGTGTGGTATTATTAGGTCCGTCTACTGGAATTAAAGAAGGGTCAACTGTAAAAAGAACACAACGTATCGCTTCATTAAAAGTTGGTGAAGAAATGGTTGGTCGTGTTGTAAATACACTAGGTTTCCCAATTGATGGTAAAGGACCAATCGGTGGTGATCTTTATGAGATGCCATTAGAAAGAAAGGCTCCTGGAGTAATCTTCCGTCAGCCGGTAACAGAACCGTTACAAACAGGTATCAAATCAATTGACGCCATGATCCCTGTAGGACGTGGACAACGTGAGTTGGTTATTGGTGACCGTCAGACTGGTAAAACTACAGTTTGTATCGATACCATCTTAAATCAAAAAGAATTTTACGATGCTGGAAAACCAGTATTCTGTATATATGTAGCTGTTGGACAAAAAGCATCAACAGTTGCGGGAATTGCAAAAACATTAGAAGAAAAAGGAGCAATGGCGTATACGGTAATCGTAGCAGCAAATGCTTCTGATCCGGCTCCAATGCAGGTATATGCTCCATTTGCAGGTGCTGCAATCGGTGAGTACTTCCGTGATACAGGTCGTCCGGCGTTAATCGTTTATGATGATTTATCAAAACAAGCGGTTGCTTACCGTGAGGTATCCCTATTATTACGTCGTCCACCAGGACGTGAGGCGTATCCTGGAGACGTTTTCTACCTTCACTCAAGATTATTAGAGCGTGCTGCTAAAGTTATTGCTGACGATAGCATCGCTAAAAATATGAATGACTTACCAGAATCATTACGTCCAATCGTTAAAGGTGGTGGATCGTTAACAGCGTTACCAATCATCGAAACACAAGCGGGTGACGTTTCTGCGTATATTCCAACAAACGTAATTTCGATTACAGATGGTCAGATCTTCTTAGAGTCCGATTTATTCAACTCTGGGGTTCGTCCGGCGATCAACGTTGGTATCTCTGTATCTCGTGTAGGAGGTAACGCACAGATCAAATCGATGAAAAAAGTATCTGGTACATTAAAATTAGACCAGGCACAGTTCCGTGAATTAGAAGCTTTCGCGAAATTCGGTTCGGATCTTGATGCGGTTACTTTAAACGTAATCGAAAAAGGTAGACGTAACGTTGAAATCTTGAAACAAGCGGTAAACGATCCGTACAAAGTAGAAGATCAGGTTGCAATTATCTATGCTGGAACGAAAAACTTATTGAGAAATGTTCCGGTAAGTAAAGTAAAAGAATTTGAAAAAGATTATTTAGAATTCTTAAAAGCGAAACATAAAGATACTCTTGATGCTTTAAAAGCTGGTAAATTCTCAGACGAAATTACCGACGTTTTAGAAAAAGTAGCTAAAGAAGTTTCTGCAAAATATTAATAATTAGATAATCTGTAAATCCGGAGTGAGTACTTCGGATTTCAGATTGTTTTATTTCAAATCGACAAATGGCAAATTTAAAGGAAATACGTAATAGGATTACTTCTGTTTCATCTACGATGCAAATTACATCTGCGATGAAAATGGTATCTGCTGCTAAGCTGAAAAAAGCACAGGATGCAATTACAGCAATGCGCCCTTATGCCGAAAAATTAACAGAGTTAATACAAAATTTAAGTGCGTCGTTAGAAGGTGATGCTGCTGGAAAATTTGCAGAACAACGCGAAGTAAATAAAGTATTGATCGTAGCCATTACATCAAACAGAGGACTTTGTGGTGCTTTTAACGCCAACGTAATCAAACAGGTAAAAGGTCTTACCGACGCATATGCCGGTAAACAAATCGACGTGATTACTGTAGGTAAAAAAGGAAACGATGTACTTCGAAAAGTAAATAATGTAGTGGACAATCAAAGTGCTATTTTCGATGAGCTGACTTTCGAAAATGTAGGAGCTTTGGCAGCGACATTAATGGATAAATTTGTAAACGGTGAGTATGATAAAATTGAGTTGGTATACAACCAGTTTAAAAATGCAGCTACTCAAATTGTAGTGACCGAGCAGTTTTTACCATTAGCGCCGATTGAAGGTGCAGAAACGGCTTCTTCCGATTATATTTTTGAACCATCAAAAGAAGAAATTGTGTTAACCTTGATTCCAAAATCATTAAAAACACAATTATACAAAGCAATCAGAGATTCTTTCGCCGCAGAACACGGAGCGCGTATGACAGCAATGCATAAAGCAACCGATAATGCAACGGATTTAAGAAACCAGTTAAAGCTTACGTATAACAAAGCGCGTCAGGCTGCAATTACGAACGAGATCCTAGAGATCGTTGGTGGAGCGGAAGCTTTGAAAAACTAAGATTTTTTGTTCCGATTACATCGGAGTTCAATATAAACCGCAGGATTTCCTGCGGTTTTTTTATTTTACACCCGACAGGTTTCAAAAACCTGTCGGGTATTTTTTATTATATAGATGTTTTGATCAAATAATTTTGATTGGGTTAATCGTTACGATATATAATAGTGTTTTTTGTTTTGAAGAAATTCTTTCGATTTTTTGATAATTAACTGGGGAAGCTAAATTTTTTTAATTCTGAAGCGGCCTTTTTGTTTGATCAATTCTTTTGACCGAAAGAATTTTTGGTTGGGATTTAGTATTACCTATATATAATAGTAGCTTTTTTATTTACAGATAACCGATTTTTCACAACGGATCAGATATTATTTTTAGAAAACGCACCTATATATAGGTATGCTTTTACTAATTTTTGATGACCTGACAGGTTTTTGCAACCTGTCTGGTCTGGTATTTCAGAAATAAAACATGCGAAAACCCCAGTAAAACCGCATAATCACGCCAAAGGCGCCAAATAAAGCTAAAAAAAGTATTATTGTTAAGTCTTTGTAATGAGAGTATTAAGAAAAAGATTTAAAAAAAGGTTTA
>NZ_JASLCE010000094.1 GCF_030146175.1 Flavobacterium sp. | reverse complement strand
TTACGAAAGATGGTATGTCTTTTTGGTGGAATCTGTCCTAATTTATGATAAAATGGCATATTTTTTAATTTTAAAAATTTAAAATGTACAACCCGGATTACTCGCAGTGCTGTTGAAATATTTTAACATAAACAATCCGCTCATTCCGGATTTCTCTTAATGAGGTATTTTAGCAGTCCTAATAAGCCTTCCCAATGTAAACTCATGATCATACAAATATCGGGATTTTATCACATTTCTTTAAAATAAAAATTCCCAAAAAAAGCGATATCGTCATTTTTTTGGGAATTTAAAACTATTTTTTTCTTATTTGTTCTTTTTATAACTCAATGCATAGACTACAGCGTGAATTGCTGCAAAAATCAGTGAGAAATAATATAGGAACGTATCGTCGATTTCAGGGTTCGAATGGTGTACAAAAGCTACTACAACCAGAGCTACTACCATTGCTAATCCGGATAAGCTTACAATTCGGTAGCTTTTACCGTCAAACGAACCACCGTTTAGGATACTGTGTTTCATTCCGTAGAAAATATACAAGTCGAAACCGATCATCATCCAAACGATCAAACGGATCCATGTATCCAACGGCAGGAACACCATCATAAACAAACATACCCCAACACCTAATATTGGCACTAACGGCACCAATGGTGTTTTAAACGCTCTTGGCGCATCCGGCATTGTTCTTCGCATTACAATTACCCCAAGACATACCAGGATAAAGGCAAATAAGGTTCCGATACTGGTCATTTCTCCAACTACACGAGCCGGAACAAATGCTGCAAACAAACTCACAATCAACATGAATAACAAGTTGTTTTTAGCCGGTGTTCTATATTTTGGGTGTACTTCCGAGAATACTTTTGGCATCAAACCATCTTTACTCATCGAGAAGAATACACGACTTTGTCCCATTAACATTACTAAAATTACCGAAGCATATCCTGCTAAAATCGCAAGGATAATCGCTTTATTCAACCACGGATAAGCCGGCGTAATCATACCCGATGCATCGGCTACTCCCATATGATCAATCGCAATAGCCACCGGTGCAATTCCATCGGCTCCTGCAAAAGCAGAATAATTTACTACTCCGGTCATTACGTGCGCAAACAAGATATACAGTACTGTACAGATGATCAACGATAACAAAATACCAATTGGCATATCTCTTTTCGGATTTTTCGCTTCCTGAGCAGCAGTCGACACCGCATCAAAACCGATATAGGCAAAGAATACGATCGCCGCAGCACGGATGATTCCTGTAAATCCGAATTCACCAAAAGTACCTGTGTTTTCCGGGATATACGGGGTATAGTTTTCCGGACGGATATATTGCCATCCCAATGCGATAAACACCAATACCACTGTTACTTTAAGCAATACGATAATACCGTTTACTAAAGCCGATTCTTTTGTTCCGCGCATTAATACTAATGACATAACCATTACAATAAGCACCGCAGGAATGTTAATCAAACCACCTTCAAAAGGCGAATGCGTCAACTGTTCGCTGAGATGAATACCATAGCCATCTAAAAATTTTGTAAGATAGCGCGACCAACTAATGGAGACGGTTGCCGCACCAACGGCATATTCCAGTACAAGATCCCAACCGATAATCCAGGCAACGAATTCCCCCATAGTGGCAAACGAATAGGTATACGCACTACCTGCAACCGGAATCATGGATGAAAATTCAGCATAACATAAACCGGCAAAAAGACATCCGATAGCCGCCACAACAAAAGAAATGGTAATCGCCGGTCCTGCATTGGTTGCCGCAGCCAAACCGGTAATCGAAAACAATCCCGCTCCAATAATCGCTCCTACACCTAACGCGGTTAATCCCGATGCCGTTAATGTTTTCTTTAATCCTTTTTCTGATTCCGAGGCTTCTTCGATGAGTTGCCCCAGTGGTTTACGTTTCCAAATTGACATAAATATAGTTTTTCGGTTTTTTTTAGTTTCCAAAAATATAATTTTTTAAAAACATTCACATATAAAATACAGTTTAATCCGAAAAATGTCGCTTTTAAAACGTTTTTTGTAAGATTAAAACCAAAAACCTACGCTGAACCAGGTATTGCCGTCTTTGGTTTCGGGCGACCAACTGTATTTCACTTCAATTGGCCCGATAAGTGTTTCAAAACCATAACCGAGTGCATATCCGGAATAGTTGGCATTTAAAAACCAATCGGTCGTATTAAAGATTTTCTGACCTACATTGGCATAGTTTGCCGTAAAGTTGATATGGTGTTTTTTATAGAATTCATAATCCAGTGTTGCGCTTCCCTTTATATAGCTGTCGCCGGCAATACTCAGGAAATCGTAGCCGTAAAAATGGCGAAAATTGTTAATCATCTGATAACCATAACCACCCAATACAAAATTAAAATACGGCACACCTTCTTTTCCGATTGTAAATCCGGCTTCCGACTGTACTTTTAGTGAGATCGTTTTGTAAAACGTTTTAACAATACCAGCATCTGCTTTGGCAATAGAAAACTGACTTAAACGATCATGATCGTTTTTTGTATAGGCCGTGGTATGGAAATCACCGGAAAAATACCAACCTCTTTTCGGGAAATATTTCTGATCGAAGGAATCGTACTTCAGGTTTCCGAAAATGGAAAAATAATCGTCGCTGCTTATTACACCACCGATATTTTCGAGTGTGGAAGAGCGTATTTTAAGATGTTTATGTTCCAATCCGGCGCCAATCAGGAATTTCTGAGCAAAAACGGTTTGCAGGTAAATTTGGTTTGTAAAATCGGAAAAATCAACATTAATCGATTTTAGCCCCAGGTTTGTCAATATTTGTCCGTCGCTAAAATCGGTTGCCACATTTTTATTAAATCGGTTGTAGCGGGAGTTAAATCCAAAACTCCAGTAAAAGCCATTATCGATATAATAATTCAGGTTATATCGGAAATTGTCCCCCAAAATAACATCCAGTGAAACCACGTCGTTTTTTAGCAGGAACTTTTTCTGTGTCAGATTGAGCAACACTGCACTTTTATACAGTTCATCGTAATGCAATCCGAACTTTAGATACCGGTTCATCGGGTTTTCTTTTAAACTCAGCACCAGATTATCTCCTTTTTCGGCTTCTTCGAAATAATAGGAAATCGAACTAAAGTTTTGTGTGGCATTTAGATTATTGATTCCTTTATCCAGCGCGGCATTTGTGATTTTTGAATTCTGATGAAAGCGCAGTTTTCCCAAAACATAGGCTCTGGTATAACCTTCAATTCCATTGATTTCAATTTTGGAAATTTGCAGTGTATCGGTAAGCCTTCGCGGTTCGAACAGTACCGATTTACTGGCGATCTCGCCGAGTTTTGCCAGATCTTCATAAACGGAAAAAGCCGCTTCCTCACCTTTTTTGATAATTTCACCGCCTTGATCAAACGAAATCACCGAATAGCCTTGTATATTGGGCTTAATATAAATATCGGTTGCTTTCTTTTTGGCTTCCATCTGCCCGATCATTGAGAAATTCGTGATCTGCAACAGTACTCCCGTAGCACCGCCAATGGTATTCCGATCTTTCAATCCATCCTGTACATCGACACCGATAATAATATCTGCACCCATTTTTTTAATTTCCTCGATTGGGTAATTATCCACTACACCCCCGTCGATCAAAATACGACCATCGATTTCCACCGGCGAATACAACGATGGAAAAGCGCCACTCGCCAAAATCGCCTGAGGCAATATTCCTTTGTTCAGGACTACTTTTTGTCCGGTTTCAATATCGGTTGCAATACAAACAAAAGGAATTGGAAGATCGTTAAAATTGCGTATATGTCGCACGTGATTGGTAAGTCGCGTCAATAGGTTATAATTATACAATCCTTTTGACAAAGCCGTAGGAACTCCGATTTTAAATTTATTAAACGGAAGTGATAACGCATATACTTCGTCATTGCGTTTTTCGAAAAAACTTTTGGATGCACGCGGAATATAATCCTGTAGCAAGGCATCCGAATCCACTTCACGGAATATCGAATCCAACTGTCGCGCCGAATATCCGGAGGCATACAATCCGCCGATAATCGCCCCCATACTGGTTCCTCCGATATAATCGACCTGAACTCCTGCTTCTTCCAGCACCTTTAACACACCAATATGCGCCAGTCCTTTTGCGCCACCACCACTCAATACAACTCCGACTTTAGGCCTTTTATCCTGTGCTTGTATCGCCTGTATCAAACATAGGCTCAAAAGTAGCAGTAGTATTTTTTTCATATCACTTGGTCGAATTGGTTGCCTTGTAAAATTCGGTAATTTTTTTGGCTTTTGAAAGCCCTACGACCTCAGAAATTTCTTTTTCCGATGCCTGAGTGAGTCTTTTTACCGATTTGAAATGCTTTAACAGCGTAATCATGGTTTTTTCACCGATGCCCGGAATGGATTCTATCGACGTTTGCAAAGCGTTTTTACTTCTTTTATCCCTGTGGAATGTAATCCCGAAACGGTGTGCTTCATTCCGAAGATGCTGAATCGTTTTCAGGGTTTCGGATTTTTTATCGAGATATAACGGAACCGAATCGCCCGGATAGTAGATTTCTTCCAGTCGTTTCGCAATTCCGATAATGGCAATTTTACCGCGCAATCCCAATTCCTCAAGACTTTTTAAAGCCGATGACAATTGTCCTTTACCACCGTCGATAATGATTAGTTGCGGTAAGGATTCGTTTTCGTCAAGCAGGCGTTTATAACGACGGTATACCACCTCTTCCATTGAGGCAAAGTCGTTGGGTCCTTCGACGGTTTTGATATTAAAATGGCGGTAATCCTTTTTGCTCGGTTTGCCATCTTTAAACACCACACAAGCCGAAACCGGGTTTGTTCCCTGAATATTGGAGTTATCGAAACATTCGATATGACGCGGTTCGACCGACAAACGCAGGTCTTTTTGCATTTGCGCCATGATTCGGTTGGTATGTCGGTCCGGATCGACAATCTTGATTTGCTTTAGCTGATCCAAACGATAGTATTTGGCATTTCGTTCGGACAAATCCAGAATTTGTTTTTTATCGCCCAGTTTGGGTACGGTAACTTTTATCGTTTCTCCCAAATCCATTTCGAACGGCACTACGATTTCTTTTGAATTGAGATGAAAACGCTCGCGAAGTTCCACTACGGCCAATTCGAGTAACTCCTGATCGGTTTCCTCGAGTTTCTTTTTCAACTCCATCGTATGCGAACGTACAATCGCTCCATGCGAAATCTGAAGAAAATTGATATATGCCATACTTTCGTCCGATACAATCGAAAACACATCGATATTCGAAATTTTCGGATTTAAGATGGTCGACTTGGCCTGGTAGTTTTCCAGCACTTCGATTTTTTCCTTTATTTTTTGCGCTTCTTCAAACCGCATTTCCGAAGCAAGTGTGATCATCAGCTTTTTAAAGTCTTTTAAACTTTCTTTAAAATTACCTTTTAGGATTTCCCGAATCGCATTGACGTGTTTCTGATAATTTTCGAGTGATTCATAGCCTTCGCAAGGGCCTTTACAATTTCCGATATGGTATTCGAGGCATACTTTAAACTTTCCGCTATCGATATTCGACTTACTCAGATCGTAATTACACGTCCGCAACGGATATAACTCCTTGATTAGTTCCAACAGCGTATTTACCGTTTTAAAACTGGTATACGGCCCGAAATACTCCGATCCGTCTTTTACCATATTACGGGTTGGAAATATCCGGGAAAAGGGTTCTTTTTTAATACAGATCCACGGATAGGTTTTATCGTCTTTTAAAAGGACATTATACCGCGGTTGCAATTTCTTGATCAGGTTGTTTTCCAACAACAGCGCATCCGTTTCCGTTGGAACAACAATATGTTTAATGGATACGATTTTTTTGACCAGAACGTTTGTTTTGGCCGTATCGTGTATTTTATTAAAATAGGAAGCGACCCGCTTTCTGAGGTTTTTGGCTTTTCCGACATATAATATTTTTCCGTCTTTATCATAATATTGATAAACACCCGGACTATCGGGTAAGGTTTGTATCTGAAGCTCTAAAGAAGGAATACTCATTGTAAGTCTGCTATTTTCGGAATTGCATTCAAATTTACAAATAACATTTCTGATAACCGAAAAACAGCATCAACTTAGCCGGCTTACCGCAGAAATAGTTACTTTTATCTTTTGATTATATTTATGAGTTACCAGCACAAAGGCATTACGATACTAAAAGAGACTGTATTACCGGGCGAAAGCAAAACCATCAATATGGAAATTGCGAAGCTCCACACGATGACCAAATTAAAAATTCCGATCATTGTAGAACGCTCCAAAATAGCCGGACCAACCGTTTTATTTACGGCCGGATTACACGGCGATGAGATTAACGGGACGGAAATTGTCCGACAACTCATCGTACAGAAAATCAACAAACCCAAAATCGGGACGATTATCTGTATTCCGATCATAAACATTTTTGGATTTGTCAACAAAACGCGTGAATTCCCGGATGGACGGGATTTGAATCGGGTTTTCCCAGGTAGTAAAACCGGTTCACTGGCCAGTCGGTTTGCCTATTATCTACTAAAAGAAATCATTCCTCACGTGGATTATGCCATCGATTTTCATGCCGGTGGCGCCAGTCGTTTTAATGCGGCACAAATCCGGATCATTCCGGACAACACCGAATTAAAAGCACTGGCCGATGTTTTTCACGCACCGTTTACATTGTTCTCCAAAAATATCAACGGTTCGTTTCGCAGTGCCTGTCATAAACTGGGTGTAAAAATGTTGCTTTTTGAAGGCGGAAAATCCAATGACATCAATAACATCATAACCGAACAAGGAGTAGACGGCGCCAAAAGAGTATTGGATTACCTGCATATGCTAAACGACCGACAAAAAACGAATACGCCGGAAGACAAAATTATTTATATTGAAAAATCGACCTGGGTACGCGCCCGTTTTTCCGGCTTGTTTCACAGCAATACCGAAATTGGTCAATATGTAGAACGCGGTGATTTGCTTGCAGTGGTTTCCGATCCGTATGGCAAAGAAGAACACAAGCTAAAAGCACCAAATTCCGGTTATATTATCAATGTAAACGAATCGCCAATTGTATATCAGGGTGATGCGATTTATCATATTTCAACTACTTTAAGCCATGACAACTAAACGCGAGTTGCGAAAAAAATATAAGGAACTGCGAAAAGCACTTTCGCCGGAAGCGATCGAAACCAAAAGTCTCGAAATCGCCAACCGTTTATTGCAGACAGATATCTGGAATTACACCTATTATCATTTGTTTCTTCCGATCACTGAACAAAATGAAGTCGACACCGAGTTTGTTTTACAAATCCTGGCTGGTAAGGACAAAGAAACGGTTATTTCGAAATCGGATTTTGAAACCGGAAAAATGGTACACTATTTGTTAACCGATAGTACGAAGATCCGGAAAAACGAATACAACATTCCGGAACCGGTAGACGGGATTGAAGTTCCTTCGGCAAAAATCGATGTGGTTTTTGTTCCGCTATTGGCTTTTGACACGAACGGACATCGCGTTGGCTACGGAAAAGGCTTTTACGACCGTTTTCTTTCGGAATGCAAAGAAGATGTGATTAAGGTTGGATTGTCGTTTTTTGAGGCCGAAAATGCGATTGCCGATGTATTTGAGAGCGATATCGCTTTGGATTATTGTATTACCCCAGATAAAATTTATACTTTTTAGCTTATGAAGTCATTTGTCCTACTTTTAGGTTGCAGTTTTGCACTTATCCTTTCCGGTTG
Organism: Flavobacterium sp.; assembly: GCF_030146175.1. Lineage (GTDB taxonomy): Bacteria > Bacteroidota > Bacteroidia > Flavobacteriales > Flavobacteriaceae > Flavobacterium. The sequence goes on along the minus strand of NZ_JASLCE010000094.1, from coordinate 241 downwards.
CAGCACAACGGTTCACACGACCGGAAACAGCAATTCCGGCAAGCCGCTTCCTCCGGGTCAAGCGAAGAAAATTTACGGAACCAAAAGCGCCAAGCCTTTTGCTCCGGGACAACAGAAATAAAAAAAGCGTCAGAGATGACGCTTTTTTTATTTTATTTTCCGAAGGCTTTTTTATTAAACACAATCAGCATTCCTACCGCTACGGATATCGCCATATCGGCTACGTTAAAAATCGCATTAA
>NZ_JASLCE010000093.1 GCF_030146175.1 Flavobacterium sp. | reverse complement strand
AAAGTTCCCGAAACCAATCCTTTTACCCTTTCAAAATGTTGCTCACTTCCATCAACAACCAAACTCGAGGTAAACACCGCTGTTTTGCCGAACAATTTTGAGAAATATGAAAAATTGAGCGTTTCATAATGATAATGGTAATCCTTCTGCATCCCATCGATTCGTTCTTCCGGCAGTGTCAAATCGGTTCCCGTACGGGTATAATTATAGGCTAAGGTCGCTCCGAGCATCCATTTTTGTGTTTTAATAAAATTAAAAGTGGTGCTTACCTTTAGCTGCGAGAAGTCGGTAACTTTACTTTCCGGCAAGGTTATATTTCCCAGTTTGGAGGTGTAGTTATAAGGTGCTACCGTCGTATATTCGATATTCAAAGGACGTACAATTGCAAATTTATTCGCACCATAAGTCAATGCCCGTCGAGCCATACTCACGCTATCCTGTTTTTTTGTGTCGTTTTCCTGAGATAACATCGGTGTTGTAAAACAAAAAAGTCCCACTGCAAAAAATACATTTTTCATTTCTACCATTTGTTTTTTAAGATTTTAATCCAAATTGTCTCAAATAGTCTCCGGAAGTTGGTAAACGACTACAATTCGATTATTAATTCCGGCAAAGGAAAAGATTAGGTCTTTTGCATTTTATTTTTTATACCAACCGCCTTGCAATTTATACGTAAAGGGTACTTTGTTGCGTTTTGTATAAAACGAATGGCGTTTTGTATATTTTTTTTATAGCATAGCACTTTCAACCTACATTTGATCCGGTTATTTTTTTAAACATGGAATACAACACACAGGAAGTCCGCAATAGTTGGATTATTCGATTTATAATCGATAGCGATTACCGGATTTTACGCCATTTCGTACTCTTGTCGGGAATTCTGGCCGTTATCGCATTTTCCCGCGAAATAACGGAATATCCAAGTCCGTATAACTATTACCGACTTGCGTGTATATACGGTTCTATTATCGCGATGAGTTATATTAATATGTACTTTCTCGTTCCTCAGTTTTTCTTTAAAGGCCGCTACCTTTTGTATATTTTACTTTTATTGGCATTGGTTATCGCCTGGATGATGATCATTGGTATTTTACTCGGTGCTTATAATCCGGAATACATTGTGATACGGCATAAGCATGATAATCATTTGCGCGGCTATTATGAAGGCACCATCATTTTAATGCCAATTATCCTGGTTACTACAATGATCAAATTATTTCAACGATGGACTATCGATACGGAACGCATCAATGAATTAAATAATATTACGCTCACTATGGAGCTAAACGAGCTTCGGAACCAGATCAATCCCCATTTTTTGTTTAATATGCTCAACGGGATTAAAGCTCTGGTTCGAACCGATGTCGACAAAGCCACAACAGTGATCCTGCAACTGTCTGAGTTTTTGCGCTATCAATTGTACGAAAATAATGAGGTGAAAATTCCGCTAAAATCAGAAATTGACTTTTTATCCAACTTTCTCGAACTGGAAAAAATCAGACGCGACAATCTTTCGGTAACTTTATCCTGTTCGATCGATCCGTCGGTTATAAACAATATGCTATTACCGCCGAGTCTTTTTACCATTTTTGTAGAAAATGCCGTCAAACACAGTATTAATATAAGCGGCGCCCAGTCCGATATTACGATCCGGATTGAAACAGAGGGCACGATGCTCTGTTTTTACTGTTATAATTCGATAGATCCCGACTATATTCCGTCTGTCGATAAAAAGAAAGGCGGTTTGGGTTTATTAAATATCAAACGCCGATTGGATCTTTTATACGGAAAAGCCCATACCTTAACCCTGGCCCATACAAAATCGGCGTATAACGTTACCTTAAAAATCCCCTATGAACTGTATTCTATTAGATGATGAACCTCTTGCCCGAGCCGAAATGGAAGCACTTATTCAGGAAGTGTCGAATCTTACCATACTCGGAAAGTTTGCCAATGCACCGGCCGCGCAGCAATTTTTAAATACCACTAAAGTCGATCTTATCTTTCTGGATATCGAAATGCCAATGGTTTCCGGACTGGAGTTTGCAGAACAACTTCCCAAAAATACCTTGCTTATTTTTACCACGGCCTATCCCCAATATGCTTTAAAAAGTTACGATTTGGACGCTATCGACTATCTGTTAAAACCGATCGAAAAATCGAGATTGCAAAGAGCTATTCAGAAAGCGGAAACCTATACAAAACTATTGGCCGATACAGCCAATACAACGACATGGGAATCGAATACGGAAGATTTTATGATCATTAAATCTGACCGTCGGTTTTATAAAATCCATTTTACGGATATTTTGTATGTCGAAGGACTTAAAGATTATGTCGTTTTATATACCGGCTCGCAAAAATTAATTACCGCAATGAACCTGAAAACGATCCATCAGAAAATGCCACAGGATCTTTTTCTACGCGTGAGCAAATCGTATGTGGTAAATATAAAACGGATTGACTCTTTTGATCATCATAGCCTTTATCTGGGCGATAATGAAATTCCTTTGGGAGAAGTTTACAAAAAAGATTTTTTTAAGGCCTATTTGGGCGATTCCTTATATCCCGATACGTAATCGTATTTGGAATTTTAGGGAAACCGGTAGCATTAAAAAACATCTTGACAACCCATTTTTTTCGCTTAACTTTCTACAAAAATAAAATGTGATGACAACCATATTAATTGCTGGAATCGGTGGTGTTGGCGGCTATTTTGGCGGACTACTGGCGAAAGCCTTTCAAAACGATACTAGTGTAGCCGTGCAATTTCTGGCCCGGGGCAAAAACCTCGATGCGATTCGCGCCAATGGTCTTACGATTGTGAAAGGCTCGGATAGTAGTACTGTTTTTCCGCAAAAAGCGAGCGATACACCTTCCGATCTTGACAAAGCCGACTACATCATTCTGTGTACAAAAACCTACGATCTGGAGTCGACATTAGTACAATTGCAAGACTGTATCACCGAAAAAACCGTTATCCTTCCGTTACTTAACGGACTGGACAGTACGCCAAAAATCAAGCGTCATTACCCAAACATAACAGTGTTGGAAGGCTGCATCTATCTGGTTTCCCGTCTGTCGGCTCCCGGAATCGTAACCAATAGCGGAAACATCGAAAGTCTGTTTTTTGGCTCCGATAAGGCATCGGACGAACGTCTTTTACAACTGGAAACGCTTTTAAAACAAGCCGAAATTCAGGCCTCCCTAACTCAGGATATCATATCGGTAGTTTGGAAAAAATTTATATTCGTATCGGCCATCGCTACGGCTACTTCTTTTTATGATCAGTCAGTTGGTGAAATCCTTGAAAATCCGGACAAACGCGATACGTTACTAGCACTGCTAACAGAAGTTTACACATTGGCCAAAGCCAAACACATACCGCTACCGGAAGATAGTGTTGCGACTACCTTAGCCAATATAGAAACGCTTCCGTTTGCCGCAACCTCATCGTTACATAGTGATTTTAAAAATAAAAAAAAACAAACCGAATTGGATGCTTTAACCGGCTATGTAGTTTTCGAAGGGCTTATTTATGGTGTTGCAACACCGGTTTACGAAAAATTATATACGGCTTTAAAAGCCAAAAAGAAACCGGCCTTATAAGACTAAGACCGGTTTTTATATTGATCAAAAGTTGAATTAAACGGAAACAGAAACCGGTTGCAACGTAGTCAATAAGTCTACAATCGCATTAAACGTTTTCTCACCTGTACCGTTGTCGATCAGATATTCCGAAGCGGTAGCGATTAACGAATCAATATTTCCCGGATCGATATTATCCATATGCGTTTGCCCCTGAATAATAGGCGGTTCCAATCGGTAATACGTAAGCCCCGAAGCGGT
>NZ_JASLCE010000156.1 GCF_030146175.1 Flavobacterium sp. | reverse complement strand
AAATTAGGTAAAAACACGTATTGCTTTGTTGTGTATAAATTAGTTTCTTTCTAGTTTAATAGTATTACAATTATTAAAAGGCTTTTTTACGAAAAAAAATAAGGAGAAAGTTTCGTAAAAAATGCTATGTGTCACAATAAAAGTACAACTCAATGACAACATATATAATTATAAATACGATAATAATTTTTGGACTTGGTCTGATTTGTTGCTATATGTTCTATAAACAACAAAACACCAGACAAAATACTGAAACTACAGACCCAAATGATACCATGTCAAAAATAACAAGTCTTGACTGGAAAGTTAAAGCTCTTTTAGTTCTTGCATTTATACTGGTACTAGTTTCTTTTATTTCACCTTTTTTATTTACTAGATCAGCTGTAAACGAAGACTTTGACTTCACACAAACAGGGCAAATTGGAGATACAATCGGTGGACTAATGAATCCGTTTATTGCACTTGCTGGTGTAATTGTTACTGGACTTGCATTTTATATTCAGTATAAAGCTAATCTTCAACAAAGAGAGTTATTTCTATTAGAACAAGTAGAAAATAAAAGGCAGTTACAAGAACAAATCAATAGCCAGAATAGGCAGATACAACTGCAACAATTTGAATCGCAATTCTACGAGATGCTAAAGTTACATAGAGAGAATATAGGCGAAATGAAAATTAATGGATATGACTTTGAAGAAACATCTACTCAGTTGAATCGATTTGAAAAAACAACAGACGGGAGAAAACTTTTTGTTGTTATGCAAACTGAGTTTGAGTGCATTCTTAACCTTTATACGAAAGACAATAAACTTGACAAAGTTGGATTTGAAAAATGTTACCAATTGTTCTTTTCGGGATTGGACAGATATGAAAAAGCTTATCCAGCAGAGACTAATTTTGTTGAGATGCTGAAAAAAGCACGACAAAGACATGAAAATCCATCTAAAAATTCCATAACCACAAACAAAGACAGAAAAGAATTTTTACAATATGTAAAACTATATTTTAACTATAAGCCATTTTCTGGACATGCTCAAAGACTTGGTCATTATTTCCGCCACTTATATTTATCTGTAAAATCCGTTGCTAATAGTACTATTGTCACAGACTATGATGAAAGAATGAGGTATTTAGGAATACTAAGAGCGCAATTATCTAATCATGAACAAATCTTATTATTTTACAATTGGCTAAGTGAATATGGAAACGATTGGGAAAACGATACTCATTCCTTTTTCACAGAATATTGTATGATTCATAATTTGTGGTATGACAATTTGTTCGATGATAAGTTCATCTCCGATAATGTAAACTATTTAAGAACCAAAAAAGTTGAACTGCGAAAAGGACTAATGTTTGAGATTGACGGTTAGAAGAATGGCGAACGCATAACAACACCTTGCCAAAAGCGGAGCGACAGTATTAAAGTGAACATTAGAATATTAAATAAATATTTGTACTTGTATGAAAGCTTGGTGCTCAAAAAGCTCCGCCTTCAGCAAGGTAGCAAACTAATATAAATAATTGAGCTATAATAATACTAAAGAATATAGTCATATATATGCATCCTCATTCAACTTTATTAAAATAGAACAAAAGCGACACAAGGTGTTCGATGAATATGCAAACAAAAACGGGAGAATAAGTTAAGCTACTTTTTTGTGATTTGTTCGCTTTTTATTCGGTTCAACTGAAAAGTATTTCTTTTTTATTAAGAATTATATCTTAATACTTTAGTTTGTAAATTCGGTAAAAACAGGGATTACTATATTGTTTATAAATTACTTTCTTTTTTGTAGACACAGTGATATGCTTTTTGATGAAAAAAACTTGTAAAAGTTTCGTGAAAAACATTGTTATAAGGTATTTTAAAACGACACATTAAAAACTTAAAATATGGACAACACGACATATGAATTTTTTATAAGACGAGCTTGGAAATGCGACCGTTTCCAAAAAGGTGCAAACACTGACACTTGGGAAAGTCTCTTGTATAAAAAATACAATTATGAAGAATCTATTGGAAAAGCCACTGAATCTAAACTTAAAAAAGAATATGACAGTAAATTTTCCCAAGTACAAAATTACATAGACAACGCTTACAATAATCTTTTGTATAGAGCCACAGAGATTAACGACAATAACAATCTTGTTAATGAACTATTAGATTTAAAAACAAGCGCGACAAACTCATCTACGCCACAAGATTTGTATAATGTACTTAGAAGTTCATTTAAATTACTAAATGATAATGGATTATGAATTATAATGACCGAAAAAAATATGCAGAGGAACTTATTAAACAAGATAAGTATCCAGACGCTTTGGTTGAATATAGCACCTTAATCAAAGAAAACCCTAAAGATACACAAATAATAGAGCGTTTTGTTTTTTTGTGGACAAGAATACAAGAAGGTAATTATGATTTTGAGCCTGACACACCGGAACAATATACAATGCGTGGGATTGCTAAATTTTATAATAATGAAACAGAAAACTCTATCAAAGATTTTGACAAAGCATTATCTCTTGACCCAAATTATGATTATGCGTTAAAGTCGAGAGCATTTAGCTTGAAATTTCTTGGGTGATTAGAAGATTCCATAGCGGACTTGAAGAGAGCATTAAACATTCAAGAAACAGGTGAGTATTATGATGACCTTTCTGAAATATACGCTCTAATTGGTGATATTAAAACGGTATTAGAATTTCATCAAAAAGCAATTGAAACATCGCCAAATGATGCCAGACTGTGGTATAATTATGGCGTGGACTTGATAGAAAGTGGAAATTTAAAAGAAGCTCTAAATAAATTCAACAAAGCAATTGAATTGTGGCCACAATACGATGATGCATTAGTAAACAGACAGTACGTTATTGAAATACTAAAAAGACAAAACGCCCTATAACACGAGCCTTGCGTCAGGCGGGATGACGTGTAAACTTGGTGCTTTGTGCTCCTTATGTACTTTAGTAAGAAATTGAAACTTTGTGCTTTGAAACCCGCCTGAACACAAAGCCCGAAACCTTAACTGCAATGCCACAAAAAACTATAAAAATTCAATTTTAAATAAAAAGTATGTGCAGAGGTTTTAATTTAAAAATCCCTGTGTCTAAAAATTAAGTAAAAACACGTATTGCTTTATTATCTATAAATTACTTTCTTTCGTATTCACAAAATACAGCTATATCGCTTTTTTACGAAATAAATAAGGGGAAAGTTTCGTATAAAACAATGTTATGGACAAGGCTAAACAAACAGGCAATAAGCAAAATGGCACCGGCAAATAAACTGACAATTAAGAACGACACAATAGTTTATGAACAAGACCCACAAAATAGGTGGACGCTTGACATTGATAAAATTAAATTTATTGGAGAATATACAACTTCGTCTGGACCATTAGCGGACGACTGTTTTTTTGTTTTTGCCGACACTGTTGATCAATGGTGGCAAGCACCGACACATTCAGTTGATCACGAACAGTTTTGGAAGCAATTAGGACAAAAACTCAACTGTGAATTAGCACCAGGACTTTTCGCTTCGACAAATTGGGCGACACGAGTAATATATCCTAAATCACTTGACGGACAAGAGCTATTTATAGTTGTAAAGACAGAACCTAAACCAAAAACGTTTTGGCAGAAATTCTTTGGAGGAGATGATAACAACGAACATCTTGAATTGACAAAAAATGTAAAACAACTTTTCAAATGAGACCGATAGCGCAGATTTGCAATCCGTACCAATAAAGAAGAAGTAAACTACAACCTTAAAAAGTTGTAGTTTTGTTTTTTAATATATGTGATTTAATAACCTTCGTGTGGATTACACCCGAGGCTTTAGCCAAACTGACGAAGTAAATCCACGCTATCTAATTCCTAAAATAATAATTACTTTAGTGAATCTGTTTTACAAAATACAGTTATAGCACTTTTTTTTACGAAACATATATAAATTTCGCAAAAAATAACGTTAGTAGCAATTTAAAACTATGTATAGTCTTAAAATAAGCGAATTAAAAATTAAACAAAAAAGAAATAATACAAACTACATGAAAAAACTATTAATTATTTTCACATTAACTTCATTAATCTCATGTTCAACAACAAAATCAGGTACACAAGAAATAGCTGCCGATTCAACGTATGGATATTCTAAAGAGAACCCAATTAAGGTTGGAGGTAATACCAATGGTCCTGCAAATGAGCAAAAATTTTTAAGCTCATTATCTGGTCCAAACGGAGAAGAATTATGGTATAAAAGATCAGGAAGCTGTTGTAGTTTTGAAACTAGAAATAGTTCTTTTGGAATGGGAATGTTAGATGTTTATAAAGTCACATATGAAGGCAAAAAGGATACTTTAACTTTATATTTTAATATGTATGACAAAGTAAAACCTAAAGCTCCATTGGGACTAAAATTTAAAAAATAAACGATCCCCGATAACGCGGATTTACTTCGTCAGTTCGGCTAAAGCCTCGGGTGTAATCCGTGACAATAAAGATGAAGTAAACTACAACCCTAAAAAGTTGTAGTTTTGTTTTTTAACATATGTGGTTTAATATAACCTTCTCACAGATTACAAATCCGCGCTATCTGGTCATAAAATAGGTTGACTATTTTTTGAATTTACATTTGTCATTAGACATCAAAAAGTCCTGTATTTTCTTCCTTCATTTTCTTTTTGATTTTTTCAATTATTTTCTTTTTACCTAGAATAGAGGTACCAATCCTACTTTCGGAAAGAAAAGTAACCTCATTTTCATCAATTATATAATCATACAAAATCAAATCCATTTCGATCACATTCGTTCTTTTAAAAGAAATTGTAAATTCAGTACTTAGGAATGCTATTACCTTTTCAATATATTCTTCTCCAAAGTTTTTAGATATTTTAACTTCCTTTTTAAAAAACATAATTACCTATAATTTAAAGTTGCGTTGCTTTTGCAGATCTCTTATCGGACGACCTAGAGAATCTGATTTAGGATAGTGCAATGTACCATATTTACGGCATCATTTCAAAATTTCATAAAAATCGATTCTTAAAAAGGAGATTAATTTTTATATATCGGTAGAGTAGTAGCTGCCGCTCTTTGTGCAGTAATATAGCGCAGCTTTTTTATACTTTTAAGCTAATTAATTTAAGAATTTTATTACTATTTTAGCGAAGTGTAAACGAAGTAATTTTGTGAAATTTATGCGATTATTGTAGTGATTGATGTGTATGTGTAAGCTTATTGTAGTTAAGTTTGATAAAATCTTCGTCGATAATAAAAATCACAACAACATCGAAACTAAATACTATGACTGTAAAAGATTATTGCCTTGAAATACAAAAACTCTTAACAGAAGTTGGGGAATTAAATTGGGCAAAATGTTTTGAAAACTTCATATCTGAATTGGAAGTATCAAACGATAATGTAACCTACAGAAAAATAATTTCAATATATGGTGGTATGGGGGCTTTTGATGATGTAGTACTTTATAAAGACGGTGTTCTCTGCGAACAAGAAAACGATACTTTATATCAATTAAAAAAAGAATTATATACTCAAATTGTGGCTGACTGGAAATAGAACGATGCTTCGTTTAATGGTCGCACGAACCATTACTTTGTCGGTGAAAGCAGCAAAAAAGAAATTGATTTGGCAGGATTTAGCATAAAAAATCCAGCTTATTATTTAGAACTAAAAAAACATATGGAAGAGATTAAAAAATTTATTGAAAATTTTATTGAGGATGAATATACTTGCAATAAAACAAATTATGATTTTTCTGTTTCTGATGAGGAATATGAGAAGATGCGATTAAAGGTTGAAGATTATTTTCATACTGTCAATGTGGACGAATATTGGAGAGGATTAGAGGAAGAAGATGTACAGGAGTTGGATATTAAGATGAAAGATTTATATTTTCAAAATGTAGAAAGAGCAATTCCGCGCACCTTATTTCAAATAAAGCAATATAAAAATCCTAAAGTAGGAGAAGGTTTAGTCAGATGGTTAGTTGACGATGAACTTTTTGCATGCTATACGAGTTATACGGAAAATAATGGTTTGCCTCTTGATTATGTTGCACTATTCTACGTAGCGCAAACAAATGTAGGATTTAAAATAGTCTATAGAATGCGCTATGAAAGTGATGCGCCTAGGTGGGGCCACTCACATGATTTAAAAATAAATCAAATAACGCATCCCGGTAAACGCATAGCTGTTGAAAAATATCTAGCGCCAGAGGAAGCAAACAGTTTGGCGGATTATAATGCAGAGTAAAATAATTAAAACCAAAAATTTCTGTGCCTCGTTTCGTGTCTACACAAAACGAAATGAAAAAGGTTCGTGTCGCACGAATCATTGCTTTGTCAAAAAATAAAAATTACGTTTTAAAATATGGAAAATTTATTCAAAAAATTAGTAACCTTTTTTAATGAATTAAGTTCAAACGATTTAATAGAATTACACGAAGAGTCTCTTTTCCCTCAAGAATTTAACTTGTCTGACAGGCTTCTTCAAAAATATCAAAAAAAAATTTCTGATGAAGCAGGTATTGAATTTAGCAACGACGCTATAAGGATATTAGGCTTAACGTCTCTTTCAATAAAATGGACTAATAAATTGATTCCTAAAGTAAAGGAGAACATCAGTGGCGGGACATCTTTTCTAATATATAAAGCCCTTTGTGGAATTCAAGATGAGTGGCTTAAAGAAAACCCGCTCAATCATCCACAAGAATTAGTGGGAAATTTATATTCATTTAATGACAGTGAAATACGCAGGCATATTTCCCAACGAGGGAGAGGCTGTTTTTATAGAGAACATGGCAAATGGCCGTTGACTATTTATTTTTTTGATGAAGGGGTACGTATTCAAATGAATATGTCATTTGAAAGCTATATTCAAGCTTTGATAGATAGTTGTGCGGTTAGTTACTGGCAATACTTTTATGTTGATATAGATGAACTGATCAAACAAAATAAAGAAATGATATTAAGACATGGGATAGTAATCAATTGCCCAATTGAAGACACAGATTTAGATAGTCCAAGATTAAAGTATTTAATTGATGAATTAGAAATAATAACGAAAAATTTACCAATACTATTCCCTGAAAGAGATTTTAGTTATCATCAAAAACGGCTTGAGCAAATAAAAGAAAAAGCAATGCCATTTTTGTAATAAAATATTTATATTACAAATTCCTAAAAAGCTAAATTTTTCTTTTTAAAGTTTGGTTTTTTATTACAATAAATGAGGGCTTTAAAATGAAAATAAATACCCCGATAGCGCAGATTTACAACCCGTACCAATAAAGAAGAAGTATACTACCAACCTAAAAGTTGTAGTTTTTAGTTTTAAGCACACGGATTACACCCGAGGCTTTAGCCGAACTGACGAAGTAAATCTGCGCTATCTGGTTGTAAATCCGTGCTATCGGGATAATCTAATACATTACTTTGCAATTCCTTCCTCTATAAATTAGCTTCTCGTGGTTTTAAAATATTAAAGGTTAATTTTTTTATTCCATTAACAGCAAAAAACATTCTAATTCAATAAAACACTTTTATCTGAAATAACTATACAACTATCATGGATTAGTATTAATTCAATGCTTTAATACCGACCTAACTTTGCCCCATAATCTTTAAACTAAAAAGAAATGGGAAAAGTAATCTTGATTACAGGAGCTAGTTCGGGAATGGGAAAAGAAACTGCTAAAGCACTTATCAAACAAGGACATACAGTTTATACCGTAGCAAGAAGAATTGAACAAATGCAGGATTTAAAAGTATTGGGAGGACATCCAATCCAAATGGATGTTACCAATGAGGTTGAAATCGAAATTGTAGTAAACACAATTGTTCAGAAAGAAGGCAAAATCGATGTTCTTTGGAACAACGCTGGTTTTGGGTTGTATGGTTCAGTTGAAGATATTCCTTTAACTGAAGCCCGACGACAGTTTGAAGTAAATGTTTTCGGTATGGCAGCCGTAACACAAAAAGTTGTGCCTCACATGCGCAAAGCTAAATCAGGAACAATCATCAATACGTCATCGATGGGAGGAAAAATGTATTTCCCAATGGGCGCATGGTATCACGCATCAAAACATGCAGTGGAAGGTCTAAGTGATTGCTTGCGATTAGAATTAAAAGCATTCAATATCAAAGTTGTGGTTTTGGAACCTGGTTTTATTGCTACCGAATTCGGCTCAGTCCTTTTGGATAATTTCTCTAAAATATCTAAAAATAGTGCCTATACGGCTATGATGGATAAGATCGCCAAAGGAACAGCTGATGCTGCCAAAGGAAATGGCTCCTCCAAATCATCAGTTATTGCCGATACTGTCGTCAAAATTGTTACTAGCAACAATCCTAAAACACGATACAGAGTCGGGAAGTTTGCAAAGCCTATGGTTTGGATGAGAACGTATCTCGGTGACAATTTATTTGACAAAATTGTAATGAGTCAGATGTAAATTCATTAATCGTAAATTAAAAAATATGAAAACAGTTAAAATTTTGTTCGTCCTAATGTTTGCTATTACAGCAAAGTTACAAGCACAAACTAATGAGAAAAATATAGTCGGTATTTGGGAATCTGACAAAAAAGATGTCCGAATGGAATTTTTCAAGGATGGAGATCATTATTCCGCAAAACTTTTATGGGGAAATCTGGTTGTTGAAAAAGATGGAGTAACTTCAAAAAAGGATACTAAAAATCCGGATAAACAATTACGGAACAGGGACATTATTGGTATCGTTAGCTTAACCGGTCTAAAGTGGAACGGAAAAGAATATACCGATGGAAAAATTTATGACCCGCCTAGCGGTGATACTTATACCTGCAAAGCGTGGATTGAAGATGGAAAGCTTTCTTTGAGGGGGTATTTAGGTATATCATTACTAGGAAAAACAGTAACCTGGCACAAATATAAATTATGAGTTTTTACAAACACACTTTAACCTGGATAACCGGCGAATTATTTGAAGCCTATTTCATTAGCAGCTTCGGTGTTATAAAATTATCGGAACTGAAGTTAAGGCAGGAAAAAAAACGAACTTAAAAAGTTGATACAAAATAACTAAATTAGTAATGATTTTTACAGAAAAACATGAAACCCATTGTCAATTTAAAAAGTATCTCAGAGATAAATAAATTTGTGCAACAAGGAAACGTAAATCATCCCCTTGTTGCAGTCATTGATTTCAGTAAAGTAGATGAATATGTTGAAGAAGGAACACGCATTTGTTGTGATTTTTATTCTATTATGTTTAAAAATTACTGCTCTAACGGATTACGATACGGAAAACAATCGTATGATTTTCAGGAAGGCAGTCTAATCTGCATCGCACCTAAACAGGTAATGACAATGGATAGTGAAATCGAGAAAAGGGATGATATGATGGGATGGGGTTTATTTTTTCATCCTGATTTAATCCGCAATACTTCTTTAGGCTCAAAAATAAAAGAATATACATTTTTCTCGTATGAAATGTCGGAAGCCTTACATTTATCAGAAAAAGAAAAGCAAATACTTTATGATTGTATCTTAAAAATTCAAAATGAACTTCTGGAAAATATTGACAATCATAGTCAGAATTTAATAGTTTCCAATATTGAACTTCTATTGAACTATTGCCTGCGTTATTACGGTCGTCAATTTATTACACGAAAAAGTGTAAACAAGGATGTTGTGAGTGAAATTGAAATCCTGATAAAAGATTATTTCGGTTCTCAGGACCTCAAAAAAACAGGTTTACCAACCGTAAAATATCTGGCTGACAAAGTGCATTTATCGCCTAATTATTTAACTGATCTGCTGAAAAAAGAGACAGGAATGAACGCACAAGACCATATCCACTATTTTTTAATTGAGGAAGCTAAAAGTGTTTTACTTAATACAAACCATTCTGTAGGAGAAATTGCGTATTCTCTGGGTTTTGAATATCCTCAATACTTCAGTAAATTATTTAAAATTAAAACCGGACAAACTCCTAAAGAATATAGGAGTTTAAATTAAGATGATTATACACTATTTTGTATTCAAAATCACACCACCTTATTAAAATACAACAAAAGGAACATTAGCTGTTCGATTGTGATACCTCTCAGTCCGCCACTTTATTAACGACCTGATTTTAAATCAAAGCTTTTTTATTGCAGTTTTAGACAGGATTTCAAATCCACGAGAATTGATCAAATGATTTTTTTGGTTATCTTCCCGAACCTTATATTGAATCTGGAAAACTTTGAACCAAAATATTTAAAAAATGGCAAACCACGACGACACGACCTTGGGAGATCTTTTAAAAAAATCTCCTAAAAAAAGTATCTTTAGTACGATCGGGCAGCTCTTTAAAAAGAAGCCGTTGACGCTTGAAAAAGCCTTAAAAAACCCTTTAAAACACACCTCACTTAACCTAAGCCACCAGAACCTAAAGGAATTGCCGGAAACCATCGGACAATTTAAAAACCTGAGACAGCTATATCTGGACAACAATCAGCTGACAAGTCTACCGGATGCCATTGGTGACCTAACTCAATTAGACTTACTAAGTCTAAGAAACAACCAGTTAACAAACCTGACGGACGCAATCGGAAATCTTAGCGGGCTTACCTATATCGACCTAAAAAGTAACCAGCTCACAAGTCTGCCGGACGCAATCGGAAAGCTGACCAGGCTTACCAATATCGATCTGGAAAGCAACCAACTAAAAACACTACCCGATAGTATCGGTTCTTTAGAAAGAGTATATAGTTTCAATGCGGCAAATAACCAACTAACGCAGCTTCCGGAACTATTCGGAAACATGACTCAGATTCAAGTACTAAACTTGCATCACAATCAATTAACGCATTTGCCGGAATCCTTAGGAAACCTGAAAGAAATGGTTGTCTATTTTAATATTAGCAATAATCGCTTAAAAACCCTGCCCAACACGTTGCATAAGGTGGTTTTTGAAGACATCTATCTTAATAACAATGAACTGGAATCACTCGGAACCTTAGGTCAGGGAGGCTACCGAATTGATCAACTGCACCTAAAAGATAATCCGCTTTTAACGATACCGGAGACGTTGTCGAAAAGACCTGGCTTATCGCTGTACCAATAACTGCTTCTTCGAAGTACAAAAGACCGTGCTGCGAACAAGTAATACGAGCATACTGCCTTGTGGTACACTAAATCATGGCATTTATATGATTACCTCAAAACGTTAGCGACACGCTTAAACCACTTTATGAAAAAAAACATAACCCTAATAGCCCTTTTTGTTTTTACAATCTGCCAAGCACAAAGTCACCAACTCAACTGTGAGCATATCCATAAAATAGAGAACCCAAAAGAATATTACGACGAATATAGTTCCGGTGGAGGTTATGAGAATTTAACCGTAATGAAAAAGAATTTTAAAAGTGACTTTTTCAATTCAAAAGATAAAGATTTAAAATCGATTGTGATTAGAATACAAACGCAATCTGATGGAGCCAATATAATGCATGATTCCCAACTTTATGAACCAAAAGAAAATGAGATCGCTTTATTTTTAGAAGATGAAGATAGAAAATCATTTATTGGAACTTCACAAAAAATGTTCTTTAAAGTTGGTGGAAAACTAAAAGCATCAATCAGTAAAGGAAAAACAAACGGATTAAAAATTCTGGAATTTATGAAATGTGGAATGCTAAATCTGAAAAGAATGCCAATTGATGATAAGATAGTGGAATGTTTAGAAAATGAAATAACTAAATAAATGAAAACAGAAGCTAACACTAGATTCACTACTGACAGCTTCCCTGGAACGTTATAAATAATTAAGCCCGATAGCGCGGATTTATAATCCGTGCTATCTAGTAATAATTAAGTATTTGATTATACATTTTCTCTTCCAATGGTATTAAAATACAACAAAAGCAGCATCAGATGTTGGATTGTACTACCTCTTAGCCTGCAACTTTACAAAAGCGATAAATTTTATCAGGGCTTTTTTGTCGTTCATGATAGACATGGATAGTAAATCTGCGCTATCTGGAAAACACAAAAAGTGGTAAGTTATTAATTTAGAAAAACTGTTGTCCTGCGTTCATTTGTTCTTCATCTGTGCTTCATTTAGAATCAGTATATTTATATATCAAACGGAATAAATAAGCACATTTAAAACTAATTGTATCATGGAAAGAATAGTTAAAACAGATCACAGAAAAAACAATCTGAATACAGTTTTCAGAGTTATTCTTGTATTGTTGATGGTTGCTTTCAACATCAAATCTTTCGGACAGAAAAACGCTAAAGATGAAATTATACTGCCAATAGAAGTAAAAGCAGCATTTGAAAAACAATACCCCAATAGTAAGGCTTCCTGGACAAGAGAATATAGAGGCGATAATGATGATCAACTGAGATACGAAGCGAAATTCAAGGGGACTAAAGGAAACGATCTGGCTGTCTATGATAATCTGGGCAATCTGAAAGCCTTTGAAGCCAGTATAACGTTGAGGGATCTTCCTGCAAATGCTACTAAATATTTAAAAAAAGGAAATTTCTTAAATAAAGTTACCGAAGCGGTTAAGGTTACCGACATGGATATACATCCGGATTCAGATATAGATTTGAATATAAAAAAGATGATCACGTATGAAGTAGGAGTTGTTAAAGGAAGTCAGTTTTATGATTTGGTTTTTAGTGATAAAGGAGCGTTTATCAGAATGGTAGAAAAGGATTAAGCCTTAGAATTTATGAAGCCGTTTTTTTATAAGTCCTTTTTAATTATAACAACGATAATTGTATCCGCCTGCGATAATAAAAAAGCAATACCACAGTCGGTCCCATATTCAAAACCCTATAGGGCAGGCGTGGTTTTGTCTTTTGACGATGCCTATGTAGACGAATGGTTTGAGGCCGACCAGGCTTTAAAAAAATACTCCTGGAAAGCCACTTTTTGTGTTTGCAGGATTGATTCCATAGGCGCACCCCAATTAAACAAGCTCGTTCAGATGCAGAAAAACGGACATGAGATAGCCGGGCATGGATACCATCATTTTAATGCGGTTACGTATGCGGCGGCAAACGGAATCGATAATTATGTAAAAGTAGAAATAGACCCGATGCTTGCATCGATGAAAAGGTTGGCTTTACATGTTACCTCATTTGCTTATCCCTATGGGGAAAGATCAGAGGAACTCGATAAGGCTTTAGCTCCAAAATTTAATATTATCAGGGGAAGGGCATTTTGTGGCGATGTTCCGGAAAAAGAAGGCTGTTATTTTAGAGGTACAAAATATATGTATGCCTTTGATATCGATAATAATCATGTCCATTTTAGTATACCTTACCTTTTAGAGCTATTGGATTATGCCAGAAAAGAAAATAAGATACTTATTTTGTGCGGTCATAAACCGGTTAAGGAATTAACAGCTAATTATCAAACAAAAATTGAAACCTTAGCATTTATCTGTAAATACATAGAATTGAACAATATGCAGTTTTACACTCTGTCCGATTTGGATAA
>NZ_JASLCE010000075.1 GCF_030146175.1 Flavobacterium sp. | reverse complement strand
GAAGTTTTGTATTATACATCACTTCAGGATTTTATCAAATTAAACGGTGACGATTTTGTGACCGATGAAAATCCGTTATTGGTTTTTAACCTCGGAAATATCATCAGTACGCAAAACTCCCGTTGTACGCAAATCAAGGAGTTGATTCAGGAACCGCCTGTGGCCGAAAAAGGCTTTTTCTATCAATGTACGCCGCGATTCCTGACAATCGCTGCCGAAGGTGATAAACCCTGGTGTGATCAAAATGGAAGTAATTCGGCTTCCAATATCCTGAGCAATCTGTTTTTTGTTGAATGTGTTTACACGCATTATTTCAACATTTCGTTTATTGTAAAACACGTCAATCTTTTACCTAATAACGGTTCGTTATACAACACCAATGATGCGACCGACTTACTGTATAAATTCCGCGACAACTGGAATGCCAATCATACCAATAAAGACCGCGATCTGGCGTTACTTTTTACCGGAAGACGTCCGAATAGCGGAACGGTTGGTATCGCATTTACCAACTCGCTTTGCACCAGCTATTCTGCCTATGGCGTTATTGGTAAAGATCCAACACGAATTCGTATTACCGCTCATGAAATAGGCCATATTTTTGGTTCGCTACACGACGACGAACACTACGGAACCTCATCCTGTAGTGGGAACGATATGCCAATCATGTGTATGTATACATCGACTTATACACCGCTTTATTTTAGTCCGCATACCCGAAATATTATTCTGAATTCCATTAATAGTCATGCGTATTGCCTGAACGATTATGCTAACGTGAATAATTCAAGTGAAATCGTAAAATCCTGGACCAATAACCGAAACCTGAAATGGGTGGCAACCTGGTATATGCAGGATGGCGATTATATTCTAACCGGAAACTTTGACGGAGAAAACAATGATGAAGAGATTTTCTTTGCCAATCCCGACAGAAATTGGGTCGGTATTATGGATTTCTCCTGCGATCAGGGAACCGACTGGTATCATCTTTGGGGGAATGGCGGAAACCGTACTTTCGGATGCTGGTATCGCAATTATGGCGATCGTTACTACTCCGGTGATTTTGACGGTGACGGAAAAGACGAAATCTTATCCCGTACCGATACCGGAAGTTGGGCACAAATTAAAGAATACCTCCCTTCGACCTGGTCGTGGAAGGAACGCTGGAGTAATAACGGAAGTAATACACCTATTGCCTATTGGTATATGGGGCCAAAAGATACCTTCCTTGTGGGTGATTTCGATGGCGACGGAAAAGACGAATTACTTTGCGTAAATCCAAACGGATGGTCGCATCTGGTAAAATTCAATTCGTCTCCAGGCGGATGGTATTCCCCGCAAACAATATGGAGTAACAACGGTTCCGGATGGATTGGCGGATTACAGATCTCACAGATTCAACGGTATATGAAAGGAAAAATGCGTACCACTACCCGCGATGAGCTGTATGCATTTGTAAGCAATTCATCCAGTAGTTTTTCAGCCATTATGCGTTTTACCGGTAGCGGATGGACGTTAACCGGCGGACAGGGATTGGGAACCAGTTTTACTACGACCAATGTTACTCCGGCGCATTACAGTTATAAAATGATGACCGGTAATCTGGACAACGACGGCTATAGCGAATACCTGGCTATTAGCAACAACTGGATCGCCAGTTATGATTACAGTAGCGGTGCACCGGGCATGTCGTATAACTGGGGTAATGGTGGAAGTTCCTATTATAACGACTGGTACCTGAACCAACCTTCGCGTCAGTTTCTGGTAAAAGCAGCTCCAACAGCTCCGGATCAGATTTTTAACATCCAATATATTAAGAGGAGTTCCGGATGGTGGTTCTGGTACCGAGAATGGTACGAAGCATCTCTGGCGTCTATGTATCGCGGCGAATTACCAAATCAGAATATGAAAGCAGCGGAACCGGAATTGGATTTTGAAAAAACAGCTACGATTTCGGTAAACGACAATATGCTGATTTATCCGAATCCGACTAAAGATATTTTAAATATCGATTTTAACAACCTGGAAGTGAAACAGGCCAATGTTTCCCTTATCGATATCACCGGTAAAACCGTACTACAACAACCGTTAACCGGTCCGAATAATGTCCTGTCACTGCAGGCGCTTTCCGAAGGAATGTATATCATCCGGATCGATTCGGAAAACCAACCGACTATCACTCAGAAAATCGTGATTCAGAAAAAATAAAACTCCGATTTATAAAAAAAGCCCCCGCATTAGCGGGGGCTTTTTCATTACCAGATCTTAACTCTGTCTTCCGGTTTTACATATAATTTATCGCCCGGTTTAATGCTAAATGCTTCATAGAAAGCATCCACATTTTGCAACGGCACATAAGCACGGTACATTCCCGGTGAGTGCGGGTCGGTTTTTACCTGATTTTTAATCGCCTCGTCTCTCATTTTCGAACGCCAGATGGTCGCCCATGAAATAAAGAAACGTTGTTCCGGTGTAAATCCGTCGATTAAGCCCGGGTTTCCGTTTTTCTTAAGGAATAATTGTAGTCCGTCATAAGCAGCATTAACACCACCAAGGTCACCAATATTTTCTCCTAACGTAAATTTACCATCTACAAAAGTTCCCGGTAGTGGCTCCAAAGCACTGTATTGTGCTGCCAAAGCACCACCTAAACCGGTAAATTGTTTTAAATCTTCGTCTGTCCACCAGTTTACTAAGTTTCCATCGGCGTTGTAACGCGCTCCGGAATCATCAAATCCGTGTGAAATTTCGTGTCCGATAACCGCTCCGATTCCACCGTAGTTTACGGCTTCGTCTGCTTTATAATCGTAGAATGGCGGTTGTAAAATAGCAGCCGGGAATACGATTTCGTTATACGACGGGTTGAAATACGCATTTACCGTTTGCGGTGACATTCCCCAACGGGTTTTGTCTACCGGCTTTTTCAAATCGTCGATATTTTCCTGGAATCCCCAACGGGCTACGTTTTTCATGTTTTCGTAGTACGCACCACCATTAGCAGGTCCTGTAATTACCAATTTGGAATAATCTTTCCATTTGTCCGGATATCCGATTTTAACGGTCGACTTACGTAATTTTTGGATCGCACCCTGTTTGGTTGCCGGCGTCATCCAAGGTAAACGGTTGATACGGTTTTCGAAAGCTAAGAATACGTTTTCGATCATCGCTTTGGCTTTCGCTTTTGCTTCGGCCGGGAATTTTTCGGCTACATATAATTTTCCTAAGGCTTCACCTACTGTTCCGTTTACAACCTGTAACGCTCTTTCTTCTCTAGGACGTTGTTTGATTGCACCTTGTAATGTTTTGCTGTAGAAATCCCAGTTGGCATTTTCGATATCGGTTGTCAATACGCCTGTAGATTTATTGATCAACGTCCAACGCAAATAGGCTTTCCAACTGTCTACGTCATTTTGTTTGAAGATATCTTCCAAAGCCGTCATATAACGCGGTTGTGATACCACTAACGAATCCAGGTTTTGTACGCCTAATCCGTCAAAATAGTTTTTCCAGTTTACCGATGGTGTCAATTTTTGTAAATCAGCCACACGCATCGGGTTGTAAGTTTTTCGTCTGTCGCGACGTTCCACACGATCCAGTCTCGGTTTGGCCAAAGCTGTTTCCAAAGCCAATACTTTATTCGCATCTTCTTTCGCCTGACTTGGTCCTTCACCTAAAAACTGCAACATACGCGCTACGTGCGCTACGTATTTTTCTCTTTTTTCTTTTGAATCGGCATCATCCGATACATAATAATCACGATCTGGTAATCCAAGACTTCCCAAACCTACATATACTACGTTACGGTTACTGTTTTTAGCATCGGCTCCTACTCCCATTCCATAGAATCCCATACCGCCTTCCGATTCCATTTCCAGTAAAAGCGCATTCAGATCCTGTACGTTTTTAACCGCATTGATTTTGGCTAATGTCGCTTTAATCGGATCAATACCTCTTTTGTCTCGGGCAATGGTATCCATAAATGTTTTATACACATTTACCGCTTTCGCCTGATCGGAATTCGGATCCAGATTTTTGTCGGCTGCCGCTTTTTTTAAGATCGCTAAGGCATCTTTATCCGTATTCTGGCGTAGTTCGTCAAAACTTCCCCAACGGGTTTTATCGCTTGGGATTTCGGTTTTGTCATACCAGGTTCCGTTTACATAACGGAAGAAATCGTCACCCGGTTTAACCGATTTGTCCATATAGCTCAAATTGATGCCCGGATGCGTCGCCTGCTTGTCGGCCGATGCGGTAGTCTGTCCTGATTTACAGGAAAACAAAACCAACGTAGCGGTTGCGCCAAGTAATACGCCTTTATTCATTTTTATTTCCATATTGTTAATTTTGGTTGCTATTTGTGTTTAGGATAACAAAAATAAGAATTCATAGCCGAATCGCTTTTTTTATTTGTTAAAATTAAACCTGCTGTGATTTAGGTAATATTTAACCCCCTAATAGCGAACTTCTTTATATTTTTGCAAAAAATTATATCATGCTTCGCTTTTTCAAAAAATACCGACTGTTTTTTATCGTTCTTTTTGTTCTTTCTGCCATTATCATTACGCTTTTTTATAATGCACTGACGCCTAAAAAACACTTGCCTATCTATACACCATCGATGGTTAATCCGGAATTGGTGGACACTACAATACAACACGTAGCCAATAAACATACTATTGCCGATTTTGCTTTTGTAAATCAAAACGGAAAAACGATTACCCAAAAGGATTACGAAGGGAAAATCTATGTGGCCGATTTCTTTTTTACCACTTGTCCGACTATTTGTCCGATTATGACTACCAATATGGTATGGCTTCAGGACAAAATCAAAAATAATCCTAAGGTAATGTTGTTATCGCACTCGGTAACACCCGATATCGATAGTGTACCGGTGTTAAAAAAATATGCGCTGGAAAAAGGCGTGATCGACAGCAAATGGAATTTGGTTACCGGCGATAAAAAAGACATTTATTATATTGCCCGTAAATCGTATCTGGCTGTTAAAACCGGAAAACCGGAAGAACTTTACGATATGGTACATACCGAAAATTTTGTGTTAGTTGACAGTAAACGCCGTGTCCGCGGTTTTTACGACGGAACCAAAATGGAGGATGTGCAACGACTACTTGACGACATCAACTGGTTGTCGGCTCAGGAAAAATAATCGCCTTAAGCGGATTCATAAAAAAATGTGAAAGTCCGTTTTAACATGGCGTATCCGTTTTAAATGCTTACTTTTGTAGTTCTATTTTAATTCAATCTAAATAAGGTGAAAATTACGTTAGCACAAATAAAAAAAGGACAGAAAGCTTTGATTAACGACTTTAATGTTGACGTTATCCCTCTTAAACTACTGGAAATGGGATGCCTTCCCGGCAATACCGTAGAGTTGTTACAAGTGGCGCCACTGGGTGATCCGTTATATATCAATGTTAACGACAGCCATGTAGCGATTCGCCTTGAAACCGCCAGACAAATTGAGGTTGAGATTATAAAGGAATAAGTTCATGAGTACAAGCACGTTAAAAGTAGCCTTAATAGGTAATCCGAACACCGGAAAAACATCCGTTTTTAATCAGCTAACCGGTTTAAATCAAAAAGTAGGAAACTACCCGGGTATCACGGTCGACAAAAAGCAAGGGGTTTCCAAATTATCCCCTTCCGTTAAAGCGTCCATTCTTGACCTACCGGGAACCTATAGTTTAAACGCCAGCTCACTCGACGAAAATGTCGTGATCGAGTTGTTGATGAATAAAAACGATAAGGATTTTCCCGATGTTGCCGTGGTGGTTTCCGAAGTGGAAAACTTAAAACGAAACTTGCTGCTTTTTACTCAGATAAAAGATCTGGAAATCCCTACCATTTTGGTGATCAATATGTCCGACCGTATGGAACAGAAAGGGATCACATTGGATATTCCGTATTTGGAAAAGGAATTAAAAACCAAAATCGCTTTGGTAAGTTCCCGCAAAAAAACGGGAATCGACAACCTGAAAAACCTGATCATCAATTATAAAGAGCTCTCTACCGAGCCTTGTTTGAATGCTTCCGAAATCGATCCGGAGTATTTTAACAATCTGCGTCATGCTTTCCCAAATCAGCTGTTATATAAATTGTGGCTGGTGATTACGCAGGATGTAAATTTTGGAAACCTGCACCGCAACGAAGTTTCGATCCAATCGTTTGTCAAATCGGATGCAGAATTAAAACGATTACAACAAAAAGAAACCATAAAACGCTACCAGTTTATCAACGATGTCCTAAAAGTGGGTTATACCGTTAACCGCGAAGAGGCAACTGATATCCGCGCCCGACTGGATCGTGTTTTAACGCATAAATTTTTCGGTTATATCATCTTTTTCGGTATCCTTCTGTTAATCTTCCAGTCGATTTTTAGCTGGTCGAGTATTCCGATGGATTTTATCGATGAAAGTTTTGCATCACTAAGTGCTTATGCTGCCGAAAACTTACCTCCCGGATTATTGACCGATCTGATTTCGGAAGGGATCATTCCCGGACTGGGCGGTATCATTATTTTTATTCCGCAAATTGCATTCCTGTTCCTGTTTATTTCCATTTTGGAAGAAAGCGGTTATATGAGTCGTGTGGTGTTCCTGATGGACAAAATCATGCGTCGCTTTGGACTGAGTGGTAAAAGTGTGGTGCCTTTAATTTCCGGAACGGCATGTGCGATCCCGGCGATTATGGCGGCGCGTAATATCGAAAGTTGGAAAGAAAGACTGATCACTATATTGGTAACGCCTTTTACGACTTGTTCGGCACGTTTACCGGTATATGCGATCTTAATTTCATTGATCATCCCTGAAAAACACCTATTGGGTATTTTCAATTTACAAGGATTAACGTTAATGACCTTATACCTGTTAGGTTTCGGAATGGCGATTTTATCGGCTTATATTCTGAACAAAATCCTGAAAGTAAAAGGGAAATCCTATTTTGTGATTGAAATGCCGGATTACAAAGTGCCGTTATTTAAAAACGTAGCCTTAAATGTGATCGAAAAAACCAAAGCCTTTGTTTTTGGAGCCGGTAAAATTATCCTGGCACTGTCTGTTATTTTATGGTTCCTGGGTTCGCATGGCCCAGGCGGTAACTTTAAAAATGCCGAACAAATTATCGAACAGGAGTTGGCTCAAAATAAAATTAGCGGCGAAAAAGACGATTTGGTTGCTTCGTATAAATTAGAAAATTCCTATATCGGGATAATCGGAAAATCGATCGAACCGGTAATCCGCCCGTTGGGATATGACTGGAAAATCGGTATCGCTGTAGTGACTTCCTTTGCCGCTCGTGAAGTTTTTGTAGGAACTTTGGCGACGATTTACAGTGTAGGAAGTCATTCCGAAGAAGAAACCACAATTAAAAACCGAATGAATGCCGAGATCAATCCGATTACCGGCGGAAAAGTATTTAATCTTGCCACCGGCGTTTCCCTATTGTTGTTCTATGCTTTTGCGATGCAGTGTATTTCAACACTGGCTATCACTAAAAAAGAGACCAATTCCTGGAAATGGCCGATGATTCAGTTGGTGTTTATGAGTGGATTTGCGTATGTCGTTTCACTGGTTGCGTATCAAATTTTGCAATAATCATGATCGATTTTCAACAAATAGCAGTATATGTAATTCTGGCCGCAGCCGTACTTTTCTTTATCCGAAAATACTTCTGGAAAAAGAAAAAGAAAAATTGCGGTGGACCGGATTGCGGTTGCAGTTAATGGTCTTTAACGACTAAAAGCGGAATGGTGATTTTGTGTCGTACCGCGTCGACCGTAGTACCAAACAACAGGTCTTTAAACCAGTTGTGTCCGTGTGCGCCCAAAACCAATATATCGAAATCGTTTTCATTTACCACTTTGGCTATACTTTTTTTCGGACTTCCGAAATCCAGTATACTACTCACCCGATAACCGCGCGCTTCCAATGCTTTCTGATATTCTTCCAGATAGTAATGATCACTGGTTGTTTCATAGTCATGGGTTTCATTTCCGTGTACCATCGCACCTACCGTTTCCACTACATGGATAATCGTATAATGCGCCGTTTTTCCGCCCAATTGTAAAGCACTCGCAATACTCTTCTGATCCGTTTTTGAAAAATCCAGCGCAATGGCGATTTTGGAATATACGATCGGTTCATTGGATTCGCTTACTACGATTTCATTGATATGCGGAACCAGATTCGGAATCGCTCTGTTTTTTTCTATAAATGGTTTTACGATGATATAGAGTAGTAAAAAAGTCGCACAAATAGCAATGGGTACTACAAACAACCAAATATATATAGGATGTTCGGAAGTTGTAATCCAGGTTTCAATTTCATCGTAAACCAGTTTAGCGTTTAGCGTTACAATAATCAGCGCGATAAGCCATGATGCTATTTTAGTCCATTTTCCAATGGCAAATCCCTGCATTTTTGTTTTATCGCTAACAAAATGAATTAACGGTATGATCGCAAATCCCAATTGTAAACTTAAAATCACCTGACTTAATAATAGTAATTTTCCGGTGGCGGCTTCCCCAAAATAAATGATCGCTACCAACGCCGGGACTATCGCAATTAAACGGGTAATGATACGACGCACCCACGGCTGAATCCGTAAATTCAGATAACCTTCCATTACAATTTGTCCGGCCAATGTCCCGGTTATCGTAGAACTCTGTCCGGCGGCAATCAATGCCACAGCAAATAAGATTGAAGCCCAATGCGTTCCCAGTAAGGGTTCCAGTAATCGGTGTGCATCCTGAATTTCGGCCACTTCGTGCATTCCGTTTTTATAAAAAGCGGCCGCGGCTAAAATCAAAATCGCCGCATTGACAAAAAAGGCCATATTTAACGCCAGAAACGAATCAAGAAAATTATACCGGATTGCCTGTTTGATTCCTTTTTTGCTGCGATCGAATTTCCGTGTCTGAACCAATGACGAATGCAGGTAAAGATTGTGCGGCATGACCGTGGCTCCGATGATTCCGATGGCAATATATAAAGCCGTGCTATCGGGTATGGAAGGGATAAGTCCCCGGGCAATTTCGGTGACATCCGGTTTTGCCAGAAACATTTCGATCAGGAATGACAAACCGATAATAGCAATCAATGCGATAATAAAAGCTTCCATTTTCCGGATTCCTTTATTGAGTAAAAACAACAGTAAAAAAGTATCCAACATCGTAATACTAACCCCCCAAAGCAACGGAATATCAAATAACAATTGCAATCCGATAGCCATTCCGAGCACTTCAGCAAGGTCACAGGCCGCAATAGCGATCTCCGCCAAAATATACAACACCATATTCACCGGACGGGAATACGTATCGCGCGAGGCCTGAGCCAAATCCCGCTGGCGGACAATTCCCAACCGGGCGCTAAGGCTTTGTAGTAGTAGCGCCATGATATTGGACATCAACAATACCCAAATCAGTTTATATCCAAACTGGCTCCCTCCGGCAATATCGGTTGCCCAGTTTCCCGGATCCATATAACCGACACTCACCATATAGGCCGGGCCAAAAAAGGCCAGGATTTTTTTCCATATCGACGTATTTTGTACTATGGCAACCGATTCGTGTACTTCTTCCAGTGAATTTGTTGTTTTTCGCGTCATAATCAGGTGGCTAATTTCACAAAGAGATTATTCGCAATCTTATTCGATATAATCATTTCTTTTCCGTCTACAATAATCGTTAGCGACATATCAAAAGTTTCCTTACCGATGATCTCGATTTTCGATCCCAATGCGATTTGCTGTTTGTCAAGATATTGTAAAAAACTCGAAGCAGAGTCTTTTACGCCCACACATATCCCTTTTTGTCCTGTTTCCAGGTCGGATAACAATTGTTTGTCTATCTTTTTAATCTCTCCTTTTGCATTCGGAATCGGATCACCATGCGGATCTTCTGTCGGAAAACCTAAAAAGGCATCCAACTTATTGATCAGTTTTTCCGATTTGATATGTTCCAGTTCTTCAGCCACATCGTGTACCTCATCCCAGGTAAAATCGAGTTTTTCAACCAGAAACACCTCCCATAAACGATGCTTTCGTACAATCATCTTTGCTGCCAACAAGCCTTTTTCCGTTAAGGTTACCCCTTGGTATTTTTGGTACAGGATTAGGTCTTTTTCGGCCAGTTTTTTAACCATATCGGTAACCGACGAGGCTTTACTTTCGATCATTCCGGCAATGGCGTTGGTATTAACACCTCTTGGCGAAACAACCGACAGGTGGTAGATGACTTTTAAATAGTTCTCTTCTGAATGCGTCATGGATAAATTTTATGTTTTCAAAAATACAAATTTTTTTGATTCAAAAAATATTTTTAGTTTTGTCTAAATTTTAATTTCGTTTTAATCTAAAATAATATTGTGAAAAATCTAATTCTACTCTTTTTTACCTGCCTTTTAAGTGGTTACTCCGTTTCGGCTCAAACTACACTAAAAGGGAAAGTCACTTCCGATGGCGTTCCGCTACACTATGCCAATGTGGTTATTGCCAAAACGCAGCTCGGCGCTTCGACCGATGCCAACGGGCTTTTTACAATTGAAAACGTTTCGGATGGAACCTATGAAATTCAGGTAAGCTTTACCGGTTTCCGTTCGCAACGAAAAAATATAACGATTCATAACGCGACTCCGGCAATGGTCCATTTCGATCTGAAAGAAAACCAGTCGTTGGACGAAGTTGTAGTGACTGGTACACTGAAAGCGGTGAACAGACTCGAAAGCCCTGTTCCCGTTGAAGTGTACAAGCCTACTTTTTTTAAAAAGAATCCCACTTCCAATATTTTTGAGGCTTTACAAAATGTAAACGGGGTACGTCCGCAACTTAACTGTAACGTTTGTAACACTGGCGATATTCATATTAACGGATTGGAAGGCCCCTATACTTTGGTTTTGATTGACGGAATGCCGATCGTAAGTGGCTTGTCGACCGTCTATGGCTTGTCGGGTATTCCAAACTCCCTATTGGAACGGGTAGAAGTTGTAAAAGGACCTGCGTCTTCTTTATATGGCAGTGAAGCCGTAGGCGGACTGATCAATATTATCACCAAAAGCCCGAAAAATGCGCCGGTATTTTCGGCCGATGCTTTCGGAACCAGTTGGGGCGAACTGAATACCGATTTGGGTTTTAAATCCAATATCGGAAAATCGGTTTCCTTTTTAACCGGTGTCAATTATTTTAATTACAGCAATCCTATCGACAAAAACAATGATAATTTCACCGATGTCACGTTACAGGATCGGGTTTCGGTTTTTCAGAAATGGAATTTTAACCGGAAAAGCAACAAGCTGTTTTCAATCGCCGGACGTTATTTTTACGAAGATCGTTGGGGCGGTGAGATGCAATGGGAAAAGAAATACCGCGGTGGCGACGAAGTTTACGGGGAAAGTATTTACACCAAACGCTGGGAACTGATTGGTGCCTACGAACTACCGGTGAGCGAAAAAATGCTACTTTCGTTTTCCTATACCGATCACGATCAGAATTCTGTTTATGGTAATTCCCCTTTTATGGCCATTCAGCGTATTGGTTTCGGACAACTTACCTGGGATAAAAAGATTAAAAATCACGATTTGTTATTTGGTACGGCTGTCCGTTATCAATTGTATAACGACAATACGCCGGCTACGGTTACCGCCGATGAAACCTGGATTCCAAGTTTGTTTGTGCAGGATGAAATTTCTTTCGCCAAAAAACACAGTATTTTATTAGGTGCCCGATATGATTACAACAGCAACCACGGTTCTATTTTTACACCGCGTTTTGCCTATAAATGGAAAGTGGACGATACCAATATTATCCGACTAAATGCCGGAACCGGTTTCCGTATTGTCAATTTGTTTACCGAAGAACATGCCGCACTTACCGGTTCGCGCGATGTAATTGTGGTAGGAGATTTAAAACCCGAACGCTCGTATAACGTCAACCTGAATTATCTGAAAAAATTCTATAGCGAAAACGGGAATTTTATCGGACTTGAAACGAGTGCGTGGTATACCTATTTTACCAATTCCATTATTCCGGATTACGACACCAACCCGAATCAGATTATCTATAAAAACCTGGACGGACATGCCATTACCAAAGGAATCAGTGCCAATATCGATATGGTGTTTAACAATGGTTTAAAAGTCATTCTTGGCGCAACCTATATGGATGTGAATAAAACCGAAAACGGTGTCACCACACGACAGATGCTAACGGAACGTTTTTCCGGAACCTGGGCGATTTCGTATAAAATTCCGAAATTGTATCTGGATATCGATTATACCGGAAATCTTTACGGACCGATGCGTTTACCGTTGTTAGGCCCGTTGGATCCAAGAAAAGAATATTCGCCGGTGTGGAGCATTCAAAACATACAACTGACCTACACCAAGCTAAAAAATTTCGAAATTTATGGTGGTGTTAAAAATTTACTGAACTGGACACCGAATAAAGGAAATCCCTTTATTATTGCCCGTGCCAATGATCCGTTTGATCATAACGTACAGCACGACACCAACGGAAATGTAATTGCAACACCGGATAATCCGT
>NZ_JASLCE010000069.1 GCF_030146175.1 Flavobacterium sp. | reverse complement strand
TATCGAACATACACTTACTTTGTTTTTATTTGTGTATTTCATCTTGATTACTATCGTTATTTTTGAGCATTGGCAATAGTAACAAATAAACACAATGCGTATTTAGTTTATAACCAATGCTTAGTATTACAAAAATACAAATTAAATCCTTTGCTATTAATTTGTATTACGCCAAATCCTGCCTTCCAGAGCCAAACCCTGCCACCCCGACAGAAAGCTCTAACGAAAGTTAGGGCTTTTTTTGTTTTATACTTCTATATCTAAAGCAAAATGAAAAAAAATAAAACAATTATCTTTTTGTTACTTGTTTTAATAAGTTTTGGTTCATGTGAAAATGCAACTGAACAAAAATTGTTGAAAATTAGAAATACAACAAAATTTAACGAAAGTAAACAGAAAGTCGGATTCAACAATAATATAAAAAGAGAGTTTACCAAAGAAGGTATTGAATACGGTGTAATCACATTAGAAAATTCAGAAAAAGTAAAATTTTGGTTTCAAACTCATCACATGTGTGAAGACGAAATTGGCGGAACTCTTTTTGAATTACCTAATGGAAAATTAAAATTTATAGAAGGATATTTTTGTTGCGAAGTTCAACTTCCCAAAAATGGAAAGTTTAAAAACTCTCAAGAGTTAATGGCAGAAATGGAAAAGGTTGATGGAATTCATCCGTAGAAAAAACCGAATACATAAGATTAGTTAAGCACAATATCACTCCATTTTTTATTAAAAACTTCCACAATTGAACTCTATTGATTTTTAAAACATTAGCAACCACAGACTACACCTTTCTTTTTTTCGGAACCGGATATAGCTTTTCCTTAATTTCAGAAATTTCTTCTTTAAGTTTTTTATTGGCATTTTCTATTAATTCATTCTGAACTTTCATTATTCTCAAAAGATCGTGTATCGCATCCAAATTTTCTAGTTGAAAAAAAATAATTTTTTCAAGATCTGCTTTTGTATATCGTGTACTCATAACTATATTTTTTTGAGTGAATGACAATACAAATGTAAAACAAAATCACATTTATGTAAAATATATTTTCATTTTAGTATTTCTACAATGAAATATATACTTTCACTAGTGTATAACTGCCCTACATTCACTATTTTTGATTTGTGAGTGAAAGAATCAACAAAATAAAAGAAGTTTTAGTTCGTAAAGGTGTTAGTCAAAAGGAACTCGCTGCTCAACTGGAAAAGAATGAGCATACCGTTTCAAATTGGTGTATCAATAAATCGCAACCTCATCTTAAAGACCTCTATAAAATCGCAATCTTTTTAGACGTAGACATTTGCGACCTTTTGATTTCAAATAAAGATAAGTAACAGACTTTTACTAAAAAGGCTAATAGTGCTAACAACGTAGCACAAAACTAAACGTGCTACTTTAAATTTTACTTATCTTTAAAACCTAATCCTCAAAACCATTTTGAAAAAAATTCTAATCCTTATTGCGCTTTTGTTTTTCGGTTTTGGCTTTAGTCAAAATAACGCTATTGAAAACAACCCGACAGTCGTTTTTCCGGAGATCCATGACTTTATAAATGATTATGACGATATCTTATCCCTTTCGCAGGAAGTAATCCTTAAAGCCTACGCAAAAGAAATAAAAAAGCAAAACAATATTGGAATCATAATCGTAACCGTTCCTTCCATTTCGCCGTATACCGATATCTATGATTACTCATTAGACCTCGCTAAACAGACAACATTTGGTTGCATTGTCATTGTCGTTTGCAAAAATATGCGTGCCCTTCAGATACAAAACTGTGATGCCATAGTATCCAAACTGACCGATGAAGAAACGAAATCAATAATTGATCATCATATTATACCCGAATTTAAAAAGGGGAATTATTTTATCGGCTTGGAAAATGGAATTCGTGAAATAAAGAAAGAATTACAATAACTTCCTCTGAAACGTTTTACCAAATCAATCATCAACAGAATCTACTGGTTCAAAATCACTCTTCTGTTTATTTTTTCAGCAATTTGCCTTTGCTATGCTACAAAATTATTCACTGATACTTTAAACAAAAACAATTAAATGAAAAGAATCCTTTTTTTATTATTGTCAATCTTAACTATATCTTGTAACGACACCAAGTCTACAAAAATTAGTAATACCCAAAAAACAGATACAGTATCTAAAAACAATTCCATTTCAGAAAAACAAGAAATAGAAATCGATAGTACTAAAATAATTGAGGTTGGTTATCATGACAATTATGAAAAATTGCCAAAATTAACTTTTGACACCATTACCGAAAAAGAATTTTTATCACTTGGATCCAAAAAATATATTCAAAATTTTAAACCTAAACAAAAAGGTGATTTTTTTTATATCCAAACCGCTTTAAAGAAACATACGTTTAAAAAATATAACGATTATGGTGGAGAAGAAAGTTGGAGCGGTTACGAATACCTAGGTTATTACACTGATTTTAAACTTTTTGCAATTACACGGAATTCAACTTCTGATTATATGGGTTTTGGACAACTGATTTTATTGGATAGTACGAATGACTACAAGTACCATATTATTTCGTTTGGAGACGGTAGTGTCGAATTACCCATCCCTTCTATTAACAATAAGTATTTTGTTTACTTCTACAATTCTGTTTACGAACATAAAAATTCTGACATTGGGATTTTGAAAATTAATGACAAATCAAATCCTAAAAAATATATGACTGAATACGCAAGCTACAATTCTAAAGACTTTGCCATTGAAAAAATTATATGGAAAACGGACAATAGTTTTTTTGTAAAAGGCTATGAAGAGGTTTATGAAAATGACAAATGGGTAAAAAAATATAAGTATTACAAAACAGAATTTCAATAAAAACACCCGCTAGGTATGTTTGGCTACAACCGAAAAAAATACTTTAGCCCAAAAAAGAATCCGATCCCTGTTGACGTATCCAAGGATCAATCGGTTGGATTATAAAAACAGCATTCATCCTATAGCGCTGACTATTTTAAAATTGTAGCATTTAAATAATGTAACCAATTTTCTTTATAACTATTCCCAATAGGGATTTCAACAGCATTTATTTCTACACCATTTTTAGAATAAGCTGTTAGCTTTTTGGCATGAATGATAAACGAACGATGAATTCGAACAAAATTTGAATCCAATAATTTTTCGAAAACAGAAATATTTTGCTTGACATGATGCGATTTTCCATTTTCAAGATGAATCGTGATATAATCCTTCCGGCTTTCAACAAATACAATCTCATCAAATACGATTCTGATGTTTTTACTTCCACTGACTACAAAAATATGGTTTTCTAAAGTCGTTTCTTGCTTTTTTACAGGAGTTTGCAATTGCTTGAATTTCTCAATCGAAACAAAAAAACGGTCGAACGTTATCGGTTTTAAAAGATAGTCAATGACATTCAGTTCGTATCCTTCTATAGCATATTCTCTGTATGCTGTTGTAAAAATTACTTTTGGTGGATTTTTGAGTTTTTTTAGGAAATCATTTCCTTTTAACAATGGCATTTCGATGTCCAGAAAAATCAGATCCACGGTATTTGTTTCCAAAAAAGTATAAGCTTTCAGTGCATTTTCGAAAGAATTGATCAATTCAAAATTTTCAAAATTCATTAAATGAGAAGCAATAAGTTCTCTCGCCAAAGGTTCGTCGTCAACGACAATGCATTTGTATCCCATTTAAAAAGAATAACTATTTTTAATTTTATAAAATCTAATATACTGTTTTTTTAAATCGAATCAGACCAATAGATATAGTTGAACGCTATAGCTGTTGGTTGTTTCTTCAATATGTAGTTGATGTTTATTGGGATATAATAAATTCAGTTGTTTTCGAATATTTTCCAAGCCGATTTTAGATTTGTCCGAAATGCTTTCGAAGTCCTCTTGGGATTTAGTGTTTTTAATGCTAAAAAAAATCTGTTTCTTTTTACTAACTAAATCCATTCTGATTACCGCTTTTTTAGTCTCATTTATGACACCGTGTTTAAAAGCATTTTCGATAAATGTTAGCAGTATTAAAGGCGAAATTTTATTGCTTTCCTGAATTTCTTTGTGAAAAGAAATCGCTAATCTGTTTTCGCTGTAGCGCAATTTTTCCAACGAAATATAATTTTCAATCATGGCAATTTCCTTTTCGATCGAAACATAGCCCTCGTTACAGCGGTATAATACAAAGTCTAAAATTTCCGATAATTTTTCAATTACCTCGGGTGCTTTATCATCCTTCTTTAAGGTTAAAACGTATAAATTATTTAACGTATTGAAAAGAAAATGCGGGTTCAGCTGATTCTTTAACATCTTTAATTCCATTGATTTTTTCTCCTCTTCTACTCTTAGAAGGCGTTGTTGTTTTCTGTTAAAACTGATAAATCCCATAATAATAATCGGATAGGTTATAAAGTAAAACTCTCCGATTATCAATTTTAAAGACGTTAATCTTTCCGGAATTGTCATTTTATGTCCAGGCCAATCATCGAAAAATCCAGGGAATTTGGGTTCGAGATAATAATACTTAAAAGTGATTAAAATGGCAAAAACAACATATAGCCAACCTAAAGTCAAAGCTGTAAAAAGCAGGTATTTCTTTTTATTAAGCGTTTGAGGAATGATCCAATAGATCAATCCATAACCGGCCACGGCCTGTGCTAAAATTTTCCAACTGTATACAAAAGTATAATCATAAGTACTAACCTCTTGTTTTTTGTTTGAGATGTAAAATAATAAAAAGAAAAGCCAAAAAGAGACATGAAGCAAGACTCTTTTTGTATCGATGTTTTTTAGCAAATTCATATGATATTTTCTAGAGAGCAAGGTACTAAAACAGTAACATACTATCCGATGATAGGGATGAATAATATGATTTTGACACCAAAAAACACCTCTTAGCCCACGAATATAATTTTGTTCGGCAATCCATCTATTCGGATGCTACAACAATGTTTTTGAAGGCTCCAAAAATCAAGGTCAGTTACATCATGTATGTTTGCTTAAAAATAGCAACCATAAACGCTACATAAAATGAAAAATACTACCAGAATCGCATTTTTTTTATTTCTAGTTGCTTCGAATTTATTTTCGCAGGAAAGCAAACAAGAAATAACTTTTAGTAAAACCTCAAAATTAATCCGACCAACTTTATTTGCTGATTTAGGTGAAACTTGTCAAACGCCAGATGGGATGGCTTTGGATAAAAAAGGAAATTTATATTTGGCCATTACAAATCCAATAACTTTTGAAAAACATGGCAGTAAAATCCTAACTTTTGATAAGGATGATAAACCTGTAATTTGGTTTGATAACCTACCGCTTCATCCGATAACTAAAAAAGTACATCCGATGGGAATGGAGTTCGGTCCCGATGGAAATCTTTATCTAATGGACAATCAGTTTTTTGCTGGAAAAGAGAACTTTTCGAGATTAATCAGAGTTCTGGTTCAAAATGGAAAGCCCGTTAAAGCAGAAGTTTTAGTGGAAGGTTTTAATTTTGGGGAAGCCGTACGTTGGTGGAAAAACAGGGTTTATATTACGGATGCTTTATTTGAAAATAGAAGAGAAAGTGGTATTTATAGTTTCTCTTTAACGGAATTGAATCAAAAAAATATTGTTTTGAATGCTTCCAATAAAAAGGACTTTTTGATAAGCACTTTTACCTTAAAAGCAGAAATTGTCAAAAATTCAATCGGTATTGATGGGATCGCTTTCGATAAAAAAGGAAATTTATATGCGGGAAATTTTGGAGATGGTGTAATTACTAAAATGGCGTTTTTTAAAACCGGAAAATTAAAATCGAAAAAAGTCGTTTTTGATTCGGATGCGATACGATGTTGTGATGGCTTTTTCTATGATGAAAAAAGAAATTCTATATTCATTGCGAATTATGATAACAATAGTGTTTATCAGTTGAATTTGACGACCAATAGCATTTCTTTAATTTGGGAAAATGAAAATGCGGATGGTTCAGACGGTCTACTTGACAACCCTTGTGAGACTATTGTTTACAAAGGAAAATTACTGGTTGTAAATTATGATACGTTTAAAGGAATAAAAAACACCGAAATAGATAGTTTTCATACCATTTCGAGTTTTGAATTGTAAATTTTCGAATTACTTAAAAATCTGGAGCGGAAGAGATCCGAAACACGGAGCATTGCTACATAAGACAAAAACGCTAACTTTCGTTAGCGCTTTTTTATTTTTCTCCAAATTACAGTTCTAATTTCAATAATTATACGATCTTCGTGTTTCCCCGAACATAGAATCTCAAAATAGTGGCTGACATACCAAACGTATCTTTAAAAATGAAAGAACGTAATAAATACCTATTTACCTCTAAAAGGCTTGGTTTTAGAAACTGGGATATCAATGACATTGACAAAATGCACGAAATAAATTCTGATGAAAGAGTGATGCAATTTTTCCCAAGTCTTCCATCAAAAGAGCAAACAGCTGAATTTATTGCGCGAATGATGCATCAGTTTCAAAATAAAGGTTTTTGCTATTTCGCAGTTGACAAACTTGAAAACAATGAATTTATAGGCTTTATAGGACTTGCAGAACAAACGTACCAAGCTGACTTCACTCCTTGTGTTGATATTGGCTGGCGAATAAAAAGCAGTGAGTGGAACAAAGGCTTTGCCACCGAAGGAGCAAAAAGGTGTCTTGATTATGCCATAAATGACCTAAAGCTTGAAAACATTTTTTCAATCGCACCTAAAGTCAATGTAAAATCGGAACACATTATGGTAAAAATCGGGCTTATAAAACAATATGAATTTGAGCATTCT
The DNA here is from genome assembly GCF_030146175.1 of Flavobacterium sp. Taxonomy (GTDB): domain Bacteria; phylum Bacteroidota; class Bacteroidia; order Flavobacteriales; family Flavobacteriaceae; genus Flavobacterium. Next base: position 29,355 of record NZ_JASLCE010000069.1, on the reverse strand, counting down.
TTACTAACAAACAATGATCAACTAAGAACTTGTGTATTATACAAAACAACGTAATAAAAAACGATGTATTCTTTTTCTTCTACATTAAAATCATTTCTCTTTTTGGGCGGCATATTGCTTTTCCTCCTGATGGGTTGTCATAGTGGTAAAACGACGCACAATCTGTCTGCTGAATCAAAAGAATATTTAGACGAAGTATTGGAATTACTCCAAACAAAATCGGTTAATCGAAACAAAATTGATTGGGATGCCTTTACTACGGATGTGTTCTATTTTGCGCGAAACAGTCAGACTATAAAAGAAACCTATCCGGCCGTTCGTTATGCTATTACTAAACTAGGAGATAATCACAGCTATTTTAATCCCGCCATAAATGATATAGCGGATTCGGAAGAAAAAACATTGCCCGTTTTCGAGGATGAGGTTACGCCTTCTGACATTGGCTATATTCGAATTCCTTTTTGTATTGGAGATACCGCACAAACAGCGACCTATATTCAAACAATTAACGACAAGATTACCGCACAAAACAACCCCAAAATTAAAGGATGGATCGTCGATTTACGAGATAACTTTGGCGGTAATATGTGGCCCATGATGGCCAGCATCGGTTCTTTATTACAGTCGGGAACACAAGGCTACTTTTTGGATGCCAACGATAAGCCAACCGAATGGCGTTATGACAATGGGAAAGCGTATTCCGATACCGTATTACTTGCGGAAAACAAGAACGTCATTTCGGCATATGGGAAAAATAAAATCGCTGTATTGATCAATACTAAAACAGCGAGTTCCGGGGAAGCCATGGCGGTACTTTTTAAAGGATATTCGCAGGCAAAATTATTCGGTTCTCCGACTTTTGGTGTTTCAACGGGTTGCGAATCGTTCCCTTTGTCGGATGGATCACGTATCAATTTAGCAACAAGTGTTTTTGCTGATCAGCATAAAAACAAATACGGTAATGCTATTATTCCGGATATCCCCGGTTCTGATAGTGAAGTCCTGATAAGCGCCATGAAATGGATTTATAACTAACTCCTCTTTCTGAATAGCTCCGGCGGTTTTCTGGAACTTCCGGTTTGTAGTCCATCCAAATCTACTGTGATACCGGGAATTTTTTCTGAAATATTCTTATTAAGAATCATGCAACTTATTGTCCAATTTCCATTTCCCTTATAATAAATAGACCCTCCTTGAAAATATGCAGCTATACGCCAGGTGCCACCTTCAATAAAAGCGTAGACATTCTTAGGATTAAACCACCCTGCATCATACGGATATAATGTAGCATTGAAACTACTTTCCAATAGCACTAAATTATAGTCTGAAGCTTTTATATTGGTATTAAAATTAGTGACTTCATCTTTATTCACATTATTAAGGACATAAGTGGTATAATTTATTGCTTTTTTACTTTTCTTTACTTCCTTAGTTATATTATCGATAACTAAAGTAGTAATATCATCAGAAGCAATAGTAACACTTGTCGTTCTTATTTTTAAGTTGCCGTTAATATCCAAAGTGGCTTCCGGCTCATTGATATTGATTCCTATCTGGGAAAAACAAATTAGGGATGAAAGGAACAAAAAACTGAAGAATAATAATTTTATTTTAATCATAACATATCGTTTTACTTACGTTGTGGCTCGTCGTTTTATCTGTAATTTAAAATATTTCCTTTTTTTGCAGATTTACAGGAATAACGTCACTTGTTTTTCATTAGTTCCCTTAGCTACACTTCTCATCAACTATTATCGCATTAAAAAACAAATTACAATCCTATCGGACTGTTTGCACTCCCTGTCTCTTGTCCATTCATTTGTACAGAAATCGTTGGAAGCTCATTTACCACCCCCTTATTAATGACCAGACAATATATAACCCAACCTGAATCTGTACCGTTATAAGTACTAAAATAATCGGCATAAAGGCGCCAGGTACCGCCCTCTTTGTATGCATAAACATTTTTAGGTCCATACACACTCTTTTCATGAGTATATAACCAACCACTATCGTAACTACTTCCAGTTACTATCAAACTAAATTCCGAAGTTCCAATATTTGTATTAAAATTCTTTACAAAATCACCATCTACCGAATGGAGTTGGTATGTGAGAAATTTGATTGGAGCCTCTTTTTCCAAAGACATTACTTTTACTTCCTTAGTATTTTTATCGATAACTAAGGAGGAAACATTACTACCACTTGAAGCTGTTCTTACATTACTTATTTTTAAGTTGCCATTAATATCTAAAGTGGCCTCTGGAGTATCTGTATTAATTCCAACCTGAGAAAAACAGGTAAGCGATAAAAAGAACAAAAAGTTAATGGATAATTTTAGTTTGACCATATATTTAGTTTTACTGACATAGCAAGTCGTTTTATCTATAGTGCAAAACATCATTCTTTACAGATTTATAACAACACTATTGAATTACAACGCTATTTGATTTTATTAAAAAACGTATTCATAATGTGGAGCAACAAGAGGATTACAAACCTTCCGGGCAACTTACGGCTCCAGTGCTTTTCCCTTCCATATTTACTGTAGTCGTAGGAATCTTTTTCACTACACCTTTATTGATAATCAGGCAATATATTTCCCAATCACCGTTAACCTTACTATGGCTTTCTAGATAATCAGCAAAGAGACGCCAAGTACCATCCTGTTCAAAAGCATAGACATTCTTAGAGCTATACCAACCAACCTCTGGATATAATAATTGATTGAAAGAACTTCCTACAACTATTAAAGTATATTTTGAAATATCAATATTGGTATTAAAATTACTTATCCGATCTTTCTTTGCCTTATAAAGTTTATAGACAATGTGATTTACTATAATCCTATTTTCCGATTCTGCTACTTTTATTTCGTTAGTATCATTATCGATAACTAAAGAACTAACATCATCAGAAGCAGCAAAAGTTTTTGTAGTTCTTATTTTTAAATTGCCGTTAATATCTAGAGCAGCAGTTGGATTTTGGGTAGCAATTCCAACCTGAGCAAAACAGGTTAGGGATATAAAGCACAAAAAGCTTATGAATAATTTAATTTTTACCATAATCACGATTTTTAATGTTACTATGTTACGCTACAATAGTACTGTTTATAGGATCACAGCATTACTAACCAACTCTTTAAGCTGCTAACTTTGTCATTCACATACAAAGGTAAAGGCTTTTCTGCCCCATATTTGACACTTTACTTCGCTGCCATTTTAGATATTAATTCCAAAAAATGTTTTAAAACAACAACAACATTAAACAACATTATGGCTATCAACCACTTATAAACAACAAATTGATCTTATCCCCAAACTGACTGACAAAACACATCCTTAAATTGGCCTTCTATACAACCAAAAATGACCTCATTTTTTCCCACTGAAAACATCTTAATCCAAACAAAAACCAATAAAATTAACTAGCCATATATTATCATTTACAGGCAGTCTGATACGAAATCCAAACAAAACCCGTTTTTAAACTATACCCTAACTTCCAAATATTTATGAAGAGAAAAATTTTAAACATCTTTGCTTTATCTGCAACACTCACGCTAATCGGTTTTTTAATGGATGGTGATACCAAAGAACCCAATATGCTTCTCCGCTTTACCGAATTTTTCGGAATGGCAGGCCTCACCTTTTTACTGATTGCGACATGCTATTTTGGTTCTGGATTGGTATATAAGACGATCCGAAAAGCATAACAATATCGAATACAAATACAGCCTTAAAATTTTCTTTAAGGCTATGCAAAAAACAGGCTACGCAACAAAACACAAACCGCCTTAGGGAATATGCCCCTAAGGCGGTTTCTTTAAAATATTGTTTTAAGGCCGATCCTTATAACCCTGCCGGAGCAGTTGCCGCACTGCCTGTGTTTGATCCTTTTATATCAGTGGTAACTGAAGGCACAATTTTTAACATACTCCTGCTAATAATCAGGCAATTTATCGTCCAGTTACCATTAACATCACCGTCGGCATGACCTCCAAAATAATCTGCTTTTATACGCCAAGTCCCCCCTTCTTCAAAAGCATAAACAGTAAAAGGGTTATATTTACCTCTACGCCTCCCCATGACAAGCAAGCTCAGATTAAAAGCACTTCCAACCACTACTACAGCATAATCTATAGTCGAAATTTTTGTATCGAAATTGTTAACCCAATCGGAATTTACATTATTAAGGTGATAGATAATATAATTTATTGGAGAATTGTTTCCCGTACGGGACTGAATCATTTTTACTTCTTTAGTAGTATTATCAAGAATTAAAGAAGAAACAGTATCAGAATCAGAAGCGATAGGTGTTGTTTCTAGCCTTAGATTGCCATTAACATCTAAAGTTGCCTGTGGCGTCAGCGTATTAATCCCAACTCCTTGAGAAAAACAAGTTAGCGATAAAAAAGACAAAAAGCTTACTAATAATTTAAATTTCATCATAATTATATATATTTATACCTGTTTTTTTTTCATCATAAAATTCATGATTATAACCCTGCCGGAGGATTTGGAGCACTCCTATCGGGCTGTCTATTCATATTTACAGTAATAGGAGGAATCGTTTTTATTATACTTTTATTAATAGCCAGACAATATACCTTCCAACTACCATTAGCACCATTATACGTTGTACCATCGTGATAATCGGCACTGATACGCCAAGTGTCTCCTTGTTCAAAAGCATAAATATTACAAGAATTATAGTCTCCTCCAGCAGCAGGTTTTAAATTTATATCAAAAGAACTTCCTACTACTACTAAAGTATAGTCTGTAGCGCTAATTTTTGTATTAAAATTTTTAATCCAATCTTTATCTACGTTATTAATGTTATATACAATATAATTCATTGAATAAGTATTACTCAAACTGTATCTAATCCCTTTTATTTCTCTAGTTTCACGGTCGACGACTAAAGACGTGAAATTACCGGAACTACTAATAGGTGCTGTTCCTCTTACCTTTAGATTGCCATTAACATCCAGAGTAGCTCTCGGAGTCTTTACTCCGATCCCAACCTGAGAAAAGCAGGTAAGCGATAAAAAAAATAAAAAAACTTACTAATAATTTAAATTTTATCATAATTATATATTTTTACAGTTATCATTTTTTCACATTTCAGTATAAAATATAAAATTCACGATTATAACCCTGCCGGAGGATTTGGAGCACTCCCGTTCTCCGTTCCTTTCATATTTACAGTAACAGAAGGAATCGTTTTTAATACCCTATTATTAATCGCCAGACAATAGATCTTCCACTGGCCACCAGTAACAACATGAGTTCTACCCGACAAATAGTCGGCGCTGATACGCCAAGTTCCCCCTTCTTTAAAAGCATAAACATTAATAGGATTATAATCTGTATCATCATTAGCCATTAAATTTTGATCAAAAGCACTTCCTACTACTACTACAGTATAATCTGCAGCGCTAATTTTTGTATTAAAATTTCTAACCCAATCTTCATTTGTATTATTAAGATAATAAACCAGATAATTCATTGAAAAAGCACTACCCGTACTGGTTTTGGTTCTAACCACTTTTACTTCCTTAGTTTCTGTATCAATAGCTAAACGATCGATATTATCGGAAATGCCCGAAACACCAGACACTGTTCTTATCTTTAGATTGCCATTAACATCAAGAGTTGCTCCTGGAGTATTTGTTCCTATCCCAACCTGAGAAAAGCAGGTAAGCGATAAAAAAAATAAAAAACTGAAAACTAATTTCATTTTTACCATAAGATCATTGTGTTTTATTGTTACTTAGTTACATTATTAAGAACCAAATAGAATCGCTTTTTGGGAAGCTAAACAGCCATGATCATAAATATTTTCTCTTAACAAAGCTATAATTTTTCTTACTCCTATTAATGGTAGCATCCACTCTACCACTATTTAGAATACCATCAAAAAACAAATCTCTTTTCAAAAAACAAACCACAACAAAATATTAAAAACCAATAACTTACAATAAATAAAAATCAAACTACGCTTATTAATCTATTATTCAAATGAATAAAATTTAGGTTTAAATTGACCATACATGCGGCAACAATGCCCTCTTTTTTTCCGCTGAAAATTTCTTAAATCAGGCAAAAAACAACAAAATTAACAGGTAATATATTACAATTTTTATAAGCATTCTGATATTAAACCCGGACAAAAAACATTTTGGAGTATAAATAACCTCATCTTTGTGAAAAGAACGTTTTTTAAACATCTTTGCTTTATCTGCAACACTCTCGCTAATCGGTTTTTTAATCAATAGCCGCATCAAAGAGCTAAATATTCTTCGCCATTTTACCGAATTTTTCGGAATGGTCGGTATTACATTGCTACTGATTACAACATGCTATTTTGGTTCCGGATTACTCTATAAAACAATTCGAAGAGCATAAAAAAAACAGCCTTAAAGTCAGTTGCTTTAAGGCTGTTTTTTAATTTGTTGTAATTGTTATTACAATTCCTTCACCAGTTTTTCAACGGCACGTCTATAGTTACCAACCGCTATCGGGAGTTTTTCCGTTGCGATGCCATAAGTGTCTATCGTAATGGTCTTTTGAAATTCCGGATTCCCGAATGCCAGAACCAGTTTATCTTCATTTTTATTCCCGGTACTGTAAAAACGGTTCCAATCATCGGTTAACAACTCCTGCGGAACAGTATTGATCAATTCTTTAGCTTTATTCCATTTCTCCAACGGAAGCTCCTCCCCTTTAAAAACATAACCTTCCGGTTTAAACCGTTCCGAATGCCATACTTCGCGAGTATCGGCCCACAATTGCGTATCGGTTACTTTGTAAATTGTATACGATCCAAGGTAATCACCACTTTTAAAAATACCGAAGATGAGGTAATCTGGCCTGATAGAATTCAGGTTAGCATGAGTACTATATAATAAGGTATTCATATACTGATTCCTATCCAAATCTTCCTTATCATAATGACCAAAGAACGCAACATTTTTGATCGTAATCGAATCGATACTTTTTTCCTGAACAAGATGCCACAATTGCAATGCAATGTTTTGCTCAGTAATCGTATAAATTCCTCCCGACCAACCCTGATTTCCCAACGTCATACTCCAACTATTCTCTTTATCATTTTGATCCTGCGAATAAGTGATATAAGCTCCCCGATCATGATCATCATCCCACGAATATATCATTTCGTCAAATACCTCAAAAGGGATCTTGTGCGTTCGCAGTGTTTTTAAAAGCAATTGAATCGTTTCCATATTCATCTGCTCACTTAACTCGATCCAATCCTTTTTCCCCTGATTCTTAACAGCAATGGTATCAATCATATAATCCTGTATACAGTGCTGTATCGGGCCAGCTTTCTTTTTTTTAAAAAAACGGAAGAGATTCATGGCATATCTTTTTAATTGTTCTTTCAAATATACAGTAACCTTTCCATCCGATATGTGATTCGAAATAAAAAAGCCGCATAAAGCGGCTTTCCTTTTTAACGTTTTTTGCAATGACTACAAAGAAGTTTCCCCCCGGTTCCCTCTCTTCGATTTGCCTACGCAATGTTGTTCCCTTCCGTACAACTGGTGTTATCGTGATGTACATCGCGATAAATACTGTGAAATGCTGCTGTTTTAGCCATAATAATATATTTAAAATTACTATCGCGAAAGGTAGCCTATCATATTTTCTATCCCTTACGGAAAACCGCATTACACCTGACAGGTTTTAAAAACCTGTCAGGTGTCGAAGGTATCGATTAGCTGTCGATATACTCCTTTAACCCGCCATAAACCGGATTCCGGTAGCATACATTCCTTTTAGAAAACGTCCATTTGAAAAACCCGGTTGCCATCGTGGCATTTTCTGGATAATCTGTATTGCTTTCTCGTTAAAGGTCTCATTATCACTTTTGATTACTTTTATATTTTCAACGGCTCCGTTTTTATTGATATCCCATTTGAGCTGTAAACTTGCCGAGCTATCCCAATCGCCACTACTCGCGTTAGCCAGAAATCTTCGTAAGACCATTTCGCCTCCATAATACATCGTTTTTACCTCCAAAACACTAAAAAAAGCCTCCTGACTTTTTTCATCCAGTGCTTTTCCATTTTCCTGTATCACTACTCTTTTATCGTTTTCTACGGTGATTTTAACCGGAACCGGTTTTGAATCCTTATAAAAATTATATTTCCCCGGATCGGTTTTATCCTGTGATACAATCAATTGTTCGTTCCGGTAATAGTCAATATTGGACGCAAAGGCATCATTTTCCATTTTCATCACGATCTTAATTCCTTTGTCTTTATCAAACAATTTCCAGACACCATATTTCTTACCGTCTTTATCCAGTCGATTGATCGTTTCGCCTTCATATTTAATTTCACTTTGCGCAAAAGCTCCAATAGTCATCAAAAAGCTTAAAGCCAGTATTCTTAGTTTTATTTTCATAAAAAGTTATTGTACAAGGTTTTAATAAAATTATTTCACAACAGTATTACATACCGCTATCAAACGTTATGGCACTATTTAAACGATATAATACAAATTTGCCTTTATCGAATCCCGGTTGCCATCGCGGCATTTTTTCAACAATTCGGATCGCATCTTCATTAAGGGCTTCGTTTCCACTTTCGGCTACTTTTACTTCTGTAACCCATCCGTTTTTATCAACGATAAAGTTAAATTTCACCTTTCCAGAATCGTTCCATTTCTTTTTGTTCATCTCATTGTTCAGAAAATTTTGCATGGCATTGGGCGCTCCGTAAAAGAACGGGGCCAGACTTCCAATCGCATTAAAATTGGCGAGTATTTCCGCATCCAGCGCTTCTCCGTTGGCTGTTACAATTTTGTTTTCGTCCTTTACAACTATAGTTTTGGCGTGAATGGCTTTCGAATCGACATAAAAGATATATTCCCCTTTTTCTTTATTCTGAGACACCATTAATTTTCCGTTCTGATAGTATTCGATATTGGATACAAAAGCATCATTTTCCATATTTCCAACGATCATAATCCCCCGTTTCGTATCAAACAACTTCCAGACGCCATATTTCTTATCGTCCTTATCCACGCGATTAATCGTTTCGCCTTCGTATTTGATTTCACTTTGTGCAAAAACACCCGCTGTAACCAGTAAACATACGGTTAGCATTTTTAATTTATTGAGCATCAAAACTTCGATTATACCAGTTGATACAGATTGATTTCGCTTTTTTCCAGCCATTCTGCTGCTTTTTGCTGAAAATCCAAAAAGTGTGTGGTTTGTGTATGCGCGTCGATCGCTTCTTTGCTTTCCCAGGTTTCATAAAAAAGAAACGCCAACGGATTGTTCGCGGAAACATGCAATCGGTATTCTTTACATCCGTCTTCCTGTAGCGATGCTTTTACCAATTCCTGTAATGCCGCCAGAACTGTTTCCCGGTAGTGTTCTTTAGCGCTAAGTGTAGCTACAATAGTGATCATATGCTGCTGTTTAATTTTTTCACAAACATCGGATATTTTTTCCAAAGTTTATCACGCCAACAATCTTGTTTCTTTCCTCTTTCTTCTAACCAACACCAATCACCAGTCGTTTTCCGGCATCGATCGGTTTATTCCAATAATCATTGACTTCCGACAATGGTGCCACTACAGTTTCGATCGTTAATTTCCCATTGGCCGCCAGTTCGAAGGTCTCCGGCACGACTTCTTCTATAAATAATTTCATTTCGTTTTCGGAAAGACTACCAATACCCGATCCCAGAATTTCAATCGCCGTACTGCGCAATACATCCGAACGCAATACAATTTCCTCTCCCGAAATACTTCCCACCGTTACGATTTTGACCGGATGCGTATAACCGCCCTTACCTTTTAACGCCTGAAGCAACAACTCCACCGAATGTCCCCAGATATAATCGATCACAATATCGATAGGATTTTGTTGCTGAATCGCTTTTAGCTTTTCTACGATAACCGTATCCTCATTTTGCAGCGACACGATTTCGTCGGCACCCAAAGACAATAATTTTTCCAGTGAATCGGCATTTCTACCGGTTGCAATTACCTTCGACGCACCATAATGTTTTGCCAACTGCACCGCTACTTGTCCCGTTACGCCGGTCGCACCGTTGATCAAAACAACAGCACCCTGACGGATTTTAGCGCGAAACACTAAAGCCATCGCCGATCCGATTACCGCATTCGGCAAAGCCGCCGCCGTAGCCACATCAATATTTGGAGGAAGAACAAGGTATTTCCCTTTAGAGATCAATGCTTTTTCAGCCAGCATTCCGGTAATTCCCTGTGCATAAACCAAGGTTCCGTCGGCCAGGGTTCCTACACCATCAAAACCAACCACAGTGGGTAATTCCGTATAACTGGCATAATGTTTTCCGCTGGCGCGTAGTTTGTCCAGATTCTTTACCGATGCGGCTTTGACATCGATGACAATTTCATTTTCGTTTTTGGGTTGTGGATCGGCAAATTCGGCGTAAACCGGAACCGTTCCCAATTGTGTTAAAACAGCTGCTTTCATAGTTATATTTTTCAGCAAAATTCCGGCAACCAACCGCAGTAAAACGATAACAATTGTTAAGATCGTCATTTTGTCTTAGCCACTTTATTCCGGATACGACTTAGCGAAACGGCTGTAATGCCAAGATAGGTCGCAATATAATGCTGTGGAACCCGTTGAAAAATATCCGGGTTCTTTTGTAAAAGATTGCGATACCGTTCTTCGGGTTTATCCCGTAAAAACGACAGCAAATGTTTTGAATAGTAGATAAACCGTTTTAGAATATAGTGATCAAACCAGGCTTTAAACTCGACATCCTGTTCCCATAACTGTTCAAAGCGTTCTTTTTCCAAGACATAGAGCACGCTTTTTTCCAGGGTTTCCAGATAAAAATCACTCGGCTGATTCGTAAGCACACTTTCCAGCGAAGCCACCAGACTTCCTTCGAAAAAAAACTGATTCGTAATTTCCTTTCCGTTGCTGTTCATCCACAAACGCAGGCAACCTTCTTTAATAAAATAAATACGGCGTGCTTTTTCACCTTCTTCCAATAATGTTACCCGGGCATCGACCGTAATCAATTCGAGTTGGTACTTTTCCGCAAGGTAAAGCATCATCTTTCCCGCAGTTATATCGTCATGGATTGCTATTGCCATATTCTTGCAGTTCCTAAAGTTTTAAAACAAAGTAATTTAAGTCCGATACAATTTATACCGGGTATGAATAATCCTCAAACAGCATAAAACTAAAAAAAATAAACCCTACTTCCTATTAATTATTATTTTTGCGGTGATAAAAAACAACAAAACTATTTATGCTTATAATTGGTATTGCCGGAGGAACTGGCAGTGGAAAAACGACAGTAGTCCATCAGATTATGAATGAATTACCCGAAACTGAAGTAGGGATTATTTCACAGGACTCCTACTATAAGGCCACCCACAACCTGAGCTTTGATGAGCGTGCGCTTATCAACTTTGATCATCCCAGAGCAATTGACTTTGAATTATTGGTAAGCCATCTAAAAGACTTAAAAGATGGTAAAACCATCGAACAACCGGTATACTCGTTTGTAACTCATAACAGAACCGACGACACCATCGTGACACATCCGCGTAAAGTAATGATTGTAGAAGGAATTTTAATCCTGACCAATCCGCAATTGCGTGATATGTTTGATGTAAAAATCTTTGTTCATGCCGATTCCGACGAGCGTTTGATTCGTCGTTTAAAACGTGACATCGCCGAACGTGGTCGTGATATGGAAGAAGTATTAAACCGCTACCAGTCGACATTAAAACCGATGCACGAACAATTTATTGAGCCATCCAAAGCCTATGCCGACATTATCATCCCGAACGACAAGTACAATACAGTTGCTATCGACGTGGTACGTGCGGTGATCAACCAAAGAATATCATAATTTATCGTTACCTTTATAAGCCATGAAAAAAGCATTCGAAAAAATAGTTACCAAGTATCCTTTCCTGAAAATATTCGGGAACCGCTATGTATTGGTAACGCTGTTTTTTGCGATCTGGATGCTGTTTCTGGACAACTACTCTTATCTGGAACATCGCGTTCTGGACAAGGAAATAAACGAACTCGAAGACAATAAAAAATACTATCAGGACGAGATTAAAAAAGACAGCGAGAACATCAAAAAGCTCAAAAATCCGGATCAGATTGAAAAGTATGCCCGTGAAAAATATTATATGAAACGGGACAAAGAAGATATTTATATCATCGAGTTTGAAGAAGATGTGCCCGAAGAGGACACAAAATCACTTTAATTTTGCATTATGAGCAACAAACTGTTTACGGATTTTGAGGCGGTATCGTCCAAACAATGGAAAACACAGATTCAATACGAATTAAAAGGAGCCGATTACAACGAAACCCTGGTTTGGGAAAGTCCCGAAGGGATTAAAGTACGTCCGTTTTACCATATTGACGAAGCTGCGGAGCCTTTATCTATTCCGACCGAAGTATCCGGATTTAGAATTGTACAGAATATTTTTGTACACGATCTGGAAAAATCGATAGCCCGCGCAAAGGAAACCCTATCCCGTGGTGCCGAAAGTTTGCGTTTTACATTGGAAAATGAAAAAGTCGATATCGAAAAACTATTGACGTCCCTTCCGTTGGAAACCATTCCGGTGTATCTGAATTTTCATTTTCTGGATCTTCCGTTTATGGAGAAGATCAATAGTATCGCTAAAAAACACAACGCTACTATTTACCTGCATGTCGATCCGATTGGGCAACTGGCTCAGGATGGTAATTGGCATAGCAACCTCGACGCCGACTTTAATACGTTAAACGATATTGCGTTAAAATGTACTAATCTGAATTTTCTGAGCATCAACAGTAGTTTGTATCAGAATGCCGGAGCCAATATCGTACAACAGCTAGCCTATACGCTTTCGCACGTAAACGAATATTTTAACCGAATGGTCACTATCGGTGCACCGGTAACCCTTCAGGTAGCCGTAGGAACCAACTACTTTTTCGAGATTGCCAAACTACGCGCGCTTCGCCTGTTATTTAATACACTGGCAAAAGAATACGACCACAAACACGAATGTCATATCATAGCCGTACCGACAAAACGCAATAAAACCCTTTACGATTATAACGTCAACATGCTTCGAACCACCACCGAATGTATGAGTGCCATTTTGGGTGGTGCCAATTCGGTTTCGAACCTGGCTTATGATGCGATTTATCATAAAGACAACGAATTTGGCGACCGTATTTCGAGAAATCAATTACTGGTTTTAAAACACGAAAGCTATTTTGATCTGGTAAACAACCCGTCAGACGGTGCGTATTATATTGAATCCCTTACGAATCAGTTAGCCGAAAAAGCCCTTACCCTATTTAAGGATATTGAAGCCAACGGTGGTTTTATCACCCAATTAATCGAAGGTACCATTCAACGAAAAATTGGAGAAAGCGCCAAAAAAGAACAGGAATTGTTCGACAATGGTAAAGAAATCCTATTGGGAACCAACAAATACCCGAACAAAGAAGACCGTATGAGCCATGATCTGGAACTGTATCCGTTTGTAAAGGTAAACCCGCGCAAAACGTTAATCACGCCAATCATCGAAAAACGACTGGCCGAAAAACTGGAACAGGAACGATTGGAAACCGAAAAATAATACGTTTACCGAGCGCATCAGCATCATAACAGCAGCTTTGAAATGAGAAAAAATATTCAACATATAACCTTAGACAATTCCAAAACCCAGGCGGAAACCGTTAATGCGGCAACCTCCATCAACGCCGAAGGAATTGAAATTAAACAAACCTATTCCGAAGCCGATCTTCAGGATCTGGAACATTTACACTTCGGAGCCGGATTTGCACCCAACCTGCGCGGACCGTATGCGACCATGTACGTACGCCGTCCCTGGACGATCCGTCAGTATGCCGGGTTTTCGACCGCTGAAGAAAGTAATGCTTTCTACCGCCGAAACCTTGCCGCCGGACAAAAAGGACTTTCCGTTGCTTTTGACCTGGCCACACACCGCGGTTACGACAGTGATCACGAACGTGTAGTCGGTGACGTTGGAAAAGCCGGTGTAGCAATTGACAGCGTGGAGGATATGAAAATCCTTTTCGATCAGATTCCGTTAAATGAGATGTCGGTTTCGATGACGATGAATGGTGCCGTATTACCTATTATGGCCTTTTATATCGTAGCCGCAGAAGAACAGGGTGTCGAAGCAAAACTATTATCGGGAACCATTCAGAACGATATTTTAAAAGAATTCATGGTGCGGAACACCTATATTTATCCGCCAACACCATCGATGAAAATCATAGCAGACATCTTTGACTATACCAGTAAAAAGATGCCGAAATTCAACTCGATTTCCATTTCCGGATACCATATGCAGGAAGCCGGAGCTACAGCCGATATCGAGTTGGCCTATACCCTTGCCGACGGTTTGGAATACATCCGTACCGGATTGGCTGCCGGAATGAAAATTGACGAATTCGCACCGCGATTATCCTTTTTCTGGGCCATCGGAATGAACCATTTTATGGAAATCGCCAAAATGCGGGCCGGACGAATGCTTTGGGCCAAACTCCTAAAACAATTCGATCCGAAAGATGATAAGTCGCTTGCCCTGCGAACCCACTGTCAGACTTCCGGATGGAGTTTAACCGAACAGGATCCGTTTAACAACGTAGCGCGTACGGCGATCGAAGCCGCCGCTGCTGCTTTTGGAGGAACACAATCCCTACACACCAATGCGCTGGATGAGGCAATTGCCTTACCAACCGATTTCTCGGCGCGTATCGCTCGTAATACACAGATTTTCCTTCAGGAAGAAACCAAAATATGCAAAACGGTTGATCCGTGGGCCGGTAGTTATTATGTTGAAAGTCTGACACATGAAATCGCACAAAAAGCGTGGGCATTAATCGAAGAAGTAGAAGAATTGGGCGGTATGACAAAAGCCATCGAAGCCGGAATTCCGAAACTACGTATCGAAGAAGCCGCTGCGCGTAAACAGGCGCGTATCGACAGCGGACAAGACATTATCGTTGGTGTAAACAAATACCGACTTGAAAAAGAAGATCCGTTACATATTTTAGAAGTCGACAACCAGACCGTACGAAAACAACAGATCGAACGATTGGATCATATCAAGGCAACCCGTAATACCGAAAAAGTACAGGAATGTTTAGCCAGGCTAACCGAATGTGCCAAAACCGGACAGGGGAACTTATTGGAATTAGCCGTAGATGCTGCGCGAAACAGAGCCACTTTAGGTGAAATCAGCGATGCACTCGAATCGGTTTTCGGAAGATATAAAGCACAAATCAAATCCTTTAGTGGCGTGTACAGTAAAGAAATTAAAAACGACGAAAGTTTTGAAAAAGCCAAGCAATTAGCCGATGCTTTTTCGAAACAGGAAGGACGTCGTCCGCGTATTATGATCGCCAAAATGGGTCAGGACGGACACGATCGCGGTGCCAAAGTAGTGGCTACCGGATATGCCGATGTTGGTTTTGACGTCGACATTGGGCCTTTATTTCAAACGCCGGCAGAAGCCGCCAAACAGGCTGTCGAAAACGACGTTCATATTTTGGGGGTATCTTCTCTGGCTGCTGGTCATAAAACACTGGTTCCTCAGGTAATTGAAGAACTTAAAAAATACGGACGGGAAGATATTATGGTGATCGTGGGTGGTGTTATCCCGGCACAGGATTACCAGTATTTATTCGACAGTGGCGCGGTAGCCGTTTTCGGACCCGGAACAAAAATCAGCGAAGCCGCTATTAAGATTCTTGAGATCCTGATAGATGCCTAAATAGACAAAGCCAGCCTTAGGGTTGGCTTTTTTTTGGTATATTGTATAGCATTACACCAGACAGGTTTCAAAAACCTGTCTGGTGTTGAATAGTATACGCCATGAAAACATTAGTACCACTTGAACACAGCAAATATTACCACATTTACAATCGTGGTATCAATAGTTGTACTTTATTTCGGAAATATGAAAATTATGAATACTTCCTGAAATTATATGCCGATTATATTAATCCGATAGCCGAAACTTTTGCCTGGTGTTTAATGCAGAATCATTTTCATTTTATTGTACGGATTAAAAACACATCCTTAAAACAGGCCACACCGTCACAGGTATTTTCTAATTTCTTTAATGCTTATACCAAAGCATATAACAAAAATCAAGACAGACATGGGGCTTTATTCGAAAGACCTTTTAAAAGAAAAGAAATCCATACAGTTGATTACTTTCTGGATAGTATTGTGTATGTACATAACAATCCCATTCATCATAATTTATGCGAGCATCCGGCAACGTATCTTTGGAGTTCGTACAAAACCATTTTATCGACTAAAAAAACCAAACTAAAACGAGAAATGGTTCTTGAATTTTTCGGAGGAATTGAAAATTTTAAATATATTCATCAACTGAAAAATCAAAATCTCCCGATCGATGGTATTTGGGGGGATTAATTCGTAATGCCGCAACACCTGACAGGTTTTGGAAACCTGTCAGGTGTGACAACAACAACAACAATTATGTCAAAACTCCCACATATCGGTACCAGTATTTTTACGGTAATGTCCCAAATGGCCAATGAACATCAGGCTATCAACCTGTCGCAAGGTTTTCCTAATTTCCCGGTTGACGAACGACTAACCGCCATCACCGCTAAACTAGCCTATGAAAACGTACATCAATACACTCCTATGGCCGGTCATAGCGGCTTACTGGACAAAATAACCCGATTGACATTGGCATCCTATAACCGAAACCTCAACCCGGTAACCGATATGGTCGTTACCGCCGGTGCGACCGAAGCCATTTTTGCTACGATTCAGGCATTGGTCAACAAAAATGAGGAAGTGATCATTCTGGATCCCAGTTACGATTGTTATGAAGCACCAATACTCCTAAGCAATGCCCTACCCGTTCGCGTAGCACTAAACGACGATTATACCCCCAACTGGGAAGCCATCGCGTCCCAAATGAGCGTCAAAACCAGAATGTTGATCATCAATAATCCGCACAACCCGACGGGAAAAATCTGGTCGGAAGCCGACTTTATACAGTTGGAAAAACTACTGGAATTATATCCGGATGTCATTTTGCTTTCGGATGAGGTTTATGAATACATCACCTACGAACAACATCATATTTCGGTGAATACCCGAATCAAACTCCGCGATAAAAGTGTGATCATTTCTTCATTCGGAAAATCACTGCATATCACCGGCTGGAAAATCGGATATGCTATCGCTCCGGAATACCTGATGCGGGAAATCAAAAAAGTACATCAATTTCTTGTTTTTAGTGTCAATAGTTTGTCACAGGCAGCCATCAGCGAATACCTCGACGTTGTTGATTTTAACGAAATCGCCATAATGTACCGTCAAAAAAGGGATTATTTCCGGGAGTTAATGGCACAAACCCCATTTGAATTATTACCCTGTGAAGGTTCTTATTTTCAGGTGGCTTCGTATGCTTCGTTTTCAAAACAAAGCGATGTCGAATTTAGTAAAGAATTGATCACCCGATACGGTGTGGCCACGATCCCAATTTCAACCTTTTACGCCAACGGCAAAGATCTGAAGCTGGTTCGCTTTTGTTTCGCCAAAGACAATAATACGTTGGAACAAGCTACATTACGATTGCAAAAAATAACATTCTAGATCATTTTAACAGATTATTAGTGCTACAATCTTATTAATTCAATAATTTTGAACAAGATTATTTCCCGATGAAAAAGTTTTTGGTAACCCTTTTAATGCTGCTGTACTTAATTCCTGCTGTAGGAGTTAACCTTTCCGCGCATTTTTGTGGCCAGGAACTTGCTTCGATCAATCATACGGTAACCGATGCGGACAAATGTCTTTGCGGGATACAACCGATGAAAAAAAGCTGTTGTGAAGACAAACAACTGCAATTTAAAATGGACGACAATCAGCAGAAAGCCGAATTATTGTCGCCAAAATTCAGTAACCCGTTTCACATTCCGTTTACGATTCCTGCTATACTGGAACTTGCCTTTGCCTTTCAAAGTACCGAAAACCGGAATCATTCTTTCTACAATCCACCGGAACCTTATTATAAGCAGGACATTTACCTGCTGAACAACGTATTGCGAATTTGATTTTTAGAATTTAACCGACAGTACCGGCCATTTGCGCCGGTTGCATGCATTACACCAAATTCATTAATTCAAAAATTTCAATACCATGAAAACGATCCAAAATATATTTCTGGCACTGGTTACTACGTTCTTTTTTACCGGATGCGACGCTCAAATTAAAAATCCGAAAACCGAAACCGTTAAAGTCTATGGTAATTGCGGTATGTGTAAACGTACCATCGAAAAGGCTGCTAACGAAAGAGGCATTGTCAAAGCCAACTGGGACATTGACAGCGATATGCTTACCGTTACGTATGATCAGACGAAAACCAATACCGATGCCATTTTAAAAAAGGTCGCCTATGCCGGATACGATAGCGATAGCTTCCGCGCTCCGGACGAAGCCTATAAAAACCTTCCGGAATGTTGTCAGTACGACCGCCCTGTAAAAACAATCGCAATGGCCAAAAATCATTCCGAACATCAGGGACATGATATGACTGCCGACATGCCACAAAACAATACCATTTTCAGCGCTGTTTATACCCGTTATTTTGCGGTTAAAGATGCCCTTATAAAATCCGATGGCAAAACAGCCGCTACACAGGCAGCCGCATTAGTTAAAGCCATTACTGCTGTTCCGATGGACAAATTAAAACCCGCACAACATACGATCTGGATGAAAATTCTAAACGATCTTAAAACAGATGCGGAACATATTTCCGAAACCAACGATGTAAAACACCAGCGGGATCATTTTGCTTCCTTATCTGAAAGCCTGTACACACTGGCAAAATCGGCAACAAACGGAAATGCGATTTACTATCAGAAATGCCCAATGTATAACGACGGAAAAGGTGCTTTTTGGTTAAGTCAGAAAAACACCATCAAAAATCCCTATTACGGTTCGGCTATGTTAACGTGTGGCAGTACGGTTGAAACCTTAAAACCGTAATCCGATGAAAGGCCTGTTATCACTTTTTATAGTACTCTTTACGGTAAACAGTTGGTCGCAAAATGTCAAAGAATACGATCTGTATGTTTCCGATACGATCGTAAACTATACCGGTAAAAAAGTAAAAGGAATCGCTATAAACGGCAGTATTCCGGCACCGACCTTACACTTTACCGAAGGCGACACCGCGGTGATCCGCGTACACAACAAAATGCACCATGAAACCTCCATTCACTGGCATGGCTTACTATTGCCTAACGAACAGGACGGCGTTCCGTATCTAACCACGGCTCCGATTAAAGGAATGAGTACGCATACGTATAAATTTCCGATCAAACAAAGCGGAACCTATTGGTACCATTCGCATACCATGTTACAGGAACAGAACGGAATGTATGGCGCTTTTATCATCCACAAAAAAGAAGAAGCACCGATGCCCGAATATACCATGTTGTTAAGTGACTGGACCGATGCCAATCCGCATGAAATTGAACGTTCCTTACACAAAGCCAACGATTGGTATGCCATTAAAAAAGGGGCCACTCAAAACTATGCCGAAGCCATAGGTAAAGGACATTTTAAGACCAAACTGACCAATGAATGGAAACGCATGCATGCGATGGATGTAAGTGATGTGTATTACGAACGCTTTTTTGTAAATGGAAAAACCGAAGACCATGCTCCACAATTTAAACCCGGTGAAAAAGTACGCGTACGTGTGATCAACGGTAGTGCTTCGACCTATTTCTGGATCAATTATGCCGGTGGAAAAATAGACGTGGTCGCCAGCGATGGTATGGATGTACAACCCGTTCCGGTGGATCGTTTTATTGTGGGCGTATCCGAAACCTACGACATTATTGTTACGATTCCTGAAAAAGGTAACGCTTTCGAACTGGTTGCCACTGCCGAAGATCGTACCGGTCAGGCGTCGTTATGGCTGGGAAGTGGTTTAAAGCAATTGCAGCAACCTTTACCGAAATTAAAGTATTTCGAGGGTATGAAAATGATGAACGATATGATGACGGTTGGCGGCAATATGAAAGACATGGGCATGAACATGAGTCTGCAGCAAATGGATATGAACGCGGTAATGTATCCCGAAATAACCGGAAAAGAACAACCTAAAAAGTCCACTGCGATGCCTGATATGTCACAACACGACCACGGGCAACACGGCAACTCCAATCCGGATATTGTCACGCTGAATTATGCCATGCTAAAATCACCGGTAAAAACAAATCTGCCGGATGGTCCGGTTCGCACCCTTCATTTTGAACTTACCGGCAATATGAACCGCTATGTCTGGACCTTAAACAACAAAACCATCTCCGAATCCGATAAAGTGATGATCAAGAAAGGAGAAAACATCCGTATCGTGATCACCAACAATTCGATGATGCGCCATCCGATGCATTTACACGGGCATTTTTTCCGGATTTTAAACGGACAGGGCGATTATGCACCGCTAAAAAACGTACTGGATATCATGCCGATGGAAACCGATACCATCGAATTTCACGCTTCGGAAGAATATGGTGATTGGTATTTCCATTGTCATATTCTGTATCATATGATGGCCGGTATGGGACGCATCTTCACCTATGAAAATTCGCCCCCAAATCCGCAACTACCCGATCCAAAAAAAGCCTTGAAAATGGTTTATAATGACGACCGTCGTTATTATTTTTCTGCGGAAGTCGGCTTGGAAAGCAACGGTAGTGACGGAGAAATGCGACTGGAAAACACCCGTAACTTTTTTGATGTAGAATGGCGTTTAGGGCTGGACAAAAAATCAGGTTATGAAACCGAAGCCCATTTTGGACGATATCTGGACAAAAATCAATATTTATCGGTCTATACCGGATTTGATTTTCGCTATCACAACAGTCTGGAACGAAGTAAAAATCTCTTCGGGCAAATGAGCACGCAAGACCAACGTGCCGTGGCTTGTATTGGAATCATCTACCAACTTCCGTGGCTGGTCAATGCCGATATGCGACTGGATCACGAAGGGAAAGCCCGACTACAATTTACCCGTAAAGACATCCCGGTAACCGAGCGTATCCGCTTATGGGGATCCTGGAACACCGACTTTGAGTATAGTGTTGGTTCCCGTTATATTTTGACCAAATACTGGTCGTTATCGGCCCATTACGATAGCGATATGGGATTGGGCGGTGGCCTGGTTCTAACGTATTAAAAAAAAGCGGATTGTAAATTGCAATCCGCTTTTTTTAACCAATTGAAATTGTTCTATTGTAGAAAGACTATTACTATGCGTGCATAATATTATTTTTTAGTATATTTACCATTACAAAAAACGAACCTTATGAATTTTACAGCAAAAATGCTTCGCGATAATGCACTGGAAGATAAAGTAATTGTCGTTACCGGTGGTGGAAGCGGGCTTGGAAAAGCCATGACCCGATATTTTCTGGAACTGGGCGCTAAAGTAGCCATTACTTCCCGTGATCTGGACAAATTGCAAACTACGGCAGCGGAATTGGAACAGGAAACCGGTGGTATATGTCTGGCTGTAGCCTGTGATGTACGGCATTATGAGCAGGTAGAAAACATGCTACAGGCCGTTTTAAAAGCATTTGGTAAAGTGGATGTTTTACTCAACAATGCTGCCGGGAATTTTATTTCCCCAACCGAACGCCTTTCGGCCAATGCCTTCGATACGATAATCGATATCGTACTAAAAGGTTCCAAAAACTGCACGCTGGCTTTTGGAAAACATTGGATCGACACCAAACAGACCAATACCAACATTCTGAATATTGTAACCACCTATGCCTGGACCGGATCGGCTTATGTAGTTCCGTCGGCTACGGCCAAAGCCGGTGTATTGGCCATGACACGCAGTCTTGCGGTAGAATGGGCCAAATATGGTATTCGTACCAACGCCATCGCACCGGGGCCATTCCCTACCAAAGGCGCTTGGGACCGACTATTACCCGGCGATTTAAAAGACAAATTCGATTTAGCCAAAAAAGTACCTTTAAAACGCGTCGGTGATCATCAGGAACTGGCCAATCTGGCAGCTTATCTGGTATCTGATTTTTCGGCCTACGTTAACGGTGAAGTGATCACGATTGACGGTGGTGAATGGTTACAAGGCGCCGGACAATTCAATCTGTTGGAAGCGATTCCGAAGGAAATGTGGGACATGCTGGAAGCCATGATCAAACAAAAAGGCAACAAATAAAAATACATAAAGCCGTTCTCTCAATTGGAACGGCTTTATCATTTATAAAAACTTCCGGTAAATCGCATAGAGAATACTTAAATCATGTTCGGTTAGTTCAGCGGACTCTTCATTTTCCTGAATATAGTGAATTTTAAATGCTTTGATGGCCGCGTCGAGGTTACTCACATCATAACCAATGACCTTCAGTCCAATTTTTGACTCAAAACCGACTGGCGGTGTGACCAGTTCATCCTCTTTATACCAATAACCAAATCCTTTATCGGCGATGCTTTTCCAGGGAAAATGGTGCGGATCCACTTTTCGCGTAGGCGCCAGATCGGCATGGGCAATAAAATTAGCCTGCGGAATATTGTAGGTACTTTTCAGATAATTCAATAACTGAATTAATGTTGCAATTTGTACCTCCGGCCAAGGATCAGTTGTTCCATTGTTATCCAATTCAATCCCAATCGAGGACGAATTCAGGTCAGTATCGTTACCCCATTTCCCCACTCCGGCATGATCGGCTCTAAAATAGTCATTCGCCATTTGCACGATACTTCCATCCCGCCCAACAATATAATGTGCGCTTACTTCTCGTTTTAAAGACAAAAAAGTCCGGATTGTTTGTGCGACCGAGTCCTGAGCAGTATGATGTAACACCACATAATTCGGTTTTCGGATTCCAAAATTTACGGTACCCACCCACATTTTACGGTCGGTTATATCGACTGCTGTCAACCCTTGATTTTCGGGCGGAACCTGCCTGTAAACACCGGCATATTCCCGGGCCTTTTGTTTATATGACAGGCCATCCACATAGTATTTACTTCCCGAACAGGAAAGCAATACTAATGTAAGCGAAAGGCTTGCTGCCAAAAGTAGCACTCTCATAGGCATCCATTTTTACATTCCTACTCACCAATTTTATCCGGATTCAGAATCCGATCTTACAATTTACAAAAATTCACACAAACAAAACAAATTGTTACAAAAAACAACCCTCAATACAAAAACAACAGCGTTAAGTCTCATCAAAATTGTAAAACAAAAATCCAAAAACCGTTCTCTGTAAATGTCAGATAAATACCGTCGAACGAACAACAGCCTCGTCGGGAACTTTATTACATTGTTAACAAATAAGATTTTCATAAACCATAATATTCCATTACCATTTTTTTAGAATTACCGGAATTCCATTTACTCCACTCATTAGTATAGGGATTATAACCACATTTTAAAGGCTTTGAAAACATATTATCTGGTTCATCAATGTAAGCTCTACAATCTATACAAATATGTCTAAACTCACAATTTTTACAAACATCGATTAGATCTTTTTTAATACTCCAGTAATCTTTAAAACATGAATTGTCAATTACATCTATTAATTTAGTATCCTTAATGTTTCCATAGTTTTTTTTCATGGA
This sequence comes from Flavobacterium sp., assembly GCF_030146175.1. Lineage (GTDB taxonomy): Bacteria > Bacteroidota > Bacteroidia > Flavobacteriales > Flavobacteriaceae > Flavobacterium. The sequence continues at coordinate 5,648 of NZ_JASLCE010000069.1, read as the reverse complement.
TGGACAATTCTTTATATTTCCATCAATATCAATGGCAATTTTTTTATTAAGACAAGTATTAAAATGATTGGATTCTGTAAATGTTTTTATATTAATTGAAAAATAGTCTTGAGAGATTTGGCCACAATGAATAGAGGAGTTAATAATTTGATTTGTAATGTATATTCTAGGATTGTCATTTACATTTTTTTCATTGCACGAATGAAAAACAATGTTTACTATACTATTATTTTTTGCTAATAATCCTTGAACAGATTGCATATCATTAGCGTCATATTTACCATAAATTACTATACCTGAAACACCTCCTTTGTGTAAGTCTACTAGTATTTGTTCACATAATGGAATCTTTATATTGAAATAAAATCGGAACTCAATGTACCTACAATTTAAATCGTTTAACTGATCAATAAGATTTATAAGCGCTATTTCATTTAAATTATCTGCTTCTATAATAGCATTATTTATCATTTCCGGGCTATCCCATTCCAAACTTAAACTTGGATAATATTCCGGATATCTTGTAAAGAAACCCAATTCTTCTTTCACAAATAAATCAATCCATTGTTTCAAATTGCCAGCTACATCCATCGTAATATTTTCTTTTAACAAAAAATCAGCGACAAAATTTGGAATGATATAATTCTTATTTCTTTCTAAATCTGATATTGAACTTCGTCTATAACCTTTTACAATTATACAAGTTGCAAATAATTTAAAATACTTCATCTTTTAATAGTTTTGAAATAGGTTTTTGTGGCCCTGAACACATCGATAATTTTGTTTTATACTTACCTATATAATCAAAAAACAACTCCTGCATTTCAGTTTCCTTCTGCTTTTCAACTTTTTCTAATAATGAGTATATGACGGGTAATTTACTATTCATTAAAGTGTACAATTAAAGATTTAGCTATTTCTTTTTCTAAGTAATAATTACATGGATATGAGGTCATACCAAATTGACCTATAGGGTTCACCTCCAAAAAAACGAAATCATTATCCGGAGTCAGTATAATATCAATAGATCCTGTGTTAAGATTCAAAATAGACATCAAATTATCTATTCTTTTTTCAATTTCTACAGGTAATTTAAATGGTATATTTCGATTAGGATTTAAATCATTATAATTTCTAAAATCTACGGAAGTCATTATATCTAATTGAGAAAAAATTGCCATTGAATAAAACTTACCTTCCATGAAAAAGCTTCTAATTTCTATTTCCTTTTCTATATATTTTTGAAATAGTGAAGGGAAAAATTTTTCTTCAATTTCCTCAAGAAAGCATTCTTCAATTATAACCGTTTTGTTTATATAATTATATAATTTCCCGGAAAAACTCATTGCTTCTCCTAAAGGTTTCGTTATAATTTTCTTATGATTTTCGTGAAATCTCAATAAATCATTCTTATTATTGCAAATAATACTTTCAGGTATTTTCAATCCAACACTGGCAGCTGCTTTTAGAACAGTTATTTTATCTATAGCTATTGAATTAAAAAAGGGTAACGATTTAATATTTTTAGTTTGTAAAAAATCGAAAAGTAGTTTATATGACTTTCTCATTTCGATTATTACATTATTCTTAATATTTGCTAAAACGCCAACATCAACATCTTCAAACTTTTTCAGCTCATCATTAAAGGAGAAATTAAACGGAATCCATCTTCTATTCCAAACAGCTGTAAGATTGTTTAACAAGATATTTTCAAGACTTAATTCAATGCCGTTATTAGAAAGCATTACTCTAAAATTCAGTTCAGAATTCAAATAAGATTCTCCATCTACCCTAACAAAAGACGCTTTGTAATAACAAAGCCAATCAATGACGTCATTTGTACTTTGATCAAAATGAGAGCTTAAAATTAAAATCATTTTACCGCTTTCAATTCAATAATTATTGTTCTCCCTCTATGGGCTATATCAAGCTTTACAAAACCAAATTTTTCATTAAAATAGTATTTACAATAGGAAACTATTTTCCCTTTGGCAAAAGATTTACAATGAATGACAAAACAATCCATTACCCCCATTGTCTTGGATCTAATTTGTTCTTTTCCTACAATATGATATTTACTATGAATTTGGGATTCATTGATTTTAAGATATTGTTTCATATCATCGTGTATATATAAGTTACCTGTCCATTCTTTATTTAACTCTAACGGAAAATTAATACTCGGAAAAGGAGTGACTTCAAAAAATGAAAAACCGGAAGATGTTCTTGGCGGATGCAAATAAATCATTCTTTCGTCTTCAATAATCCCGGATAATTCCGAAAGAGCACCAATTGGGCAATCATCATAATAATAATCGTATTTTATTATTGTCTGGTCTTGCAATATAGACTTATACGTACCCTTAAAGACGGTAAGAATAAATTTATTTATTCTTGTCGCATCATCATCAATATCCTTTTTTTGAACTAAAATAGGTTCTCTTCTTAAACCTTTCAATTCTAAAATGTATTCTATATTGTCTTTAAAAAAATGTATTGAATAGATAAACTTCGATCCGCTTTTATAAATCGTATTGTCCAAATTATTAACATTCGGTTTTCCGTTATCGATAAACATCTTATCTTCATAGCAGTTCCTTTCTCTAAAATTTTTACACGACACACAAAGAACTCCTAAAAAAACCAAAAAGCAACTCTTTTTTAAAAAAGAGCTGCTCAAAAAAAAGTTAACAAGTTCCTTCATCATACCAATCGCCAGAAGCATCTGTCTGAGTGCCGTAATCATTTCCGTAAATCACTTCAAGAATTGTGCTCATGACTGTACTGCTTTTGTATGGTTTAGTAGTTTGTGTGCCTGCTATCAACCCTCCATTAACCAATTCTTTTTTTGTAATTACATTCTTTTGAGTAATCACATTTTTTTTAAAATCATCTAGGCTCATAATATATAAATTTGTATTAATAATCAGCAATATACTAAAATTATATAACATTTTGTTACATACAAAACACAACTTCGATTACCCTAACGCAACATTTCATATTATTTTTTCTAAAACATCTAACAGAAACCAAAGTGCTAAACATTATATATAAACCATTCATCGGCCTTCTAACTTTATTACATTGTTAACAAATAAGATTTTCATAAACCATAATAAATTGTATTTTTACGGTTCAAAATTTTTAGAGACAGATGGGTAAAATCATTGCTATAGCCAATCAAAAGGGAGGCGTTGGAAAAACTACAACTTCAGTAAATTTAGCTGCCGCATTAGGCGTATTGGAAAAAAAAGTTTTATTGATTGATGCTGATCCACAGGCGAATGCCAGTTCCGGATTAGGTATTGATGTTGAAAGTGTAGAAATAGGAACCTACCAGATATTAGAGCATAGTAATACCCCGGACGAAGCGACTTTGAGTTGTTCGGCACCTAATGTATCCTTAATTCCGGCTCATATTGACTTGGTAGCGATCGAAATTGAGTTAGTCGACAAAGAAAACCGTGAATACATGCTAAAACAAGCTTTGGAAAGCACTAAGGAAAAGTACGACTATATCATTATCGATTGCGCGCCATCTTTAGGTTTACTAACGCTTAATGCCTTAACGGCTGCTGATTCGGTAGTCATTCCGATCCAGTGCGAATATTTTGCATTGGAAGGCTTGGGAAAATTGCTGAATACGATTAAAAGTGTTCAGAAAATTCATAACCCGCAACTGGATATCGAAGGATTGTTATTAACGATGTACGATTCCCGTTTGCGTCTTTCCAATCAGGTTGTAGAAGAAGTACAAAAACATTTTAACGATATGGTATTCGAAACGGTTATCCAGCGTAATGTTAAGTTAAGTGAGGCGCCGAGTTTCGGGGAAAGCATCATTAACTATGACGCGACCAGTAAAGGAGCAACCAACTATATCCATTTAGCAGAAGAAATAATCAAAAAAAACAGTAACTAGTTTTTATGACAAAAGCAATAAAAAAACAAGCATTAGGAAGAGGCTTATCCGCATTATTAAAAGACCCGGAAAACGATATTAAATCCGTGGAAGACAAAAATGCCGATAAGGTTGTTGGGAATATTATTGAGCTTGAAATAGATGCTATTGAAATAAACCCATTCCAGCCGCGTACCAATTTCAATGAAGAATCGCTACAGGAATTGGCCACTTCCATCCGTGAGTTGGGGGTGATCCAGCCGATTACGGTTCGAAAAATGGAATTCAACAAATACCAGCTGATTTCCGGGGAGCGTCGTTTGCGTGCCTCCAAATTAGTTGGCTTAACGGCAATACCGGCTTATATTCGTTTGGCAAACGATAACGATTCACTGGTGATGGCTTTGGTAGAAAACATCCAGCGTCATGACTTAGATCCGATCGAGATTGCCTTATCGTACCAACGTCTGATCGACGAAATCCAGTTAACACAGGAACAGATGAGTGACCGTGTGGGTAAGAAACGATCAACGATTGCCAACTACCTGCGTTTGTTAAAACTGGATCCGATTATTCAAACGGGAATTCGCGACGGTTTTATCACAATGGGACACGGACGTGCGATCATCAATGTAGAAGATCTGGATGTTCAAACCGACATTTATCAGAAAATCGTAAGTCAGAACCTATCGGTACGGGAAACGGAAGCCCTGGTAAAAGCCTATCACGAAAGCTTAAAACCAGCTCCGGCAAAAGCACCAAAAGGAAGTACTTTTGCGGTAGCAGAAGAAAATAAAAAGGCCATTACCGAATTTTTCGGAGCCAAAGTGGATGTAAAGGTAGCCGGAAACGGTAAAGGAAAAATCACCATACCTTTTCATTCCGAAGAAGATTTTAAACGAATTATTAAGCTAATAGAAGGTTAGTGAGTCGCTTTTCCTCCATACTGATTCTGACCTTACTTTTAATTGGTCCGTTTGTTTTTTCACAAAATAAAAAAGACGACGCACTATTAAAAGTAAAAGATACGGTCAAAGCTGTTCGCATCAATCCCCTTGCTCCATCGAAAGCCGCTTTTTATTCGGCCGTAGTACCGGGATTGGGTCAGATTTACAATAAAAAATACTGGAAGGTTCCCTTAGTTTATATCGGACTGGGAACCGGTTTGTATTTCTACAACAGCAATAACAACAAATACCACGACTTTCGTAACGAATACAAAAAACGTCTGAACGGTACGGCCGATCCGAACGATCCTTATTTTGGCGGACTGGATAACAACCGACTGATTGAAGCGCAAAAGTTCTATCAACGAAACCGGGATCTTTCCATTCTGGTAACGGTTGGTATTTATATCCTGAATATTGTGGATGCCAACGTAGACGCGCACTTAATGCAATTTAACGTAAACGACAACCTGTCGATCCGTCCCGATATTTATCAGAATAATCTAGACTACAAACAAAATCTTGGACTAACGTTAAATTATCATTTTTAAAGCATACTGATCAATGAAAATAGCACTTTTGGGATATGGCAAAATGGGAAAAGTGATCGAACGCATCGCATTGGAACGCGGACATGAAATTGTGCTCCGAAAAACCAGTAGCGATAACTATGACGGTCTTGAAAACGCCGATGTTGCCATTGATTTTAGCGTGCCGACAAGTGCTGTACGTAACATTTCCACTTGTTTTGATACTAATATACCGGTAGTATCCGGAACCACGGGATGGCTGGAACA
>NZ_JASLCE010000056.1 GCF_030146175.1 Flavobacterium sp. | reverse complement strand
TTAGTGTCAAATTGATGAAATGTTGGTTCTAATTTGTGAAAATTTTAAACAGAATTTTCGGCAAAATTTAACAATGACATTTCTGTAATCCAAACTTTTAACGCACTATTGGTTTAAAAAAGCAACCAGTTGTTTTACGGCTTTTCCACGGTGACTGATGCCGGATTTTTCTTCCATTTCCAATTCGGCAAACGTACGGGTGTCATTTTCGGGTACAAAAACCGGATCATAACCAAAACCGTTGCTTCCTTTTCGCTCGCGGATAATCGTTCCGTTGATAATACCGGTAAACAGCTGTTGTGTTCCGTTGAGGTTTAAAGCAATCACGGTTTTAAAATTAGCCTTGCGGTTGTTTTCCGTTTCCAGTTCCGACAGTAATTTGTCGATATTGTCGTTATCGTTTTTATGATCACCGGCATAACGGGCCGAAATGACACCCGGTGCGCCGTTTAGTGCGTCAACTTCCAGTCCGCTATCGTCTGCAAAACAGTTATAACCGTAGTGTTCGGTAACGTAATTGGCTTTTAAAATGGCATTGCCTTCAATAGTATCGGCTGTTTCTGGAATGTCTACATCGCAATGGATATCACTTAGACTTAAAACCTGAATGGAGTCGGGAAGGAGTTGCTGAATTTCTTTAATTTTGTTGTGGTTGTTGGATGCGAAAACCAGTTTCATACTCGTTGGGAATTTGTAGTTTAAGCACACAAAGATAATTCAAAAAGCATTTTTGTATCACAAACTGAGGCAAATAATTTTGTAAATTTAAAGGACTTTTCGAAGTGTTTTAATCCCGCAAGTTTCGGGTCGGAAAGCGTTTTTTCGGCGATTACCTTTGTAAGGTGAATTCCAAATATATACTCATGAAAACACAGGAACAATTTCAGTTTGACCGAATTGCAAAGGCAATCGACTTTTTGCATCATAATTTTAAAACACAACCGTCATTGGACGAGGTGGCTTCTTTTGTCCATGTGAGTCCATTCCATTTTCAAAAACTATTTACCGAATGGGCAGGTGTGAGTCCGAAGAAGTTTTTGCAATATCTTACGGTGGAACACGCCAAAAAAATGCTTAAATCCAGTCAGCTTACCTTATCCGAAGCGGCCTTCGAAACCGGACTTTCCGGAACCGGCCGTTTGCACGATTTGTTTATTAAGATCGAGGGAATGACACCGGGAGATTATAAAAACGGTGGCGAACAGTTGCGTATCAATTATAATTTCGACGAAAGTCCGTTTGGAACGCTGTTGATGGCTTCTACCGAAAAAGGAATCTGTCGGCTTGTTTTTGCCGACGATCAGGAGTTGGCATTACAGGAATTAAAAGCGGAATTTCCCAATGCGTCTTTTACCAATCAGACCGATACTTTTCAAAAAGATGTACACTCGTTTTTTGGCAACGACTGGAACGAATCGCATACTGTAAAATTACACTTACGGGGAACGGATTTTCAGCTAAAAGTCTGGGAAACGCTGTTAAAAATACCGATGGGACAGTTAACGACCTACGGTGATATTGCCAAAAGTATCGAAAAACCGAGAGCTTCAAGAGCAGTGGGAACGGCAATCGGAAATAATCCGGTGGCTTTTCTGATTCCGTGTCATCGCGTAATTCAGGCTACCGGGATGATTGGCGGTTATCATTGGGGAAATGCCCGGAAAAAAGCCATTATCGGATGGGAAGCCTGTCAGTCGGATCTTTTACTACAGGAATAATGGAGGCTATATTGGACAGATTGCAGGCTACCGATTGGGATCGGGTGGCTGGAATGATGCATGAAAAAGGATACGCCGTATTGTCGGACATAATTCCGGAATCGGTTTGCAACACCCTGATCAATTATTATCCGGAAGATAAACGATATCGGAAAAAAGTAGTGATGGAGCGGTATCGCTTTGGACAAGGCGAATACAAATATTTTGATTACCCGTTACCGGATCTGATTCAGCAATTGCGGACTACGGTTTATGAAAAACTGGTGCCGATTGCCAATTTATGGATGAAAGCATTACAGATAGACCGGCAATTTCCCGGAAAGCACGAGGAATTATTAGCGCTTTGTAAGGCAAACAACCAGCTGAAACCTACGGTATTGGTACTGAATTACAGTGAAGGCGGCTTTAATACCTTGCATCAGGATTTGTATGGCGATGTCTTTTTCCCGATTCAGATTGTGTTGTTTCTCAATGAACCCGAAGAAGACTATACCGGAGGCGAATTTGTGTTGACCGAACAGGTTCCCAGAGCACAATCAAAAGCGATCGTCTTACAACCAAAACGTGGTGATATGCTGATTTTTACGACAAACTTCCGCCCGGTACGCGGTACAAAAGGCTATTATCGTGTAGCGATGAAACACGGTGTGAGTGAAGTTCGAAGCGGAAAACGGTATACGATGGGAATCATTTTTCACGACGCGATCAGTTAAAGATGTGGCTACACGAACAACTTTCGGATACCGAACTACACCATCGGATCCGGAAACAAAGCATTATCTTTGGAGGAAATAAAAAACTGAAAATTGTTGGACGTTTACATTGTACATCCGGCAAAAGAATGAAAAAAATAAACCGGGTATTTTTTGCTTCAATGGAAGAAGCGGAAGCGATGGGATATCGGCCTTGTGGTCATTGTATGCGGGAAGCGTACCAACATTGGAAATTAAAACAACAACTATAATGGATTTATTCAGCACCGGAGAAATCGAAAACATACTGCCATATGACGGGGAAGTGTACTATCACGGTTGTATAATCAACGGTCGGGAAGCACAGCAGTATTACGATCGTTTTATGGAAACCATCGAATGGCGCAATGACGAGGCGGTTGTTTTTGGGAAGCTGATCCAGACCAAAAGAAAAGTGGCCTGGTATGGTGATCATCCGTTTCAGTATACCTATTCCAATACGACCAAAACGGCTTTACCGTGGACGGAAGAATTAATCGCCTTAAAAAAAATAGCCGAAAATGTAAGCGGTACGACTTTTAATTCCTGTCTGTTAAACCTCTATCACGACGGACAGGAAGGAATGGCCTGGCATAGCGATAGCGAAAAATCCCTAGGTGTGAATACCGTGATTGCGTCGCTAAGCTTTGGAGCCGAACGCAAGTTTGCCTTTAAACACAAAACAACTAAAGCTACGGTTTCGCTGGTATTGGAAGCCGGAAGCCTACTCATTATGCAGGGAACCACCCAAACCCACTGGTTACACCGTTTGCCGCCAACAACCAAAGTGATGCGTCCGCGTGTAAACCTCACTTTCAGAACTATTGTGGATCAGTATTGATAAAATCCGGGATTTGTTAAAAAAATAGGAAAATAGAAATAGAGCGAATCGTTATTTTATGATTAATTTTGTTTTTTCTTTGAAATAGAAGAATTTTCGGAGTTAAACGAAAAAAAATGGTTAGTGAAAAAGGGGAAAATTCCCCTTGTAATAGTTTCGCCAAGCCTGTAATTTTGCTTTTAAATCAATAAACCCATCTAAAAATGAACACAATGGTGAAACCTACTCAATTAATTTCTTTTGAAAAAGGGAAAGAGTTGAACAAAAATTACAATGAACAAAGAGGTGCTTTAGTTACCGAAAGATCCGGATTGGAAGATGCCAATGCCTTTTGGTTTTCTATTGAAGAGCTGGAGCGTTATATCGCGTATGTAAAAGAAAATGCTGTCGAAAAAGGCTTTTCGGTAGACGGTATTCGTATTTATCTGGGTGTTTATCCGGAAACCGAAGAGAAAAATGCGGGTTATACTACCGTATTTTTAACACCAACCGGAACGATCAACGACGAACAGGGAACCCGAGGAGGCGCTAGTCTGCAAGGTAATGCATTGGACATAACAACTATAGAACCTTTGAATTTCGGTTCCATGGGGAATCCTCCAAAACTCAATTACGGTGGATAACGAATGTTGGCAGATCTAAGATTATATACTGTGTTTCTCGCCTTATTATCGGGAATGTTTGGCATTATTTACTGGTACAAACTTCCGAATAATAAGGCAAAGTTTTTTGTATTATCCATATGGCTCTCGGCAATTACGGAGCTAACCGGAATTTTTTATACGCAAATAACCGGGCAGGTTAACTATATGGTTTTTAATATCTATATGTTTATTATCCTGCCGTATTATATACTGTTTTTAAAATCCATTTTACAACAACCTAAACACAAACAGGTTGCGAACGTATGCTTTGCGCTTTTTTTGGTGTCAGTATTCGTGAACCTCACCTTTTTTCAGGATGTGGTAGAAGAAGTCTGTTTTAACAATTTTGCCATCGGTGTGGTGATGATTCTGATGTTGAGTTGCCTTTACCTGATGGAACTGTTCAATTCGAATCTGATATTATCCATTAAAGACACGATTTTTTTCTGGTTCGTATTGGGAATATTACTTTTTTATGTTCCCTTTTTACCGTTTATGCTCTCTTTACGTTGGTTTTTATCCGGAATCCACGAAACAACTTATAGCTTGATCATTTTCTTTTTAAACGTATTAATGAACACCAGTTTTATCTTTGGTTTTATATGGAGCAAAAAGAGATACCATTATTGATCATTTCGTTTAGTATCGTGCTTTTAACCTTGTTGGGCACGTTACTGGTCTTTTTCCTGTATTTTCAGAAGAAAAAGTCGAAATTCCTAATGGATAAAATGGAAGCAGAGTTGTTTTTTAATTCCGAGTTGGCCAAATCACGAATCGAAATCAAAGAGCAAACCCTGTCGAATATCAGTCGGGAGCTACACGATAATATCGGACAAATTTTATCGGTCGCGGTGATGCAGCTCAACCTGATGGTGGCTAAAATCGATACCGACGATAAGCATGAACTCGATGAGGTACGCAAGCTTGTTAGTAAATCGCTGGATGAAATCCGTATGGTTGCCAAATTGATCAATGGCGATGTGGAACTACAATCCGGCTTTATTGATGCCGTAACCGAAGATCTGAACCGAATCACCAAACTTAAAATTATTAATGGTAACCTGAATATATCCGGGCAAATACAACCTATTGATCCGCAACACGAAGTGATCATTTACCGGATATTACAGGAAGCCATTTCCAACGCCTTAAAATATTCACATAGTAAAACCATCGATGTGGATATCTGTTTTGATGCCAGGGAGTGTATTATCGAAGTAACCGATTCCGGAATCGGTTTTAACAATGCCACCGTAGCCAAAGGTTCCGGATTGGCAAACATGAACACGCGGGCCCGGTTAATTGGCGCCGCTTTTTTGGTTTCGTCCCATCCGAACGAAGGTACGAAGCTTAAAATTGTATATCCTTTGGAAAAAGGACGCAAAGAGTAAAAAAATCCCCTTACTACTATGAATAAAATAAAAATTGTAATTGTAGACGACCACCTACTGTTTTCCCAGTCGCTATCGTTCCTGATAAACAGCTTTAAAGAGTTTGTGGTCTGCGGAAATTACAACAATGGAAAAGATTTCCTTACCGGACTAAAAGCTATGGATGAACTTCCGGATCTGGTATTGCTCGATGTCAATATGCCGGTTATGGATGGCGTGGAAACCATGAGACGCCTCAAAGAAGATTACCCGGGTTTACGGGTATTGGCGTTGTCGGTAAACGATGACGAAGACACGATCATTAAGATGATCAGTAACGGTGCCAGTGGTTATTTATTAAAAGATACCCATCCGAATATGTTTCGGGAGGCATTACTCAAAGTACACGAAACCGGGTATTTTTATACCGAAATGGTTTCAGGTGTTTTGATCAATAAATTAGAAGCCGGTAACAAAGCCAGTTTAAAAGAACGCGAACTGGAGTTTATTCGCCTGGCCTGTACCGAAATGACCTATCGCGAAATTGCCGATGAAATGTGCCTGAGTCCGAAAACGGTGGATGGCTACCGGGAAAATCTTTTTCAGAAACTGGAAATAAAAACCCGCATCGGACTCGTGTTATATGCAATGAAAAACAAAATCGTTTGTATATAGTGGGGACGATTGCTGCCGATACGGGAAAGGGAGGAAACGGTTAACCTGAATTTAGGTTCAGGTGGTATATTTTTGATACGCTCGGGCCAACTTTTCGTCGTATTTGTTCACTTTATAGCCTTCGCCATTATAACGGTAGGCAAAAGTTTCCCAGTCTTTATTTTGTAAAGCGACGATCAGGTTGTTCGTTTTGAGAAAACAGCCAAAAGCAGTAAGATGTTCCCGCTCATTGAGGTACATTTTACCAACAAAACTGTCCATGCTGTCATACCCGATTGGAATGGCATTAAATCCCATGATCTGGAAAACACCCCAGGAAGCGGAGGCATGGGCGGCATCGGTAAGATTTAATCCCGGAATAAGCGCGGCAGCTTTGGCCAAACGTTCGTATTCCCGCGAACCGCCCTGGTAGTATTTTTTAGTCCATTTTTTATATAAAACATCCTGATTTTCGGGTCGGACATAGGCTTGCGGATTAATATTCCGGCGTTCCAGTTCCTGCCAGAAAATATGACCTTCGAATAAAATCTTAGGTCGACCGTCAATAAGAAAGCCTTTTCCGCTGCTTTCGATCTCGTTTACCGCCTTAATACAAGCGAGTTCCACCTGATAGTCATTCGCAAAATCGATCAGATCCTGTTCGGAAAGTAATTTGTCGTTATACTGCGTCAGCGTACTGTTTTTCTCGAAAAGGCGGGACCAGGTTTTAATACCAACGATCCCGTCTACAACAAGGTTATAGTCGTTCTGAAAGCTTTTTACGGCTTCATCAACCGCAACAGTAAAAACGTCCGAAACCATAACCGGATAGCCCATTCGGACCAATATCTCGCATAAAGTGGTCACTTCAGGGCCTTTTGAATGCAATCGGACGGTTTTCATGATCCGGATATTTTAGGGATTTGCGGTAATTTTTCGCAGACCATACCAATCAGGAAAAAACTGTCGTAGGTAACCGATTCCGGAGCAAGTGCATATTCTTTGGTCACGGTAAACAGGTTCTCGATTTTCAGTTCGGTTTCAAAAACTTTATAACCGTCTTTTTTGATCTTAACCTTATAGTTTCCTACCGGAAGCTGGAACTCGATTGCGCCGTTTTTATCCGATTCGATTTCTTTAAACGTATTATTATTGGTTCCGATGATCGATATCTCTGATTTATAAACACTTTGTCTGGAAACCGAATCGGTAACGGACAAAATCACCGTGGTTAGGGTTTTGGCCGGAGTAGGGTTTTTAATAATCGGAGGAAACAATATCGGATTGGTACGGATAAAACGTTTGATACCCCAAACGGCATTCGATGTTTGTGGTGTAGGTGTCGGAACAGGCGTTGGAGCCGGATCGGTAGACGGCATCATTTTGATACCCGGAGCCATAGTAGTTTTGATCAACGGTTGTTTGATACCCGCCAAAGCCTTATAAATAGGAGCGGAAGCAATTGGTTTGATCGGTGGCGTGGTAACCGGTTCCGGTTCGAATGGAGCCGGTTCGTCCAGTGTCGCTTTGGTACTGTAATATTTGACGTTATTCGATTCCAGCGTTTCTTTGTTTTTGATCGCCTTGATAAAACGGACATTCGTACTGGCATTGGTAAACAACTGGTTTTTCATAATGATTGGACCAAAATGTATCAACTGATCAATATTGCTGACAACCGCATCCGAGATATTCGGATCGATGTTAATTTTCAGGTTTTTGATCAGAATCATTTTTTTAGGAAAAGCCGATAGCAGGAAATCGTTGCTAATGGTTTGCCCGTCGGATACCGGTTGTTTGCCGTTCCATTTAAAATACTCCGACGTAAGTGTTGGCAGTGAAAACCAGTTGCGAAGCATCGTTACGATCGAAAATTCCAGTTCGATTCCAATAATGTTTTTTTCGTCATAATCGATCGAAATCACCTCGTCCGGAAAGGCATCTTTTTCGTTTTTCGCCATTTCATATAGGCTATCCAGTTCTTTTTTATCAATCGAAAGTTTGATCCAGCCACTGTCGTTCGACATAAAATCGTAAGGAACGAAATTAATATCGTGATACGATTCCAACGATTGAATTCCGGTTTTCCGGGACATTTCCATCGTATTGCGCGAGTTGGTCAGATTGGCCAGGAAAATTTCCAGTCCGTCTTTGCTGTTGATTTGTTTTATGGCTTCCTCGATCTGTTTTTTATAACCGAGTAGTTTATGATCAACTGCCATTTTTTCTTTTTTCAACAGGATTACGTTTAGTTTTTCCAGCCAGATGTTTTTTTCGTCATCCGAAAAAGCATCATCATAGGTGTTTATATGGGTTTCCCATTCGCGAAGCAGTGTTTCATATTGCGTCAGGTATTTGTCATAGGCTTTCTTTTCCTTGGTCGGTTTTCCTTTGGCATCGTATAAAACCTTTTGCGCTTCTTCGTTTACCGTTGCGATGGCGTTGGGCGAAAGTCCCTGATCGGCATTGATCAGCTCGCCGTAAACGTTAAACAACGTATTGGCCGGATTGACATCCCAAAAAGTATCCGAAGCCGGTAGGGAGTTTAACTGGAACGAAAGATCCTGCTTTTTGAGTAAACCTTCCCCTTTTAACGGATCGTCCAACAGGATTTGCGGTAATAACAATTTGATTTCATCATTTTCATAGATCCGTAGCGACGGACAAATCAAAGCCAATTCGGATGGATTGGAACTTTGCGATTTATAGTATTCCTTTATTTTCTGGAATAAAGCGGTATAATATTTCATAATGTGTTTGCTTAAAGAAAGGAATTCCAAATACCGGAGTTGGTATTTGGAATTGCCTGGAATTATAAGGATTAATTAACTTCTACCCATTCGTCATCTTTGATCGATGGAAGCGGGTTAGGTGATAAATCGAGGATGTTACATTTTCGTCCGATCAGTAAAATTCCTTTCGACGACATTCCTTGTTCCGATCTTTCTCCGGAAGAATTCACACGGGTATCGTCGTAGCCATAGCTTCCGCCAATCGAAAACAATCCGAAGTGAACTCCGGCACCGGCACCGACATGGTTTTCTACTTTTTTATAGGAATCACTTCCTTTTTTAAATCCGATTTTCAGATCGGTAATAAAGTAAAGTTCCGTGGTTACTGCCGGCATTAATCCACCACCGTTTCCATCGCTCACCATCTGGTTGTTTACGACATCCTGACCGGTTTTAGAATATTTCCAGAATCGGGATTTGATAAAAGTGGTACCCAACCACGGACGCGTAATAAAGCATTTACCCAGTTTAAAGCTCATTTCAAAGTCGTTGAAATTATAGCTGGAATCGATTTTCTGATGCGATCCGCTGGCTGTTCCGCCAAAAACGCCAAGGTAAGAAGCCGCTGCCGACCAACTGTGTTTGGTGTTTTTATAACTCGTATCGTAACTCGATTTTGTAAACTTATAGTCTACCCATTGTGTCGAATTGGCCAAAGTTGTTGCCGGTAGTGGCGCCGAATAGTAGTAGGTATTCATACCGCCTAATCCGGTTCTTTTAGCGGCCAGCAATTCCGATTCGTATCGTTTTTTAACGGTGATAAAGTTGCTGCTTTCGATTTCGTCGATATAGTTCATGGTTTTTTCAACGGCACCTTTATACCCCATCGATTCCCATCTTTTCAACGCATCGTCACGTTTTTTGATATAGTTTTTACCGGAAATGGTCATCTCGGCCATAGCATCCGGATCCTGAAGATCCACACGTCTTTTTAACTCCGCCAAACGATCGTCGGCATCATAAAACAACGCTTCATATTCCAGGTATTTAACGTATTTTGGCGATGGGAAGGTGTTAAAAACATACTTCGGGTTATCGTCCGGATGTTCCGGCATACTGTCGTCATAATCCGGATTTTTTAATTTTTTGATGGTAAATAATTCCCCTCTTAATTTTTCCAGTTTTTTCTCGACTTTAGGATCGATTTTGGAATCTTTTACGACACAAAATTCCATAATATCGCTATAGACGTTCGATACGGTATGATCATTTTGTGAGCTGAAAATGGTAAACTTACGGCTGCCGTCTTTATCCTTTTCCGGGATATTGCTTGGAATCTGATCCACCAGTCGTGCAAATTCTTCCGCATGGGCATAGGCCGAATATTTTTTCTCGTTACGAAGGTCGGTATACTCTTCGTCGGTCATTCCTTCCAGTTTTGGTGCGCTACCGGTAAACCCTTTGTGCGCATATTCAAAAGCGGTTTTGTCGATTACGCTGGCTACCGGTTCCCAGGCCACAAAATTATTTGGGCCTAACATTTTCGGATCGCCTCCGTTGGTTAATTTTTTAAATACGTCTCCTAAGATAACGTTCATGAATTCGGTTTCATCCGGCATAGGTGTGAATGTTCCCATAGTGTTTGATTGTTTTGATTGATGATTTCCTACTCTGTTCCGGGCTTTTCGGATACCGCCCTGATTGGATTAACTGTTCGATTTTGATTGATGTCCTTTTTAAAAGGATGGATTAGCGCCCCACATTGATTTTTGTATTGACGATTTTATTGTGAAGGTTAAGCGCGATAGCACCCAATACAACTTCGATGATTCCTAAAAAGGTCAGGATGTTTCGTCCGCATACGATACAAATAGGTTCCGGAATCGGTTTTCTTCCGATAATGATGATTACACCTCCGATAATAATGATGATCACCATCACTGCTCTAAAAATTAATTTGTTGTTCATGATTTCAATGTTTTTAATGAATGTTATTTTTTCGTTTACCAATCGAAGGATTTGACCTCCGTTTTTAATGGTTTTGTTTGTTGGTGTAAAATTGCATTAGTTCAATGTGCTGAAAAAGAGGATATTCCCGTATTTTAAACGGGGATATATTCCCTTGCGATAACGGGAAATTCACCCATAAAAGGCCTCCCTAAATTTGGTTAGATTAGTTTGTTAAGTTGTTGATTTGTAGCGAATTGTGTTTTGTGCTATTTTTAGGAGGAGTGTGGAGAATAGTAAAATCCCGTTTTTAAAAAAAGGCAGAAATCCGGTTTGGACATAAAAAAAGCCGTTGATTTCCAGAAAAATCAACGGCTTTTTTAAAGCGTTTTTAACGTTATTTTAAAGTGATTTTTTTAGGAATACAGTAAAAGTACTACCGGAACCGAGTTCACTTTCTACAGTGATCAATCCCTGTTGGGCTTCAATAAATTCTTTACTAATGGCCAATCCGAGGCCAGTGCCTTCTTTTTCCGAGCCCGGAATCCGGAAATAACGATCGAAGATTTTTCCGGTGTATTGGGACGAAATACCGAGTCCGTTGTCTTTTACAATGATTTTTACATACGAATCGTCTTCCGAAAGTTGTACCTGTATGCTTGCGTTTTCATACGAATAGCGAATAGCGTTTGTGATCAGATTGGAAACCACCCAGGTTGTTTTTTCCCGATCGGCCCAGACATCGGGAATCGAATTGGGAAATGCCGTAAAAAGTTTGATGTTTTTCTGTTCGGCGAGTTTTTGCGTAGCCTCTACGGCTTCGGTTACGATTTGAAGGACATCACTTTTTTCTATTTCCAATTGCGTTTTTCCAGTTTCCACCTGTGTGATGTTGAGCAATTCACTGGTAGTACGTAACAGACGTTTGGTATCGTCCTTAATACTGGCAATCAAATGTTGTTGTTCTTCGTTTAGCGGACCGATGCTTTCGTTTTCCAATAATTGCAGACTCATTTTCATCGAAGCGATTGGTGTTTTAAACTCATGGGAAACGGTAGCGATAAAATTGGTTTTCGCATAATCGAGTTCCTTATATAACGTAACATTGCGCAGTATGATAAAAGACCCGATTTCCTTTTTTTCGGTTTCTCCGGTAGGCGTGATCACAATCGGGACGATCTGCTTTTCGAAATAACTTTCTTTGTTATCGGCATAGATTGTCAGGGTTTCGTTTTTGGAATTATTGACACTATTTCCGGCCAAATGCTGAATCAGGGAACGAATCAGATCGTTATACACCGCGATATCCTGAACGGGTTTTCCGATGATATCCGCCGATTTGAGCCCGGATATTTTTAACGCTTCCTCATTGGCAAACAGAATCTTTTGGGTATCGTCCAATCCGATTACCGGGTCGTGCATATTGTTGATCAAGGTTTCTATCCGTTTTTTTTCCATCATTAAACGGGCAAGACTGCTATCGCTGTATTCTTGTAGCTTTTCGGCCATCGTATTAAAAGAACGCGCCAGATCGCCAAATTCGCTATGTCCTTCAAAATGAACCCGTCGGGAGTAGTTTTTACCGGCAATCTGACGGATACTTTCGGTCAGGTCTTTTATCGGATCGGCAATCGTACTTGGCAGGTTGATCAATAATGTAAAAGCAATAATAAAACACATGGAACCGGTAATGGAAATCCAAAGAATCGCCCTGTCGGCCGTTTGGGAGGCCACAATACTTTTCCGCTGAATTGAATCCATATTGAGTTTCATAATGGCATTCAGGTCGTTTCGAATCAAAAGAATAACCGTTTTATTATCCGGTTGTTGGGTAAATGTTTGGCTATCCTCGAGTAGGTTTTCGGTTAGTTCTTTTTCGCCAATTTCGGTAATATTCCGACTTTGGAGTTCGAGATAATACTGGAATTTATCGAGTGACTGTTTGTCGGTTTCAATTTTGTCCAGTTCTTTTAGCATATTCCGGGAATAATCGAGCGAATTGTAATTGTCGACCAGTATATTTTCGGTATCGTTCGCCAACGTATGCAATTGTCGTACGCCCAATGCGACGAGAAGTACAATCAGGAAAAAGAGTAATCCGACACCGAGGGTCAATTTGGTTTTTATTTTCATTTGGCGTTAACTTAAAATGATCAGGTCAATATCACTCGAAGATAGTTTATTCAGCAATTCTTTAAAAACGTTTGTCGAAAGAATAATTTTCAGGAAATTCATACGCGGTTTACCAATACAAACGGTGGTTATTTTTTTGAGTTCGGCCTGTTCGATAATGGCTTTGGAAATTTTGGTATGTTCAATTTTTAGTACTTCGCCACCGAGTTCCGTAGCCAGTTTAAAATTGTTGATCAGGTGACGTTGTTTGTCCAGTGCAATCTTATCGGCGCTTTCATCCGGAAGTTGCACGTAGAGTACAAACCATTTGCTGTTATAATAATTGGCGAGCCGCGCGGTTTTTCGAATCACCCTTTTGGCTGTTTTTTCGTTACTGCTAATGCACGCCATCAGTTTTTCCTGTCGGATGTTTTTGTTTTTAATGACTTCCGTTTCGACTTTCCGTTCCACCTGACTGGCGACTTCTTTTAAAGCCAGTTCGCGTAACTGCAGGATGTGTTCGCCTTTAAAAAAATTGCGCAACGCCATTTCGATTTTTCCCGCTTCGTATATTTTTCCTTCTTTTAAACGGGTAATCAGCTCGTCGGCGGTTAAATCGATATTCACTACCTCATCGGCCTGCGCCAGCACACTGTCGGGAATCCGTTCTTTAACCTCGATCCCGGTAATATTTTTAACCGATTCGTTCAGGCTTTCGATATGCTGAATGTTTACAGCACTAATCACATTGATACCCGCATCGAGGATTTCAAGAACATCCTGCCAGCGTTTTTCGTTTTTGCTGCCTTCGATATTGGTATGCGCGAGTTCATCGACAATCACGACTTCCGGACGGAGATTAATAATCGCCTGAACATCCATTTCTTCGAGTTCTTTGCCTTTGTAAAACAGTTTCCGACGCGGAACAACAGGTAAACCCGCGAGTAGCTCGTGGGTTTCCTTACGGTTATGGGTTTCGATAAACCCGATTTTAATGTCGATTCCGTTTTTTAACAGGGAATGGGCTTCCTGGAGCATACGATAGGTTTTGCCCACACCGGCGCTCATCCCGATATACACTTTGAATTTTCCCTTTCTTGATTTCCGAATCAAGTCGAGAAAATGTTGTACGTTATCTTCTCTGTTATTTTCCAAAATATGCAGTTTTAAAATGAAACGGCCAATGAGGTAACGGCAACAAAATTATAAGTAACCGGTTCTGCATCGCGGGTAAAAATAGCCTCTTTACTGTTTAAGTTACGGGCTTCTATGCGCCATACGACGTTATCCATGATTTTGTAATCCAAATTTACGGAATATCCGAATGTCTGAAACCCGTTTGGTGTACCGGTACTGATAATTACCCCGTTTTTATCGGAATAATATTCACCGCGTGCCGCCAGACTGATTTTATCCGTAGCATTGTATTTTACAATGACTACAGGCGAGTACCAAATGTTATAGCTGTTACTGTGTTTTTCTTTTTGTTCGGCTCCGATGTCAAAGCCGGTGATCAATCCCCATTTCGCGTCTAGTTGGAACTGACCGTAAAAATTGTGAAAATAGCGCATGCGTTTCTCCACTGCAGGTTTGTCATTTCCAATAAAAGAACTACTGTTTAAAGTGACCTTACTGTTGGGTTTATAGGTAATCTGATGACCAAAAGCCAGCGATTTGTTTCCGTCGACGCGCTGGATACGTTGCCAGCCATTTAGCACGAGTCCGCTAATAAACCATTTCTGACTTGGTGACGTATACGATATCTTCGCACCACTTTCGTAATACGGGGAGTTATCAGCAAGGATGCTTCGGGTTAATGTCCAGCAATCTTTACTAACAGCACTTTCAAAACCGATGTGGGAAGCAAAAATCCCGGCATCAACCCAAAGGTTGTGTTTTTCGGACAATCGGATTCCGGCATTGGCTTCGTAAATGTTTTTTAAGACTCCAGCTTCCGTTGCAAGATTAGCATTGCTATAGGTTCCGGCCATGATAGCCAGATTGGCACGTACCCGGTCTTTTTCGTAATTCGCTTTGATGTAACCCAAATTCAGGTTGACTTCGTTATGACGGTTATGCGAATAGATAAAACCCGGACGCGTGTTGTTTTCCGGTGCATTCAGATCGTAGGCATAATAGGTTTCAAGGTAGCCACTAACAGTTAAAGGCGATTTTTTTTCCGCATTGTCATTTTCGGTTTGTGCCTGTAAGCCAAAGGAAGAAACGAATGCGATTAAGGTCGAATGAAAAATTTTAGTAGTCATTAGGATTGTAATTTATCGAGGGCGATATTTAATTGTAAGACATTGATTTTTTCAGGTCCGAAAAGACCTAATACGGGTTGCTGTGTGTTTTGTGTAATTAATTGATAAAGCTTTTCGGGTTCGATGGCGCGGATTTTAGCGACACGTTTCACCTGAACTTTGGCCGCCTGTACCGAAATATCCGGATCCAATCCGCTACCGCTGGCGGTAACCAATTCTGCCGGAACATCACTTTTGGAAACACCGGGATTCTGAATCAGGAAAGTATCGATTCGTTTTTGAACCTCAGCCAGGTATTCCGGATTGCTTGGACCTTTGTTACTTCCGCCGGACCCGGCCGCATTATAGTTAACAGCCGATGGGCGGGAATTAAAATAGTTCGGAGCGGTAAACGCCTGTCCGATATTGGAATAATAGGTTTTTCCTTTATAGGTTACGATTTCCCCTTTACCATGATTGGGTGCCAGTTGTGCAATTCCCCAGATAAACAGGGTGTAAATTCCGGCAAAGAACACGATACAAACCAGTGTTAGTTTGATGCCGGATAGGATATGATTTTTCATGATTTTTAATTTAAGTTGTGTTTAAAAGAACAAGGCGACCATCATATCGATGAGTTTGATTCCGATAAAAGGAACGAGTATCCCACCAAGGCCATAAATCAGCAGGTTGCGACGTAACAGCGCCGAAGCACCGATTGGTTTATAAGCAACTCCTTTTAAAGCCAGCGGAATCAGGAACGGAATGATCACCGCGTTAAAGATCACGGCCGATAAAATGGCCGTTTCCGGACTGTGGAGTTTCATAATATTCAATCCCTGTAAAGTCGGAATGGCAGTGATAAACAAGGCCGGGATAATGGCAAAATACTTCGCCACGTCGTTTGCAATACTAAAGGTCGTTAGCGTACCACGAGTCATTAGTAACTGTTTTCCGATTTCAACGATTTCAATTAATTTGGTTGGATCATTATCCAAGTCGACCATATTACCGGCTTCTTTGGCTGCTTGCGTTCCGCTATTCATCGCAACACCCACATCGGCCTGAGCCAGTGCCGGCGCATCGTTTGTACCGTCGCCCATCATGGCTACCAGTTTTCCTTTTTGCTGCTCGGCTTTGATATAGTTCATTTTATCTTCCGGTTTGGCTTCGGCAATAAAATCATCCACACCGGCTTTTTCTGCGATAAATTTGGCCGTAAGCGGATTGTCTCCGGTGACCATCACGGTTTTAACCCCCATTTTACGCAATCGTTCAAATCGTTCGCTGATTCCGGTTTTGATGATATCCTGTAATTCGATTACCCCGATAACCTTTTCATTTTGCGCCACTACCAGTGGTGTACCGCCATTACCGGAAATTTTAGTTACGGCATCGGTAATCTCCTTAGGAAACGGAAACCCCGCATTTTCACTTAGTTTGCGGATCGCATCAAAAGCCCCTTTTCGGATTCGGGTACCTTCGGTCAGATTGACACCACTACAACGGGTTTCGGCCGTAAACGGGATCAATGTTGCACCTTTAATTGATAGATTTTGTGTCAATTCTTTACCGGCCAGTTCTACGATGGATTTTCCTTCGGGCGTTTCATCGGCTAAAGAGGACAAGGCGCAGGCTCTTATAAAATCATTTTCATGGATATCCTTTACCGGGTGAAAATGCGTTGCTTTTCGGTTACCGATGGTAATGGTTCCGGTTTTATCCAGTAGCAATACATCGATGTCACCGGCCGTTTCCACCGCTTTACCGGATTTTGTGATTACATTGGCGCGTAACGCACGATCCATACCGGCAATCCCGATCGCCGACAACAAACCGCCAATAGTAGTAGGAATCAGACAGACAAAAAGGGAAATAAAAGCGGCAATCGTGATCGGAATGTTGGCATAATCGGCAAAAGGTTTTAGCGTAACACAAACGATGATAAACACCAGTGTAAACCCAGCTAATAATATTGTTAATGCAATTTCATTTGGTGTTTTTTGTCGGGAAGCACCTTCTACGAGTGCGATCATTTTATCGAGGAAACTTTCCCCGGGTTCGGCAGTTACCCGAACCTTGATTTTATCGGACAACACTTTGGTACCGCCGGTTACGGAACTTTTATCACCGCCGGCTTCGCGAATCACCGGGGCGCTTTCGCCGGTAATGGCACTTTCGTCAATGGTAGCAAGCCCCTCGATAATCTCACCGTCGGTTGGGATATTATCGCCGGCCTCACAAATAAAAAGATCGCCTTTTTTTAGACTGGACGACGGAACGATGGTGATCTCGTTCACATACAGTTCGCCAACCTGTTCAATTTTTTTGGCAGGGGTTTCTTCTCGGGTTTTTCGTAGGCTGTCGGCTTGAGCTTTACCACGCGCTTCGGCAATGGCTTCGGCAAAATTGGCAAACAACAGTGTAAACAGCAGTATTAAAAACACCGTGAAATTATAGGCAAAACTGCCCTGTGTCGTTTCTCCGGTAAGAATCCAAAGGCATACGCCCAACATCACTGCGGTACCGATTTCGACGGTAAACATGATCGGATTCCGGAAAAGGCTCGCCGGGTTGAGTTTTACAAAAGATTGTTTCAACGCTTCCAACAGCAATTCTTTTTGAAACAAAGACTGATTTTTGGTTTTCATGGTATTGTTTTATTTCATTGAAAAATATTCCGCAATAGGACCGAGTGTCAGGGCAGGGAAGAAGGATAACGCAGCGATGATCGCAATCACAGCAAAGGTCATCAGTCCGAAAGTAGCCGTATCGGTTTTTAGGGTTCCGGCACTTTCCGGGATATGCTTTTTAGCGGCAAGTATACCGGCAATCGCTATCGGGCCAATAATAGGCAGGAATCGGGAAAGTAGTAATACAATCCCGGTAGTGATGTTCCACCACGGGTTGTTATCGCCCAAACCTTCGAAACCACTACCGTTATTGGCTGCCGATGAGGCATATTCGTATAATATCTCACTAAATCCGTGGAATCCGGGATTATTTAGCGTACTGGCACCTTGTTCCGGAAAAGCGGTAGACAAAGCGGTACCGACTAAAATCAGAAATGGGTGTAATAGTGCGATGATCATTGCGATTTTCATTTCGCGTGCTTCGATTTTCTTACCTAAGAATTCAGGCGTACGTCCCACCATCAATCCACTGATAAATACCGCGAGAATGATAAAGATGTAAAAGTTTAGAATCCCTACGCCACAACCGCCGTAAAAACAGTTGACCATCATGGCTAATAACTGATTCATTCCGGAAAGCGGCATGGCGCTATCGTGCATCGAATTGACCGATCCGGTCGAAATCACCGTGGTAGCAATACTCCAATATCCCGAAGCCGCGGCTCCGAATCGGGTTTCTTTTCCTTCGGTAGCACCCTGAGTTGTATTGATTCCCATTTCGGTTATCGTCGGATTCTCGTTCATTTCCGTAACTATTGTCGGAACGGCCAGCGCCAGAAAACCGATTGTCATTACCGAAAAGATCATCCAGGATAATTTGCGGCGGTTCAGATAAAAACCAAGGGCGAAGATCATCGCAAAAGGAATGATCATCTGCGCAACCATTTCCGTCATATTGGTTATATAATTTGGATTTTCAAAAGGATGTACGGAATTGGCTCCGAAAAAACCGCCTCCGTTAGTACCAACGTGCTTGATTGCGACAAAAGCCGCAGCCGGTCCGGTAGAAACCTGAACCGTATCACCCTGTAAGGTCGTCATCGTATCTTTACCGTTAAACGTCATCGGCGTACCGTTCCATAAAAGGATTACAGCCGTGATCACGGATATCGGTAGGAGGATTCGGGTACAGGATTTAATAAAATAGTTGTAAAAATTACCCAGCTTTTCGGTAGTACGCTCTTTTAAAGCGTTAAACAACACCGCTGCGGCTGCCAGTCCGATCCCTGCGGAAACGAATTGCAGGAACATTAAAAACAACTGACTCAGATAGCTGACACCGGTTTCTCCGGAATAGTGTTGCAGGTTACAATTAACAAGGAACGAGATGATGGTATTAAAAGCCAGATCGGGCGCCATATTCGGGTTGTGATCCGGGTTTAACGGTAACCAACCCTGACCAAGTAATACGGCCATTCCGAGGACAAACCAGACCACATTAATCGCCAGTAAAGCAATCATATGCTGTTTCCAGTTCATTTCTTTTGAAGCGTCTATTCCGCTGGATTTAAAGAATAATTTTTCGATCGGATTAAAAACCGGATCAAGAATCGTTTTTTGTCCCGAATAGACTTTAGCAATGTATTTTCCCAATGGCAGTGCTGCTACCAGGGTGATGGCAAACATTGCTATGATTCCTATAATTTCTGTATTCATCATTTTAGTTTTTGGGTTTTAGAATTTTTCGGGCTTTAGCAGGACATAACAGATATAGACAAAAACGGCCAGTGCTATAAAAAATAGTAGTATCATTTCGTTAGATTTTATCAAAATAAAAAACAGACAGGTATAACAGGGCAAAACACAATAACCCGGTTACGGTTAAAACAATAGTCATCATACTCCGGAGGTATTAATTTGTTTGATATACTCTTTGTGTAAGCTTACCGGAAGTAATTTGGCCATCGGATACCGGTTCAGTTCCATATAATGAGAGACGGAAAAGAGGTATACATTGGTAATGGCATTTTTCATTTCGGCATTGCCTTTTTGCAACAGTTGATCGGCCAGATTCAGACATCTTTTGGTACAAACTGTTTTCCCCGATTGCAAACTTTGAATGGTAAGATTTGCCAGACGTTCCATTTTTTGAACCAGGGTTTCGTTGAATGTTTTCATAAGGATTAAAATTATTTACCGTGTTATAACCAAATGCCGATCCGAATTTTTAGAATTCGGTTTAAAGGGTTGATTTTACGGGGATTATTTTTTTAACGGACTTATGCCAAACGAAAAACCCTATCAAAACGATAGGGTTGGTACTTTCAAAACGATAGGGTTTTTTATTGGATACGGTATTCGTCCAGTTTGCGGTAGAGCGTTGTTAGC